>JAJDER010000024.1 GCA_029259725.1 Planctomycetota bacterium | reverse complement strand
GCCTTCGCTGAGCCCTTCGCACGGCCGCAGGGCACCGGCGATGCCGACGGCATCGACCGCTTCGTGCTCGACGGCTTCCCGCGCAACCTGCCGCAGGCCGAGGAGCTGGACCGCCGCCTGGAGGCGTCTGCCAAGCCCCTCGACGTGGTCGTGGACATCGACGTTCCCGAGGAACGCCTGCTGGCCCGCATCACCGGCCGCCGGACCTGTCCCCGGTGCAGCGCGATGTACCACCTGGACTTCAAGCCGCCGGCCGCCGCAGGTGTCTGCGATGCGTGCGGGGCCGGGATCATCCAGCGCAAGGACGACAACGCAGAGACGGTCGCGAGCCGGCTCGCGGTGTACCGGGAACAGACCGAGCCGCTCAAGGACTACTACACTCGTCACGGGCTGCTGGTCGCGGTGGATGGCGATCGCTCGATGGACGAGGTCACCGGAGGGATCGAGCAGATCCTCGCCGTGGCCCCGACCGGAGGCACGGCCTGATGGCACGCCTGACCCAGTTGCGCATCCCCGCCAAGGTGGTGGAGGCGCTGCCCAATGCCGTGTTCCGGGTGGAGCTCGAGAACGGGCACCGGATCGTGGCCCACGTCTCCGGCAAGATGCGCATGCACTACATCCGCATCCTGCCCGGCGACACGGTCACGGTCGAGATCAGCCCGTACGACCTGTCGAAGGGCCGCATCGTCTACCGCGGTCCGGGAAGGCAACAGCAATGAAGGTGAGAGCATCGGTTCGGCGCATCTGCGAGAACTGCAAGATCATCCGCCGACGCGGCGTTGTCCGCGTGATCTGCATCAACCCACGTCACAAGCAGCGCCAGGGCCGCTGAAACACCGGAGGTAGCACCCATGCCGCGAATCGTCGGCGTCGACATCCCCCCCAACAAGCGTGTCGTGACCTCGCTCACGTACATTCACGGTATCGGTCTGACGACCGCCGTGAAGGTCTGCGCGGATCTCGGCCTGGACCCCCAGATGCCGGCCAAGAACCTGGCCGACGAGGAGGTCCAGAAGATCGCCGGCTACCTCGACAAGAACCTGATCGTCGAAGGCGCCTTGCGCCGCTCCGTCGCGCAGAGCATCCAGCGTCTCAAGGAGATCGGGTGCTACCGGGGCCTGCGTCACCGGCGCGGACTCCCCGTCCGCGGTCAGATGACGCAGAGCAACGCTCGCACCCGCAAGGGACCCCGCAAGACAGTGGCCGGCAAGAAGTCGGTCAAGGGCCACTAGGAGGCGCCGATCCATGGCTGCCAAGAAACTGCGCCGCGTGATGTCGCGCGCCATCGTGAACGTCAAGGCGACGTTCAACAACACCATCATCAGCTTCATCGATCCGCACAACGGCGAGGTCCTGTGTTGGGACAGCGCCGGGACCGCCGGGTACAAGGGCTCGCGCAAGAGCACGCCCTTCGCTGCCCAGCGAGCGGCCGAGAAGTGTTCCCAGAAGGCGATGAAGATGGGGGTGCGCGACGTCGAAGTCCGCGTGCGCGGCCCCGGTGCCGGCCGAGAGTCGGCCGTCCGAGCCATCGCCCAGGCCGGTCTGAAGGTGAAGGCCATCGAGGACCGTACCCCGATCCCGCACAACGGCTGCCGCCCGCGCAAGCGGCGCCGCGTGTGATCACGGAGCAGGAACGAACCGCATGACTGTCCAGAAACAGAGTGTCTGCAAGCTGTGCCGCCGGGAGGGCGTGAAGCTCTTCCTCAAGGGCACGCGTTGCGAGACGTCCAAGTGTGCGCTGAACCAGCGCAACTTCCCGCCGGGAGCCCATCCGTGGGCTCGTAGCCGGCACAGCGAGTACCGTACCCAGCTCCGCGAGAAGCAGAAGCTGAAGCGTTACTACGGCGTGCAGGAGCACCAGTTCAGCTCCTACTTCAAGGAGGCGGTCCGCATGAAGGGCAACACCGGGGAGAACCTCCTCGGCCTGCTCGAGCGTCGTCTCGACAACGTGGTCTACAGCCTCGGGTTCTCACCCAGCCGGCGCGGCGCTCGTCAGATGATCGCGCACGGTCACGTGAACCTGAACGGCCGCCGCTGCGGCGTGCCCTCGGCCCTCGTTCGCTCCGGTGACCAGGTCTCGGTCACCACTCGCGACAACATCAGGAAGCTGGCCAAGAGCTCACTCGATGAGCGGTCCAGTTACCCGATGCCGAGCTGGCTCGAGCGCAATTCCGACAAGATCGAAGGCCACATCCAGACGCTTCCGAAGCGTGACGACGTCACCTTCGACGTCAAGGAGCAGTTGGTCGTCGAGCTCATGTCCAAGTAGTTGGGCACGACGCCCGCACAGGAGAAGTCATGAGGATTCGCTGGCGCAACTTCGAGCTCCCGTCCACGGTCGTCACCGACCGGGATTCGGTCTCCGATTCCTACGCCAAGTTCAGCATCGAGCCCTTCGAGAAGGGGTTCGGCCATACGATCGGCAACGGCCTGCGTCGCGTGCTGCTCTCCTCGATCGAGGGGACGGCCGTGACGTCGGTGGACATCGCCGGCGTGGACCATGAGTTCACGACCATCCCGGGCGTCCTCGAGGACGTGACCGAGGTGATCCTGAACCTCAAGGGCCTGCTCGTCGAGATGGACGTGGCGGATGCCACCGAGCTGCGTCTCTCGGGCGCCAAGGCCGGACCGCTGCTCGCCGGGGCGATCGACTGCCCGGGTGGCACGCGGGTGCTGAACCGCAAGCACGTGATTTGCACGCTGACCGAGGACGTCGAGGTCTCGATGTCGATCCAGGTCGAGCGCGGTCGTGGCTACGTCACGGCCGAGGAGCAGGAGGCCGACGAGCGCGTGCTGGGTGTGATCGCGATCGACAGCAACTACTCCCCGGTCAAGCGCGTGCGCTACAAGATCGAGGAGACCCGTGTCGGCAAGATCACCAACTACGATCGGCTGGTGCTGGAGATCTGGACCGACGGCACCGTGGTCCCGGAAGAGGCGCTGGTCGAGGCTTCGCGGATCTACCGCAAGCACCTCAACGCCTTCGTCCACTACGGCGATCTGGACAACGGCCTGCCCGCCGAGGAGGTCCGCGCGAGCTACGGGGCGAGCGAGACCGGCGAGTCGGCGGAACTGCGCGTGAAGCTCGACATGCCCATCGACGATCTCGACCTGTCGGTGCGCAGTCGGCACTGCCTGGACAGCGAGAACATCCACACCGTGGGTGAGCTGGTGCGTCGTACCGAGGCCGAGCTGCTGAAGGTCCGCAACTTCGGCAAGACGTCGCTGACCGAGATCAAGAAGAAGCTCGAGACGATGGATCTGCACCTCGGCATGCCGGAGGCCGCCAACTACGCGACCTCCGCGAGCGGGAACTAGGCGCGGGCCCCTGTGTCCGGACGAAAGGAATGAGTCCATGAGGCATCGCGTGAAGGGTCGGCGGCTGGGCCGCACGGCATCCCATCGCAAGGCGCTGGGCAAGAACATGTGCTCGTCGCTCTTCAAGTATGGTCGCATCGAGACCACGCTCGAGAAGGCGAAGGAGTACAAGCCCATGGCCGAGAAGCTGATCACCTCGGCCAAGGTCAAGGACCTGCACAAGTTCCGCAACGCGCTCTCCACGCTCGGCGACAAGGCCGCCGTGGCCCGCCTGTTCGACATCGGCGCACGCATGCAGGACCGCCCCGGCGGCTACACGCGCATCGTCAAGCTCGGCAAGCGTCGCCTCGGCGACCAGGGCAGCCGCGTCTTCCTGGAACTGGTGGATTACGCACCGGCCGAGGCGGACGCCCAAGCCGAGAGGTGAACTGCAGCTCGGGACGGGTAGGATGTCGCCCATGAGATCCGCTCCGGCCCTGGCTCCGGCCCTTGCCCTCGTTCTCGCCGTCTGCGCGGCGGGTTGTTCGTCCTTGCCCGAGGGCGTGGACACCTACCTGCGGTCTCGCGGCGCCGACCTGGCCGACACCGTGCCGATGAGCGTGGCCTTCGGGCGGGGCGCGAGCGTCTCGGTCCGTGCGACGGCCCTGCTGGATGTGGGCCTGGGGCTGATCCCGGTCCAGGATTGGCGTTGGGGCTACGACGACCGCACCTTCCACGGTGTCTGGTCGGAGTACCAGTCCACCTTCCCGTGGACCTTCTGGCTGAGCGACGACCTGCCGGCCACACCGGCCACCTGGGGCGTGTTCGAGGCGGGGTTGCCGGTGGTCTACCGCTGGCAGGCCAAGCGCGACGCGCCCCCTGCCGAGGGCACCCGCACGCGCAGCTACGAACCGCTGACGAAGCAGCAGTGGGGTCGGCACCCGTCGGTGACACGCGAGACGACGGGAGCCCTGCTGGTGCCCGAGGTCCGGCGCTGGATCCGCTGGGAGGACATGAGCAGGGAGGACGTGCGCTCGCCTCCGCTCGACTCGGTGCGCGCTCCCGAGCGCGCCTCGGTCTGGCAGGCGTCGCGCGACGGACCGCGCGCCGAGACGGATTGGACCGGCTTCGAGGCCGACGTGTTCGTGCTGTTCCTCGGAATCCGCGTCGGCGTGCGCCCGCTCGAGGGCGTGGACTTCCTGGTCGGCCTGGTCGGGCTCGACCTGATGCAGGACGACCTGCCGGCACCCAAGACCTACGCGCTGCAACCCTGGCCGCCGGGGGCCGACGCGATCCAGACCACGCCGCCGGTGCCCACCCCGGACGACCCGCACCCCATGGCCGCCAAGCCGCCCCCGCCCGCGGGCGCCGACGACGAGGCGCCCGTGGATCCCGGGGCCGGCCAGCCCGGCTCGCGCCCGTCGACGGCCGGCTCGCGCTCGCGCAGGTGTCCGGCGAGGAGTCTGCGCCACAGATCGGGGAATTGAAGCTCAAGACATGGCGTCCTAGAACGAGGCGATGGGACAGATCTTCGAGCCGTGCGAGCCATACAGCACGGGGATCTTCTCGTCGCGGAAGATCGCGGCAGGGGTCG
>JAJDER010000023.1 GCA_029259725.1 Planctomycetota bacterium | reverse complement strand
TGGGCCAGCGGCAGGGCCACGTCGGTTCGGCGCGTGCGCCAGTCGGCCTCGGCGGTCCGGATCGGCGACGCCAGCTCCTCGGCCAGCTGTCGCAGCTCCGTCGCGGCCTGGGCATCTTCGGCATCGAGCGCGACCTGCAGGCTCACGGCGCGGAAGGTCTCCGCGATGTCTCCGGCGGACTCCGCGAGGCCGCGGGTCTCGATCGCTCCGCGCTTCGCCAGATCGAACTGACCGGCGGCGTGGTGGCACAGCGCCTCCACGCGCGCAGCCAGGGCCGGCTGGCGCGCACGACTCTCGGCAACCTCTTCGTGCCCGAGTTGCCCGAGGGCCTCGACGTGCCGCCCCGCCAGGGCCAAGGCGGCGATACGGACCAGCAGCACGAGGCCATGCTCGACGGCGTAGCGTCCGTGCCGGAGCAGGGCTTCGGCACGGCTCAGGCGGTGCAGCGCCGCCCCCGGCTGGCCGGCGTCGAGCAGGACGTTGGCGAGACTGCCGAGACTGGAGGCGGCCCCGAGCACGTCGCCGACGCGGCGGCGCAACACCAGACTCTCCTCGAGCAGCTCGCGGGCCTGGTGCAGGTCGCCCAGATCGCGCTGGAGCACGCCCAGGTTGTTCAACGCCAGGGCGCGACCGGGCACGTGACCGGCGCGGGTGAACAGGTCGGCGGCCCCGTGCAGCGCGGAGACCGCGACCGACGGTCGCCGCCGTCTCCGATCCAGATGGGCGCGGTTCAGTTCGGTCCGGCCCAGCGCGGCGAGGTCACCATCCGCCTGGGCCAGGGCCGACGCGCGATCGAACAAGCGTTCGGCCTCGTCGTGTTCCCCACGCCGCGTGCCGATCACGCCCTTCACATTGAGCATGCCGACGGCGACCTCGGGCGGTGTGGACTCCCCGGGTTCGTCCTTCAGCAGCAGCAGGGCCGCATCGTCCTCCCCGTCGAGCAACAGCGAGTAGGCCCGCGCAAGTCGCGCCCAGGCACGGGGTCCCGGTGCGACCTGATCGCTCTCCAGCCGTTCCGCCAGCCGCAGCGCCTCGTCTCGATGTCCGGACTGCTCCGCGGCGAGCAGTGCCACCGCCTGGAGTTCCGCGGGTGCGTCGTCCACATCGGCGCGCAAGCTCTGCCACGCGCGATCCGCGTCACCCTGGGCGATATCGAGCCGACACGCCAGAATGCGCGCGGCCACCGTGACCTCCTCGCTCACCTCGTCCGGCCGGGCCGAGACGAGGTCCAGCAAACGCCGCGCACCGCCGACATCGCCGTGCTGCCTCAGTGCATGCGCGACCTTCAGCGCCTCCAGCCTCGAGGCGTCACCACCGTCTCCGTGCAGGCGGTGCCACGCGCGCCGCCCCGGCGCCATTCCATCTCGTTCGAGCTCGACCAGGGCGCGCCGGTGGAGTTCCTTCGCAACCTCCGCATCGAGCTCGACACGCGCGGCGGACTTCCACCGGGGTTCCGTCTCGAGGCGCTGCCCCGCCGCTGGATCGGCCACCATGCGCGAAGCCGTCAGGGCGGCCAGGGCCTCCAGCGCGTCCGTTTCCTCCAGCGCCGCCACCGCGGCGGCCTGCGTCAGGCTCGCCGGTTCCTCGAGCACGGTCAGCGCCGCGAGCAGCCGGCGTGCGCCGTCGGGCAGCTGGGCCAGCAGCCGCGCCTCCTTGCCGCCCGTCCCGGCCTGCGGCCAGCGGTCGAGCAGCAGCGCCCAGGACCCGCCCTCCCGTCGGACGACCGCCAGCTCCTCGGCCTGCTCCAGGCAGGCGTTGACCTCGGTCGCGCGCCCCCCGGACAGGTCGATGAGCTGGCTGGCCAGCCGCTCCACCATGCCCGGTGAGGCGTCTCCGGTGACGCGGCCCAGGTGCTTCTCCAGCGAGGCACGCGACAGCGGCGGCCAGCTGAAGCGCCCCACGCGGGCGCTCTCGCTCTCCAGCAATCGATCGCGCAGCGCGCGTCCCACGGCGCGCGCGATGTCACGGCCGACCGTCACCAACAAGGCGTATCCCTCGGGGCGCTCGGCGACGACCTCCTCCACGATGCGCTGCGCCAGGCGTTCGGTCAGGTCGGAGGACTCCGCCTCGACGGCGTCGGCGCGCAGGACACGGAGCGTCTCCTGCACGACGCCCATCACGCCGCGCGGCGAAGCGAGGGGGATCAGCTCGACGCGACGCCCATCGATGGCTTCGAGCACCTGGATGTGCTCGAGCAGCTGGTCCGTTTCGGCGGGGTCCTCGGTGAGCAGGAGCAGCACGCCGCGGGAACGACGGAGTCGGACGCGCAGGTCGTCGACGACGGCACGTCGCCCGAGCAGCCGGGGCAGTCCGAGATCCGGAGGCTGTTCGCCCTCTTGAGCCGGGAGCATGCGCAGTGCGCCTCGCGCCGACGACGGCCGGTCACCGGGGCGCCGACGGACGAGGGCGCGGATGAGCGGCGACAACTCGTCGGGGAGGGACTCGGCGTCCAGGCCGCTCGAGGCCCAGAAATCCTCCCGCGGGAAGCGCTCGTTGAAGTGGGCGTCCGGCCGGCCGGCGAAGGCGAACGCGAGCATCGCGCCGGCCGAGAAGAGATCCGAGGCCGGGGTGGCAGGATGGCCGAGGAGCACCTCGGGCGCCAGGTAGGTCGGCGTCCCGGCCCCGCGCGTCGTGGTGCCCTCGCCGGTCAGCGCGAGATCCAGATCCACGAGGACCGCCGTGCCGTCGGGTCGGACCCGGACGTTGTCCGACTTCAGGTCGCGGTGCACGATGCCGGCCTCGTGGAGCGAAGCCAGCGTCCCGAACAACCCCACCAGGCGATCCACGACGGCTCCGACATCGACGGCGCCGATCTCGTCGTCGAAGCAGCGCCCCTCGACCCAGGCCCGCACGAGGAACGGGCGCCCATCGTCGAGGCGGCCCGCCTCCACCAGCGCAGGCAGGCCGGGCGAGTCGACCCGGGCGAGCACGCCCGCCTCGGCCAGCGCTCCGGATCCGATGCGGACCGCCAGGCGCTCATTCCCCCGGCGCGCCTCGAAGAGTTCCGCCCTTGGCGTCGACGAGATGCGCTGCCCCAAGACCACGTCCTCGGGCAAGCCTGCAAGAGAAACAGCCATTTTGATGGAGCTCCCGGACATCCATACTGTTCTGACTACCAGATCATCGAAGAGGAGACTACCGGCGTTCACCCACATTGTCCATGATACAGACAGCCAGAGTGATTGGAATATGGGCACAGCAATCGATCGATCATTGACATGATCTGACGGCGAGGCAGGAGGAACGGTACCGGCGCGCCGGAGCCCGACGTGGCGCCCAGCGCGACAGCCGGGCGCCCTGGCGCCGGCGCTCGGCACGCGACCCCCCAGGCCGTCATCGAACAGACACATGCTCCCCGCGCCACGGCGTCCCCACGGTCAGGAGGGCGTCTGGTAGCCTGCCCGACTTCTCTGCCCCTTCTCTGCCCCGAAGCGCGACGCCGGAGTCCACCGATGCGCCTGACCACCCTTTCCCTGGTTCTCCTCCTCGGCCTGACCGCCGTGATCACTGGCTGCAAGGCCCCTCAGAACGGGGGTTCCGCCGCGGGCGCCGGGGCCTCGGCCGACGCAGCCAAGTCCGACGGCAAGGCGGAAGCCGGCAAGGCCGCCGCCTCGACCGCTGACAAGAAGGACGACGACAAGAAGGACGACAAGGACAAGTCGGACGCAGAGAAGAAGGAAGAGAAGGAGAAGAAGGAGAAGGAAGACAAGATCAAGAAGTACGACGAGCTCGTCGGCGATGACGACCTGACGACCTCCGAGGGCTTGTTCAAGGTCTCGATGAAGGCCGACAAGCTCTACCTGCACCTGGACGACGACTCGCTGGGCCGCGAGTTCCTCTACAACGCCGCACTCAACAGCGGCGTCGGATCGAGCAGCCTGTACCGCGGCGCGCTGCTCTACGAGACCGACCAGGTCCTGCACTTCGAGAAGGCCACGGACGAGAAGATCACGCTGGTCGCCAACCCCACGCGGTGGCTCGACCCGGGTGACACCTTCGACGAGAAGCGCCTCTCCCAGTCGGTCTCCCCGAGCGTCCTGAACAGCTTCGACATCGCGGCCGAGCAGCCCGACGAGAAGCGCTACGTGATCGACCTCGGCAGCTGGTTCCTGGGCGACAACCTCGACCTCGCCAAGATGATGTCGGGCAAGTACAGCGCCTCGAAGGACCTCTCGCGGTTCAAGCTGGCCGACGCCTTCCCGAAGAACGTCGAGCTGGGCGTCGAGATGGTCTACACCGGGAGCGGCGGCAACCTGACCATCGCCGACGGCAACAGCTTCCGGCTCAACGTGCGCCACAGCTTCAGCGCCCTGCCCGAGCCCGGCTTCAAGCCGCGCCTGTACGACCAGCGCGTCGGCTACTTCACGACCGAACGCAAGGACATGTTCGACTGGCAGTCCAAGGACGCCGTGCGCCGCTTCGCCAACCGCTGGCGCCTGCAGAAGAAGGACCCGACCGCGGACGTGAGCGACCCGGTCAAGCCGATCACCTACTGGGTGGAGAACTCCACCCCCGCGGCCTTCCGCGAGGCCGTCAAGAAGGGCATCGAGGCCTGGGAGCCCGCCTTCCGCAAGGCCGGCTTCAGCAACGGCATCGTCGCGAAGATCATGCCCGCGGACGCCGAGTGGGACCCGGCCGACGTGCGCTACGCCGTCGTGCGCTGGTCCACCGACGACATCGGCTTCGCCATCGGTCCGTCGCGCGTCGACCCGCGCACGGGTGAGATCTTCGACGCCGACATCACCATGCAGGAGAGCTTCCTCTCCAGCTACGCGCGCCGCTTCGACACCTACGTCGAGGACCTCGCGGGCATGAGCAAGGCCGAGCTGAAGCAGACGGCCGAGAAGCTCTACGGCGGGTTCACGCCCGAGGATCTCGAGAACGCCTCGCGCCTGTGCTCGCTGACCAGCGCCAACCGGGCCCTGGAGGTGGCACGCGTCTCCGCGATGGCCAGCATCCTGCTGCCCGACTTCGACAAGCAGGAGTTCCTCGAGGCCATGATCACCGACGTGGTCATGCATGAGGTCGGCCACACGCTGGGCCTGCGGCACAACTTCAAGTCGTCGGTGTGGAACGACATCGCCCGCGCCAACGACGTGGCGTTCACCTCGGAGCGTGGCCTGGCCGGTTCGGTCATGGACTACAACGCCATCAACCTGGCGGCCCCGGGCCGGACCCAGGGCGAGTTCTTCCCGTCCGTCCCCGGTCCCTACGACTACTGGGCCATCGAGTACGGCTACACGGAGATCAACGGCAGCAACCAGGAGGCGACGCTGAACAGCATCGCCAGCCGTTCGGGTGAGCACGGCCTCGAGTACGGCACCGACGAGGACATGATCCTCGGCGACCCGCTGTGCATCACCTGGGACTTCGGCACCGACCCGGTGTCGTTCGCGGCCGACCAGATCGCCCTGGCCGAGGAGGGCCTGCGGCGCCTGGTCGACAAGGGTGCGGACACCGGCGACGACTACTACCAGTACGCGCGCTTCTACTCGATGTTCGCCGGCCTCCACGCCCGGTCCGTGCAGCCCCTGACCCGCTACCTGGGCGGCTTCACGATGACGCGCGACAAGGTCGGGCAGGTCGGCGGGAAGCCCCCGATGATCGCCGTCGACGCGGGCATGCAGGCCCAGGCGCTGGACCTGATGATCAGCAAGGGCCTCAAGTGGACCGGGGGCATCCCCGACGCCGAGCGCCTGTTGCTGGCCAACAAGAAGGTCGGCTCCTGGGGCAGCTGGTTCGATCCGTGGGACTTCGACACGGTGCCGCGCATCGTGAACTCGTCCCGCTACGTCATGCTCACCGGCCTGCTCTCGAACAACCTGCACGAGCGCATCGCCAACCAGGGCCGCATGGGCGTGACCGGCGCACCGACCTCACGCGATGTCGCCACGCGGACCTTCGAGGCGGTCTGGCCGGCGACCCCGGACGAGCACGACCGCTGGACCCAGAAGGACTTCATCGAGATCGTCATCAGCAACCTGGGCCGCGACACCACGCCGGACGTGACCGCGCTCATGGACACGCTGCTCAGCCGCGCCCAGACCACGGCCCAGCGTTACGCCTCGGCCGGTGACCCGGCGGTGGCTGCGCACGGCCAATGGCTCGACGGGCACATCGAGCGCTTCCGTCAGCGTCAGGTCGTCGAGAGCTTCTAGGCGTCCTGTTCGACCGATCGACCGATCGACCGGCGGGCGGGTCCGGGACATCCCGGGCCCGCCCGCCGTGCGTTCCAGCGGACCCTGCCTCGAGCGTCAGCCGGTCTCAGAACTTGTAGCGGACCTGCAGTTTCGTCGACCAGGCCGGGTCGCTGTCGTCGTACGCGTCGCCCGGCGCGAAGTACCCGCCGGTCACCTCGACCGACCACGGATCCCAGGCGCGCGAGCCCCAGATCATGTCGAGACCCCAGCCGAGGTCGCGGTCCTTGCCATTGGGCCGCATGTCGAGGTTGGTGTTCACCTGGCGGTCGAAGGCCTCCGCCTGACGGTAGCGGTGGTAGACCAGGTCGAGTGAGGAGCGGCTGCCGAAGCGCTTGCCCACGCCCGCGGTGAGCACCTGCAGGTTCGACAACTCCGGGTCCAT
Organism: Planctomycetota bacterium; assembly: GCA_029259725.1. Lineage (GTDB taxonomy): Bacteria > Planctomycetota > B15-G4 > B15-G4 > B15-G4 > JAJDER01. The sequence goes on along the minus strand of JAJDER010000023.1, from coordinate 30,835 downwards.
GACCTCACCGTAGTACCGGAAGGACGTGACCCCACCGAAGCGGCCGTTGTTGTCCTGCAGTCCGGTCTGGCGAAACGCGTGGTCGGTCCCGTCGTCGGGATCATCGTCCCCCGAAGCCTGCGCAAATCCCACGGTGAAGTACCACTCGTCCAGCGTGGGCGGAGTCCAGGTCGTACCCACATCGAAGGCGAAGCCGCGGTAGTCGGTCTCGTCGTCCTGACCTCGGCGGATGGCCGTGTCGGCCCAGATCTCCTGGTCGGGCAGCCACTCGCCGAGCGCACGTAGGCCGAACCAGAGCGGTTCCTCACCACCCTCGCCATGGGTCCGCTTGCGCTGCATCAGCCAGGCCGCGAGGTGCTGCTGCTCGTCGCCGTTGGACAGATACGCGATGGCGTTGTCGAAGTCGCGATTGCGCTTGCTCCCCTCGCTGAACACAGTGCTCGCCGAGAGTTCGAGTTGCACCCCGGGTCGCCGAGCGATGGCGCGAATGGCATCCAGGTTCTCGTCGTAGATCCACTCGCGAAGATCGTCGAAGTCCTGTCGCCCGACCTGCAGGTCCACCCCCGCCCCGAACGCGTCGAGCCAGTAGCCGTACAGCTCGTTGAGCTCACCGTCCGAGTCGCGGTCGTCGGGAGCGTCCTGCTCGTGTCGCCAGCGGGTCTGCTGGCGGAGGCGCATGAGCGCGAAGAAGGTCTCGTCCGGCTCCCAGACCAGCTCGGTGGTGAGCTTGAGCTGGATGTCGGAGCGCTCCGCGCCCACGTCGTCGTCGAGGTCGAAGTTCTCCTCGCGCTTCGCGCTCAACTCGAACTGCCCGCCGAAGCTCAGCTTGTCGGTGAGCAAGAAGTTCCGGCGGATGTCGTCCGCGTCGTCGGCGCGCTGATCGAGTTGGGCGGTCGGGCGACCCGGCGCGAGGGGCACCGAGGCCAGGGAGCGATCGTCCTCGACGGAGATCATGGCCTCCGGCCCGACGGGCACGGTCCAGCGCATGATGCCCAGGGTCACGACGCCACCGGCCCGGCGCCCGAGAGTGTCGACACGCCCGGTGATGCGTGAACGGCCCGGGCTGCGGCGAGGACTGACTTCACGCGCATCGAATCGCCCGGGTGTTCGGAAGTGCCCTTCGACCTTGATCTGGGCGGGTTCGGGGAGCGCAAGCTCTTCGAGCGTGATGCCTTCCCAATCCGTGCGCGCCGACACGACCACGCGCTGGCCCATGAGCACGAAGTGTCGGCGCTCGAGATCGACCAGGCGCGGCACGCCGATCAAGACCTCGTCGTCGTCGGGCTCGCGGATCTCGACCGAAGTCGCGCCGAAGACCTCGTCCCCGACGACCTCGCCGCGGACCTCCACCCAGTGCCCGACCTCGAGGTCATCCCGGGTCTGGGCAGCCGCCCCCGCGGTGAGGAGCAACGCCCCCAGCAAGGCGGTCACCGGGCGCACGGCTCAAGCCCCGAGGTCGTGCAGGCAGCGTTCGGCGTACCTCTGGAGCGGCCCACAGACCGACGCCCATGCCGGCCGGAGGCTGTAGACGAGGACCAGGCGCAGGAACGTGGTCGCCTGGAAGAAGCGGAACGCGCCATCGAAGCCGGCGCCCGCGGGCGCATCGAGGCCGTCGAGCAGCGACTCCGCACAGGCATTCGCATCGGTCTCCGAGATCTCGAGAGGCCGCTGCAACATGCGCAGCGTGAGGTGTGCGGTCAGGTTGGCGACATCGACAGCCGGATGGCCGCTGCACAGCAGGTCGAGGTCGAGCAACACCGGGCGCTCGAAGCCGTCGAGCAGTTGTCCGTCGTGCAGGTCCCGGTGGCAGGGCACGCGCTCGGGACCGACCACGCTCGCCACGGCGCGGGCCGCGTCGGCGAGTCGGGACCAGCCTTCCGGCACGGCGACTCCGCACGCAGGGAGACGCCGTTGGAGAGAAGCGAGCACGTCCAACTCCGCGGCCGTGTCGTGGTGGCTCAGGCTCTCGCCCTCGGCGTGCTGCAGCGAGCGCAACCCGGACCCGACGGCGAAGAACAGCTCCCTCGTTCGCGTCGCGATCGTCACCGGTCGGCCGTCAGCGAGGGCGAAGACCAGACAACCGCGATCCTCATCGACCTCCAGCAGATCCGGGACGCCCATGGCCGACGAACTCAGCGCCTCGGCCGCGAACAGGTGCCGCGCAGCAGCCTGGTGAAGTCGCCCCGGCCGATAACCCTTGACCACGCGCACCTGGGCGCCGGCCCCGACGCGCAGGGTGAGCCTGCGGCCCGGACGGTAGGCCAGGACCTCCACCGGGCCCCGCGCTCGCCAGAGCGGCAGGACGCGGGCGAGGGGCAGCGCCAGGTCATCATCCGGGATCGTGGGCACCAGTCGGACGCCGTCCCAGCGCAGCAAGCCGTCTCTGTCGGTCTCGACGTAGACCTGGTCACCTCGCGCTTCGAGTCTCCGCACGGTCGAGCGGTCGTCGAGCCAGCGCGACAGCGCGCGTGCCAGGGCCGCGGCGGTCATGGCGACACGATCCCGCGCGGCGCGAGGTCACGCGCCCGTTCCAGCGTGAGGGCAGCTCGTGCCTCGGCATCACGCTCGACCCGGCGCAGACACCCCGCGGCCTGGCGCAGGAGCGCACCGGCGACGGCGGAGCGCAGGACGCGCTCTTCGATCCGTGGCCCACCACCGGCCTGATGCCCGTCGAGCAGGGCTCCGGCGGCCTCCTCGAACGTCGCCGCGGTCTCGGTGGACAGGTGGTCCGCGATCCAGGTCGCGAGGTCCTCGGCCGGGTCCCCGAGGCCGAGGGCGTCCAGATCGAGCAGTCGTGGAAGCCCCGCGCCGGCGAGCGCGAGCTGATCGGGGTGCGGATCGCCGTGGGTCCAGCAGCGGGCCGCCCGGCCCCGCAGACCGTTGAATCCGCGCGCGAGGCGCAACAGCGTCGGGCTCCACGCGAACAGTGATTGCAGCTCCGCCGGCGTCGCCGGGGGCGGTGTACGCAGGCTGTCACGACGCTCCGGCACGGGCAGGGCATGCAGTCGACCCAGGCACTCGCCCATGAGTCGGGCCGCGCTGAAGTCGTCGGGCTCCGGCACGGTCGCCTCCAGCCAGTCCTCGAAGAGCAGGCCGGTGCGCTCCTCCACGGCGAGCAACCCTGGCATCAGCTCGCCGCCCCCGCAGGCGGTGCGCGCCCGGGCGATCCGCCGCGCCTCGTCCGGCGGCAGGACGCGCAGAGCGAGTTGGCGCTCGCGACGCTTGGCGGCCCGGCGCAACACGAGGTCGAGACGGAACACGGCCCTCCGTTCGGGCTTGTGGCGCAGCAGTTGGGCGCGGGAGCGGTGCGAGCGGATGTGCCACTCGCCGAAGAGACCGGCGCGCTCGGCGAATCGGCGCGTGCGGCGCATGTCGGCGACGCGCGGAAGTCCCGGCAGGCATCGATCCGCCGGAAACACCCACACGGCGCTGGACAGCTCCGGAAGCACCAGGACTCGTCGGCGGAATCCGTCGGGGACCTCGACCCCCGAGGTTCTCCAGGCCAGATCGTCGTGGTCACTGCGCCGCTGCAGGATGGTCGCCTTGTCGGACGCGTAGCGCTTGCAGTACAGCAGCACCTCGCTGCCGTCGTCACGCTGCAGTGAGTACCCCACGGTGAGCGAGACGCCGGGCTTCCAGCGCGCGTGCTCCACGGTGAAACCGCTCACGGCCGCGGCGCCGTGACCCATCAGATCCGCCACCAGCAGGGTCTTCAGGAGGCTCTCCGGCAGGGGCTGGAGCCGGCCGTCACCGGCCCGAGCCGCGAGCCCGACGTCGCGGTCACGTACGCGCAGTCCGTTCACGGCGACAGCTCCAGGTCCGCCGGCTCCGCACGCCGATCGAGACGTCCCGCGCGCATGCGAACGATCCGGTCGAACCGCGCGAGGTGCTCCTGCCCGTGGGTCACCACCAGGACCATCCCGTTTGCCGATCGATCTCGAAGCGTGTCCATGACCCGGGTCGCGGCGTGCTCGTCCAGGCCGTTGAAGGGTTCGTCCACGATCAGGATCGGTGCCTCGCGCAGCAGCGTGCGCGCCAGCGCCAGGCGCCGCCGCTCGCCACCCGAGAGCCCCGCTCCCGCCGCGCCCAGCGGGGCATCGAGCCCGCCCGGCATGCCCGCCAGGAAGAGATCCACGCCCGCATCGCGACAGGCGCGGCGAAGCTGCTCCTCGTCCGCATCGGGCGCGCCGATGAGCAGGTTCTCGCGCACAGTGTCGCCGAACAGCACGGTGTCCTGGAGGCACACACCGAACCGTTCCCTCAGGGAACCCAGCTCCCACTCGCGCAGATCCACATCGTCCAGCCGGACCGACCCGGCCTGCGGATCGATCAGCCGCACGGCGAGCGAGGTCAAGGTCGACTTGCCCGCACCGCTCGGTCCCAACAGGGCGACGCAGTCCCCTCGCCGCAGCTCCAGGTCCACGGCACTCACGCCCCGGACGCCGTCGCCATAGCTGTACGACACGTCGCGCCACTCGAGCACCTGCGGTCGCCTCGGTGCGAGCGGGGCGCCCGGACGGCTGATCACTTCGACCTCGTGATCGAGGACCTCCAGGATGCGTTCGCCGCAGGCCGCGCCCTTGGCGATGCGTTCGCCGTGTCGCGATGCGGCCCGGATCGGCTTGAGCAGGCCGCGCACGTAGGACACGAACACGAGCAGCTCGCCCGGGCTCAGCTCTCCCTCCAGCACGCGGTGTCCGCCGAGCGCCAGCGTCCCGGCCACGACCACACCCAGCAGTGATTCGACGGTCACGCTGAGCCGGGCCGCGAGCCGGCGCGCGCGCAGGCCGGCGCGCTCGCTCGAGCGGTTGTCCCGGCGGAACCGCTGCGCCGCAGCCTGCTCCTGACCCAGCGACTGGAGCACCTGCACGGCGGACACGGCCTCGTGCAGGAAGTCGGCCACGGCGCCCTCCTTGCGACGCTGCTTGCGCACGGCCGACGTGATGCGCCGCGAGAGCACGCGCACGGCGAGCGCCACCGCCGGGATCACGCCGAGCACCAAGAGCGTCAGCCAGGGATCCACCGCGAGCATCACCGCGACGGTGGCGACGACCAGCACGAACCGGATGCCCAGCTCCACCGACGAATCCACGAGCATCGTGCGCAACATCGGCACGTCGCCCATCAGGCGGACCAGCAGGTCGCCCGACTTGTGCTCGGCATGGAAGCGCGGCGACAGGCGAGTCAGCTGCTCGAAGAGACGCGCCCGCAACGAGCGGGTCACCCGGTGGCCCACGTCGGCGAGACGCAGCGTCCGCGCGTACTCGAGCAGTGAACGACCGACGGAGACGATCACGACCAACGCGACACCGAAGATCAGCACAGACTCGGGGCCGGGCTGCCGGTCGGTGAGCACGGCCACCAACCGGCCCAGCCCCGGGGTTGGCTCGCCCGCGCCGCCCGTCGGGACCAGGGCCCCGTCGAAGATCCACTGCACTGGCCAGGGGCGCAGCAGCTCCAGGCCGGCGGCACCCAGACCGAGCAGCACGACCACCAGCAGTGCGCGGGCGAAGGGGCGCAGCTCCGGCGCGAAGCGTCGGATGACTGTCCATGACTCGGAGGCGCGACGGGTGAACTTCACGGCGTCACCAGCCCTGGGGTCCAGCCCATGATCTCGGCCGCGAGCCCGCGCCAGCTGCGTCGCCGCGCCGTCCCGATCGCGGCGTCTCCGAACCGACGACGCAGGTCCGAGTCCTCCACCAGGCGAACCACGCTGTCGTACAGGGCTACGTCGTCGCCGGCGGTGACCACCAGGCCGTCATGCCCATGGCGGACCACGGACGACAGGTCACCCAGGTCGGGGACCACGGGCACGGCGCCGACGGCCATCGCCTCGAGCAGCTTGAGCGGCGAGAAGTAGCAGGGTGCCTCGGGCGGGTAGGTCAGCGCCATCAGGTCGAAGCGAGCGACGATCCGCGCGACCTCCGACTGCGGCCTCCAGCCGAGCGTCGTGGCGTGGGTGGACGGGACACGATCGCGCAGCGACGCGGCGACATCCCCGGCGCCGACGGCCAGCAGGTGCACCGGGAGGCCCTCGTGCAGGAGGCGCCCGACAAGCGCGGCGAGGCGCTCGAACCCGTGCCAGGGCCTCAGCCGACCGTGCCACCCGAGGACGACGCGGTCGTCGGGCACTCCCGGAATCGAGCGCTCGGTGCCAGCGAGCGGCAGGAAACGCTCGGCGTCCACCGCGTTGGGCCGCACCACGACCCGAGCCGACGCGACCCCGCGCGCGAGCACTGAGCGCGCGACCTCGCTGGACACGGCGAGCACGCGGTCGGCGTGCGTGTAGGCCTCGATCTCGGCGGCCAACAGGGTTCCGTCGTCCTCGACGCCGCGATGGGCGCGAGCCTCTTCGAGCAACGGAGCATTGACCTCGAGCACGTGGGGCACGCCGGTCCGGCGCGCGAAGCGGCTCGCGGTGACTCCACCGAGGGCGTAGCGCTCGTACACCAGATCCACCGGGCCTGCCGCGAGGGCCGCCTCGAGGGCAACGTCGAGGCGGCCCGCGTCCGGCTCGTCGAGAGCCAGCACGGCGGCACCTTCGGCACCGAACGCCTCGCGCAGCGCCATCAGGTGGATGGCCGCTCCCTTGGAGCGATCCGGGCTGATGCCCGGATCCTGGTTCACGCAGAGGACGCGCATGTCGCCGCCCCGGCTTCCGCTGTGGCTTGACGGAACCAATCGCCGAGCGTGGCCGCCGTCTGCTCGCGGTCGAAGCACGCCGCGGCCAGCGCCCGCCCCGCCGCGGCCAGCTTGCGACGGCGCGTGCCGTCGGCGAGCAGTCCTTCCAGCGCGTGCGCCGTGGACTCCACGTCGCGCTCGGGCACGAGCACGCCGGCGTTCCCGTGATCCAGGATCTCGGGGATGCCCGAGACCGGAGTCGAGATGCAGGGCAGACCGATCGCGAGGGCCTCGAGCAGCACGGTGGGCAACGCATCCCGGTTGCCGTCCGCGCCGACCACGCAGGGCAGGCAGAACACCATGGCCTGGCGCATGAGGCGGGCGACCTGGTCCTGCGGCAACGGTCCGGTGAGCGTGACGTGGTCGCCCAGGCCGAGGGCCTCGACGCGCTGCTCCAGGGCCTGCCGCTCCTCGCCGTCGCCGACGATCGTCACGCGACACGGTACGCCCCGCTGCCGGAGCAGGGCCGCCGCGTCCACGAGCACGTCCAGGCCCTTCTTCTCCACGAGCCGCGCCACGGCCAGCACGTGACCCTCGTCGCGCGGCACCTCGCGCCCCGCGGAGAAACACGACAGGTCGATGCCGTTGTAAAGCCGACGCAACTTGCCGCACGCCTCGGCCGACAGCGTCGCCTCGAGGTGACGGACGTTGGCGTCGCACACGGTGATGCTGAAGCGCGAGCCCGCCACGAGACGGCTCAGCAGGGCTGGATCCACGGTGTCCCGATAGATGTCCTTCGCGTGCAGGGTCAGGCTGTAGCCGGGCCCGCCGAGCGCGCGGAGCAGGGCGGCGGCGAGCGCGGCGTCCGTCCCGAAGTGTGCGTGGACGTGGCCGACATCCAGCTCCGCGCAGCGCTGACGCAGATGAATCGCCTCCACGAGCAACGACGCCAGGCGTGGATGCTCGAAGGCGCGGAACTCGGTCACGGCCTGCTGCACCGCCGGCACGAGATCCCGCGGTCCGTCGAAGAAGAGCACCTGCCACGGATCGATCTCGCGCGGTGGCGGGAGCACTTCGGGCACGACGTCCAGGTCGGCGAACTGGGGGTGACGGACCTCGTCGTCGGGCGCCCGCCTCGAGAACACCAACGGCGCAAGGCCCTGGTTCTCGAGCGCCAGCACCTCGTTGAGGACGAACGTCTCCGAGAGGCGCGGGAACTTCTTGAGCAGGTAGGCGATGCGCGGAGTCATGCGGACACACGCCCGGCCACGAGGCGCACCGCGCCCAGGAGTTCCGCTGCCCGTTGCGCAAATACGGTGGCCCCATCCAGCGGCGGCGTGATCCGCGGCGAACGCGTCTGGCTCACGGCCGACGCCACGGCCGCGCGCAACTCACGCGGCTCGGGATCCACGAGGCAGCGGGCCAGGCCCAGGCGCTCCAGCTCGCGGGCGCGGAGGAGCTGCTCGACGCGAGGCATCGTGCGTGGGAGCAGCACGGCCGGCAAGCCACTCTGCAGGATCTCGGCAACCGTGTTGTATCCGGCCATGGCCACCACCGCGTCCGACTCGGAGAGCAGCCGGGGCATGTCGTGGTGGAAGGTGTGCACCGTCACCCCGGGGATGGAGCGCCCCTTCTGCTTGAGGCGTCGTGCTGCTCCACGATCCAGCAGCGGGCCGAGCACCAGCACGGTGTCCCAGGGCGCGCGTCGGGGGCCGATGGCGGCCAGATAATCGTCCAGGCGCTGTTCGCCGTCCTCGCCACCGCCCATGGTCACCACGACTTGCGGACGGACGGTGGGCAGCGGGCGGGCTCGCGCCGGGGACGGTGGGCGCACCACGTAACCGGTGAACTCCATGCGCGCCGCCAGCTCCGGCGGCACGGCATAGCGAGCGCGCGCGTCGAAGACCCCGGGCGAGCCGTAGACGCAGACGCGGTCGTACAGCTCCGTCAGGGCTCGGCGGACAGCGGGTGTGCCCCACTCGCGGGCCACGACCTCGGGCGCATCGATCACGTCCCGTACGCCGAGGATGGTGGCCGCCCCGCGGCCCCGGGCCGCCTCGAGCACGCCGAGCATCTCGCCCCGCAGCCCGATGGCCTGGTGATCCACCACGATCAGATCGGGCGCGAACGACTCGGCGGCGGTCTCGAGCAACGCCCGGCGCAGGGCGATCACGGCGTCCAGGCTGGCGGGCAGCGACCTCGGCGTGTACGCGCCAGCGACCTTGCCCACGCAGGGGAGCTTGAGCACGTCGGTCCGCGGCGGCAGCTCGAAGTGCGTCGCGCAGGCCGAGCCACTGGCGATCAGCAGCGAGGCCCGGGGCAGGGCCTCGGCCAGGGCGGCGGCGAGGGTCAGGGTCCGGCGCAGGTGCCCGAGCCCGAAGGAGTCGTGGGCGTAGAGCAGGATGCGCGGGTCGGAGTCGGGGAGAGCGTTGGGCATCGGTCGGGTATCCGCGAGAACACCGGACACCGGTTGCAAGCGCCGTGCCAGAGCATCGAACGGGCCGAGAATCGCGTCCAGCCGGCTCCCGGCGGCAGATCCGCCACTGCAGCGTCCACGATCCGGTCACTCGCGGTACGCGCCGTCCAGCTCCCGGACAGGACACCCTCTCGAGTCACACGTACCGCCCGCTCGGCGCGCGTCTCGCGATTGGCCCCCGCTTTGCAGTTCCCCTCCGGTCACCCCGCCGCAGGCGCTGCTGCGCCACGGCCCGTCCCCCCGACCCGGAGGTTGCCGTGCTTGCCCGTCTTTCCCCCCTCGCCCTCGCCGCGGCCCTCGGCCTGCTCGCGGGGCCCCTCGCCGCCGACACCATCGTCGGACGAGTCGTCGATGAGAACGGCGTCGGCATCGCCGGCGTCGACATCGACGTCAAGAACCTCCTCGGCGGTGGCGATCCGCCCCTCTCCAACGACGGCACCGACGCCGGAGGCTTCTTCAACACGACCCTGCCGGCGGGCCTGTACGACATCACCTTCATCCCGCCGCCGCCGCCAGCCAGCACCTCGCTGATCTTCGAACTGCAGGACGTCGGCGTGGTCGGAACGACCAACCTCGGTGTCCTCGAGGCCCCCGCCGGCGTGGCCCTCGAGGGTCGCGCCGTGACCGCCACCGGCATCCCCGTGGCCGATGTGAACCTGGATGTCATCGACCTCGCCTCGGGCGACAACCTCGACCTGATCGCGGACAAGACCGACGTCTTCGGGCGCTTTGCCATCGCCGTGCCCACGGGCCAGGTGGAGTTGCGCTTCGACTCGACACCCGTCCTGGGTCCCCCCCTCGCCTCGAAGGCCCTGGAGCTGGCGCTGTCGGTCGACACGGACATCGGGGACGTGATCCTGCCGCCCGGGATGCGCATCACGGCCCAGGTGGTCGGCCCGGCTGGACCGCTGGCCAACGCCGACACCGACACCATCGACACGCTCACCGGCACCGAACTCTACACCCCCAAGGACAACACCGCAGCCAACGGCCTCGTCTCGGTCGTCGTGCCCGCCGGGACCTACGACTTCGAGGTCTGCCCGCCGACGGGCGCCCTGATCGTGGGCCACGAGATCTTCGACCTGGTGGTGGCCGCCGACGTGAACCTGGGCCAGATCCCGCTGCTCCCGGGTGTCACGCTCGCCGGGACGATCACCGCCGGTGGTGCGCCGATCGCGGGCGTGGATGTCGACGTCGTCGACCCGATCACCGGCGCCCCGGTGGCGCTCTGCAGCGACAACACCAACGCTGCAGGCCTGTACGCGGTGGTCGTGCCCCAGGGCACCTGGGACGTGTGCTTCGACCCGCCCTTCTCCGTCCCCTTCGCTTCGCTCACGCAGACCGTGGTGGTCTCGGGCCCCACCAACCTGGGTGGTGCCCTGCCGCCCTGTCCCTTCCCGACCCAGTACGGCACCGGCCTGGCCGGCACCGGCGGAGTGGTCCCGGGACTGTCCAGCTCAGGCGGCGCGCCGAGGTTGGGCAACGAGTCCTGGGTGCTCGAGTTCGAGAACGGCGTGGGCGGAAGCCTGGCCACGGTCATCATCGGCCTCGGTCAGGCCGCGTTCCCGTTCAAGGGCGGCACGCTGCTGGTCGACCCGGGCCTGCTGAACGTGCTGATCACCGTGCCGCTCGGTGGCGCACCGGGCGTCGCGGGCGCGGGCTCGTTCTCGCTGCCGCTACCGGTCCCGAACGACGCGATCTTCCTCGGACTCACCTGGTACGGACAGCAACTCGTGGTGGATGCCGCCGGACCCAAGGGCTTCGCCATGAGCCCGGGCCTGCAGGTCACCTACTGTGACTGAGCGGTTCGTCGCTCTCGTGCTCGGCGTCCTGGTCGGCGCCCTGCTGCTCGGCGGCTGCAACCAGCCGCCGGGCAGCGGCCCCGCTCCAGGCAAGCCCAAGGGCGAGTTGCCGGAGCCGCCCCTCTCGGCCGCGGCCGGCGTGTTGCGCGGGCCTCGGCTCACGTCCGTCGTAGGCGACACGGACCGGCTGCTCGTGAGCTGGGATGCCGACAGCGCCACGGACCTCGCGCTGTTCGTCGGGCCGGACGCAGACACGCTCTTCGCCGGGCCACCCGTTCAGGCGATCGCGAGTGCCGGCCTCGGTTCGACGTTCGTCGGCGGGCAGACGCCCGGCGCCGTGTTCGTGGGCCTTGCAGCCGTCGCAGCCGGCGCGCCCGACGCGCCCGACGCAGGCAACGGCGGCGCCCCTGTCGCCCAGGGGCCGATCCTCGCGGCCCGCATCGGCGCGCCCCTGTACGTCCGCCTCGACGCGCCCCTCGAGGGTGCTGACGGCCTCTCGCCCGAGACGGCGTTCCCGGACCCGCTCACGGCACTGATCACGGCCTTCATCCAGGGTGGCGCGAACATCTGGATCGCCGGCGGGGACTATGCCGACTCGGCGCTGCCCCTGTTCTCGGGTGTCCACCTCGCGGGCGGATTCGCACCCGACATGGCCCTCGAGACACGCGACCCGGCCCTGCACCCCACCCGCCTGCTGGGCCGCGTCGGCCAGCCGATCCTGTCCGCCGTCGATCCCACCCAGGTCGTCGTCGTCGACGGCGTGCAACTGGTCGGCGGCGGCCTGGCTCCCGCCGGCGTCGATGCGGAGGACGGGCCGTTGCAACTGCGCGGCCTCGACGTCAGCGACTGCGTCGGCGCGGGCATCCGACTGCGCGCCGGCAGCACCGGACCGGCCGTGCCCATGCTGGTCCTCGGCACGACGTCGCGCGGACACGGCGGCGAAGGCCTCTCCGCCGCCGGCTCGCTCGCCTTGCACGTCGAGGGCTGCCGCTTCGAGAACAACGTCCAGGAGGGCATCGACCTCGACGACCTGATCGCGCCCGCCGGCGAAACCGTCTCGCTCACGTTGCGGCACGCCGTCCTCGCCCGCAATGGCACCGAGGGACTGGACGTGGATCTCTCCGCGCCGTTCGGCGCGGCGCCGCCCGGCCACTTCGAGGTGCTCGTGCGTGACGTGCTGGCCGAGGCCAACGGCAGGGCGGGCCTGCTCATCGACATCGACTACGACAGCAGCTCGGGCTGGACCGCGTCGGTGACCGTCCACGGCAGCGTGTCGCGGGGGAACGCCGAGGAGGGCCTGTTGCTCGATCTGGATGCGCCGGCCGCAGTGCGCGTCCATCGGGTCGACGCCACGGGGAACGCCGGCGACGGCATGCGCGTCACCGCGGACACCGCACCCACCCTCGCCATGATCTCCGCATCCGCGAGCAGCGCCAACCTGGGCGCCGGGCTGCGCGTGGATCAGGGTGCGGCCCAGGTGCTCGTGTCGCACGCCGCGATCTCCGGCAACCTCGGCGGCGGGCTCGTCGCCACCACGGGTGCCGTCGCCAGCAGTTCCTCGGTGGCTCGGCTCCAGGCCCAGCCGTGGATCGGCGCCGTGAGCCACGCTGACCTGACGGTGGACCAGGACTGGCCGCCCGTGTTCCGGCACGAACCGCGACTGTTCGGAACCGTGATCGCCGAGACGTCGGCGGGCCTGCAGCTGACCGAGATGCCGGGCGACCTGGTCTCGGGGCAGCCCGTCTCGCTGGGCGGTGAGGAGACGGCGCGCTTCGTGGCCGCCCTCGTGGCCGACACGCTCACCCTCGACCCGGCGCCCGCCAACGTCAGCCTGCCCGCGGTGCTCGCCGCGTACCAGGGCATCCAGGTGGTCGACGACTATGCCCCCGCGCCGCTCTCGGCCGCCGTCGGCGCCGGGCTCACGGCGCCGGGGGCGGCCCCGCGAGACGCCGGCCCGTTCGGTGCGCCGTTCGGCGGGCCGCCGGGCGGAAGCGACGGGCCGGAGCCCTCGTCCTGGAGCGTCACGAGCATCGAGCCACCGCTCGTGGCGGGCGCCTCCGCGCAGGCTGCGATCGAGGTGCTCTTCTCCGGCGCCGCTCCCGACCCGACCACCGTCGATGCGACGACCGTCACCGTGCGCGGGCCAGCTGGGGAGCTGCTGTCGGCCGTCACGCTCGTCGAGGACGGGGCGCTGGTCATCGATCCCCGTCCGGTCGGCTGGCCGTCCGGCACGTCGTGGATCGAACTCCACGTCGGGCTGCGCTCCCTCGACGGCCAGCCGATTCTCGCTCCGCTCGCCCTCCCCGTGGTCGTGCCATGAGTGGTCGTGCCACGAGCGCTCTCCGTCTGCTCGGGCCGGGACTCGCCCTCGGCCTCGCGCTCTTGCTGTCGGCGTGCGACTCGAGCGCACCGGTCCGCGCGGGCTCCCGGCCCAACGTGCTGCTCATCTGCCTGGACACCGTGCGCGCCGATCACCTCGGGACCTATGGGTACGACGAGTTCCCAACCACACCGCACCTCGACGCACTGGCCGATCGCTCGACGGTCTTCCTCGACACCGTCGCGACGGCCGGCTGGACCAAACCCTCGGTGCCCAGCTTCCTGACCGGGACCTACCCGGCACAGCACGGCGTCTACGAGGGCAGCGCCCGGCGCGCATCGGGAGCATGGAGTAGTGACGTGCTCGGGTCGGAGCTCACGACCCTCGCCGAGCGCTTCCACGCCGAGGGCTATGACACTGCCGCCTTCGTGCGCAACGCCCAGCTGCGCGCCGGGCAGGGCTTCGAGCAGGGCTTCGCGCTCTATCAGGACGAAGCCGGTGACGCCCGGCGCATCCGCTGGCAGGCCACCGACTGGTTGCTCGATCGCGGCGAGGACCCCTGGTTCCTCTACCTGCACCTGCTCGATGCGCACATGCCCTACGACATCCCCGACGATGCCGCCACGCGCTTCAGTGGAGACGCCGACCTGACCCCCTTCCGCGGCAGCGCCTGGCGCCAGACCCGCGACCAGCTCAACGACGGTGAACGGCCGCTCGACGACGAGCTGGCCGAGACCCTCGCGGAGCTCTACGCCGGCTCGATCCGCTTCATGGACGAGGAGATCGGCCAGCTGCTCGCACACCTCGCTCGCCTGGAGCTGGAGCAGGACACGATCGTCTGCGTGGTGGCCGACCACGGTGAGGAGTTCCTCGAGCACGGTCGCCTCGGGCACGGTCACGGGCTCTGGGAGAACCTGGTCCAGGTCGGCTGGATCCTGCACGTTCCGGGCCGCCCAGCCTCCCGCGAAGAGACGCCGGTGGGGCTGGTCGACCTCGTGCCCAGCCTGATCGCGGCCGCCGGACTCCCGGTGGACGAAACGCTCCCCGGAGTGGACCGGCTGGCCCACCCAGGACTCCGGCGCCCGCGCTTCTCCGAGCACAAGGCGCCCGACTCCTATCTCCAGGCCCTGACCGACGGCTCGCACAAGCTGATGCGTCGCTTCGAGCCGCCGCCGCGCGCGCTCGGCGAGATCTCGGCCCTCACCGCCGTCCAGCCCGGCACCCGCTGGAAGGCCGACGTCCTCGCCGAGCCCGACGGCGCCCTGCGCATCGCGCGGCTGAGACCCGACGACAACGATCTCGACGACCCGCTGGAACTCAAGGGCGTGGCCGTCCCCACCGCGCTCGGCCCACGACTGCTCGGGCTGGACCTCGAGGTGCTGGAGGGCGCCGAGTTCTACGGCGACGGCGCGCCCGATCGCGGTCCCGTGAGCTGGGCCGCCGAGCGGTTGGTCAAGGTCCGGGCGACCTTCGCGGACGGGCACCTGGTGGCCACGAAGGTCAAGCTCTACGCGGCGGACGCCGAACCCGAGCACGAGCTGACCGGAACGGTGACCGCGCGTGGGAGCAACCACATCGAGATCGGTGGACTCCGGCTGGGCCTCGACGGCGACACCCGCGTCGAAGGGGTGGACGTCGAGCACGACCCGATGACCCGCGACGACGGGGCTTTCGTCCTCGAACCCGGCCTCGACGGCGCTCTCGAGGCGGGCTTCGGTGTCCAGTGGACCGTGCTCGATCTGGGCCGGGACCCCGGCGAGACCGAGCCCTTGATCCTGCTCGAACGCCCCACGAGCGGCGAGGCACGTCGCCTCGACGAGGCCCTCGATGCCCTCGGCCGCCAGCTGCTGGCCCGGCGCTCCTGGGGAAACGGCGACGGAAGCACTCTGGATGCTGAGTCCCTCGACGACCTGCGTGCGCTCGGCTACGTCCGCTGAGCGACGTGCGCGGGGGGCCCCACCTCAGCTCGGCTCCTGGTCCCGCGCCGCTTCGACCTCGGCCTTCAACTGCTTGCGCAGCTTCGGCCGCAGCAGCAACCGGTACTTGTAGGCCAGCTTGCGCTCCTGCCGGTTGAGCCAGCAGGCGATGGTCTTGCTCGCACCCGCCAACAGGACCGCGCCGGCCAGGTAGAACGCCGGCGCGCCGGTCACCAGCGGCGTGAGCCAGACCACGATCCCGAGCAGGACGCACAGGCCGCCCCCGATCAGGAGCGCGATGCGCTTGATCGGATGGTGATGGCGATCCTGCTCATCGAACAGGGGAGCGAGGACGACCTCGGGCAGGTCCATGAGCATGACGTGCACCTTAGCGGGTCGCCGCGCCGGCCCCGAGTCCCAGGCGCGGTGCGGCCCCCTTCCTTGCGATCGACGCGCGGTGGCTTTCGCCGGCGGGTGCGGGCTAGCATCCGCCCCCATGAACGCCACCTTCTCGCCCAACGCCACGGTCACCGCGCGCCACGACCCCACGCCCGAGACCTCCGTGGTCCGCATCGAGCCCGCCGGCTGGTCGCTGCCCGACTTCGTTCCCGGCCAGTTCGCCACGCTGGCGTTGCCGGATCCCGCCGACCCGAGCGCCAAGCCGCTCAAGCGGGTGTACTCGATCGCCAGCGAGCCGGGAATCGGGGCGCTCGAGTTCTACATCCGGCTCGTGCCCTCGGGTGACTTCACGCGGCGGCTCTGGGGGCGCCGCGTGGGCGACCCCGTGCAGCTCTCGGAGAAGATCACCGGTCGATTCACCCTCGATCCGGTTCCCGCGGGCGCGGACGTGGTGCTCGTTGCGACGGGCACGGGACTGGCCCCCTACCGCTCCATGCTGAGACACTTCGGCGGCAGCGGGCGCTGGGGCCACCTGGCCTTGCTCCACGGAGCGCGGACCGCCAGCGAACTCGGCTTCCGGGAGGAGTTCACGGCTGCCGCCGTGTCCGACCCGAGCGTGGCCTACCTGCCGACCGTGACCCAGGAGCCCGCCGGCCGCGAGCCGGAACTGCACCGCGGCCGGGTCCAGTCCCTGCTCGAACCGGCGGCCTTCGAGGCCGTCGCCGGCTTCGCGCTCGACCCCGAGCGCACCCATGTCTTCCTGTGCGGCAACCCGGCGATGATCGACCAGACCGAGGAGCTGCTGGTGCCCCTCGGCTTCCGCCAGCACAAGACCGGCGAGCCCGGCAACCTGCACTTCGAACGCTGGTGGTAGGGATGCCGCCCAGGGGAGCCGCTGGCCGGGCCCTGCCGGCGGGGTAGGCTGTCGACCTGGATCCGGCCCCCCAACCCCCGTCCCGTCAACCCGCCGGTCGTTCCCGGCCCTCCGGACGACGCCGAAGCCGCGCCCATGGACGAGCTCAAGACCGACTGCCGCCACTTCCGGAGCGACCGGCCGTGCACGCCCCACAAGCGGCACGGCGTGGTCTGCGGCACCTGCGTCGATGACTACGACCCGATCGAGACGCGGATCCTGATCGTCAAGCTGGCGGCCATCGGTGACGTGCTGCGCACGACGAGCCTGCTGCCCGCCATCCACCGACGCTGGCCGCGCGCGCACATCACCTGGGTCACCTCGCCCTCGGCCGCGCCGATGTTCGCCGGCAACCCGCTCGTGGATCGCGTGCTCGCCTTCGACCGAGAGGTTCCGATCGAGCTCGTGGCCGAGCGCTTCGACGTCGTGCTCAACCCCGACGCCTCGGCCGAGACCGGCGCCGTGGCACACGCGGCGCGGGGCGTGCATCGGTTCGGCTTCGGTTTCGACGAGAAGCTCGGCGTGGCCGTGCCGATCGGCGCCGGCGCCGAGCACTGGTTCCAGATGGGCCTGCGCGACGACCTCAAGCAGGCCAACACGCGCACCTACCAGGACCTGATCGCCGACGTCCTCGGCGTGGACTATCGCCGCGAGCCGCCGATCTTCGAGATCACGGACGAGCAGGCCCGCAAGGGTCGCACCCTGCGGCAACGCCACGCCCCCGCCGGCGACGGACGCGTGGTCGGCCTGAACACCGGCGCGGGGGGTCGCTGGCGTTTCAAGAAGTGGACCGAGGCCGGCTACACCGCGCTGACCGAGCGTCTCGTCGCCGAGGGTCACCACGTCTGGCTGCTCGGTGGACCCGAGGAGGTCGAGCGCAACGCGCGCCTGGCGGCCTCGGGCGGCGACGCCGTGCTCGACACCGGCTGCGACAACACGCTGCCCGAGTTCGCCGGCGTGGTCGGCCAGTGTGACGCGGTCGTCACGGGCGACACCCTGGCCATGCACGTGGCCATCGCGCGCGGCGTGCCCACCGTGGTGCTCTTCGGCCCCACCTCGCTGCACGAGATCGAGGTCTTCGACCGCGGACGCCGCCTGTCCTCCGACCTGCCCTGCCTGTGCTGCTACCTGATGGACTGCGACGTCCGTCCGCACTGCATGGAGTCGCTCTCGGTGGACAAGGTCCACGGCGCGGTCCACGAGGTGCTCGCCCTGGGGACGGAGACGCCCGCCACGTGAAGATCGTCGTCACCGTCCCGACCTACAACGAGATCGAGAACATCGAGCGGCTCGTGACGGAGATCCTGTCCCAGGACGACCGCATCGAGGTCATCGTGGCCGACGACGATTCCCCGGACGGCACCTGGAAGGCCGTGGGCGCGATGGCCGAGAACGACCCGCGCGTGCACCTGCTGCACCGCACCACCGACCGCGGGCGCGGCGCGGCCGGACGCGACGCGTATGCCATGGCGCTCGACCTCGGCGCCGACCTGGCCTTCGAGATGGACGCCGACTTCAGCCACCACCCGCGCTACCTGCCCGCCATGATCCAGGCGCTGGAGGAACACGACGTGGTGCTCGGCAGCCGGCAGGTCCCCGGCGGCAAGGACGTCGGTCGCACCGCCACGCGGCGCCTGCTCACGGTGCTCAGCAACCTCTACGCGCGAATCGTGTTGGGTCTCCCCGTGGGTGACTGCAACAGCGGCTTTCGCGGGTTCCGGAGGGAGACGCTCGAGGCGATCGACGTGCGCCGCGCTTTCAGCCCGGGCCCGGCCATCGTCCACGAGCTGTTGTTCAAGGCGAGCCAGAAGCACGCGCGCATCACCGAGATCCCGATCGAGTTCGTGGACCGCGAGCTGGGCACGTCGACGCTGTCGTTCAAGACCCTCGTGCGCAGCTACGTGACCGTCTTCCGTCTGCGCTGGCTGGGTCTCACCGGCAACCTGTTCGGGAAGCCGTCGTGAGTGCAGGCCGACGGCCCTGGTCCGGTCTGGTCGCGCTGCTGCTGCTCGTGCCGGCCTGCGGCGACGAGCAGGGAGGAGCCACTCCACCCGCCGAGCGCCCGAACGTGCTGGTGATCACGCTCGACACCTGCCGCGCCGACCACCTGGGGCTCTACGGCTACGCGCGCGACACGACGCCGCGCCTCGACGCCTTCGCCGAGCGCTGCGTGGTCTTCGAGCGTGCCTTCTCCAACAGCTCCTTCACGCCACCCTCGCACGCCTCGATCCTGACCTCGCGCTACCCGGCCGAACACGGGATGATGCACTGGTCCTACAAGCTCGGCGACGTGCCCACGGCGGCGGACCTCTTCTCCGCCGCCGGCTACCGCACCGGCGCCTTCAGCCCCTTGCCGACCCTGTTCAGCCTCGGCCTCGACCGCGGCTTCGACACGACCGATGGCCCCGAACCCGACGGCTCCAACCCCAAGTCGGTCATCGGCATCGCGGAGGACGTCAACGCCCTCGCGAGCCCCTGGCTCCTCGACCCGACCGACAGCCGCCCGTTCTTCTCGTGGATCCACTACTACGACGCGCACCGACCCTTCGCCCGGCAGGGCGAACCCTGGCGCTCGATGTTCAGTGACTACGAGGACCCCACGGTCGGCGACCTCGAGACCTGGTACCAGCTCGACGCCGCCGACCGAGAGCGGCTCGGCCTGGACGGGGGCATGACGGCGCACATCAAGGACCGTTACGACGGCGGGCTGGTCTACCTCGACGAACACGTGGGCCGCCTGCTCGAGCAACTCGAGGCCGCGGGCGTGCTGGACCACACCGTCGTCGTGATCACCGCCGACCACGGCGAGGTCCTCGACGAGTACCCGGAGCAGTGGTTCTCCCACGACCCCTGGCTGGTCGACGAGAACACCCACGTCCCCTTCCTGTTGCACCTTCCCGGCGATGCCCATGCCGGCGCGCGCATCAGCAGCTTCGTCGAGGGCGTGGACGTCCTGCCGACGATCCTCGCCGCCGCGGGGCTGGACGGCGTCGCGCTGGGCCTGGAGCTGGGCCTCGAGCGGGGCCTGCAACTCTCCGGACAGGACCTGCACGCCGTGCTCGACGGCGAGCCCTCGAGCTGGCGGCCCTTCGTGTACGCGGATCGCATCGGCGACCCGCGCAGCGAGGGCAAGACGCCCGAGCAGGTCGCCGAGGCCCGCGATCGCAAGCGCATGATCCGCACCGACTCACACAAGTACGTGCGCTTCACGGACCGTCACCGGGACGAGCTGTGGGCCCTGGAAGCCGAGACGGTCGACGTGGCCGAGCGGGAGCGCGAGACCGTCGATCAGCTGCGGCGCGCGCTGGCCGAGGTGCTGCGCTTCGAGCAGCGCAACGCCATCGAGCTGACCCCCTCGGACGATGCCGATTCCGCGCTCCTCGACCAGCTCGGGTACACGGGCAACGACGAGGACGAGAACCTCGACAGCGAGGAACCCCGGGGCACCGGGTCCGCGCCTTCCGAAGCGGCCGTCGGCGACACGGACGCCGCCGACGACGACGGGAACTGACTCGTGGCCGACCACAGCGCGCGCGAGACCGGCTGGTGGATCCTGCTCTGGGCCCTCGCGCTGACCCTGCCGCTCGGCGCGCTGGCCCAGCCCTGGCTGTTCCCGTCGCGCAGCGCGATGCCCGTCGTGCCGCGTCAGCCGGTGGCCCCCTCGGTCCTGATCACCGTGGGCGGGTTGTCGGCTTCACGGGTGCACCACCTCGGGCACGCGCGCGAGACCACACCGAACCTCGACGCGCTGGTGCGCCACGGCCTCTCGATCACCGAGACCTACGCCAACGGCAACCACGAGCTGGTCACGACCGCCAGCGCGATGACCGCCGAGTGCCCGGTGGCCCACGGCGTGCAGGCCCCCGGCGACGTGCTGGCCCCGCGGTTGCAGACCCTGGCCGAACGCCTGGCCGCCGACGGCGTGTCCACGGCCGCCTTCGTCGGCAATCCGGCCCTGATCGGGCGCGGCCTCGACCAGGGCTTCGACCTCTTCGAGGCGCGCCCGGGCGGCAGCGCCGACGAGCTCCTGACCGAGGCCCTCGCGCACATCCTCGATCCGCCCGACCCGCGGCAGTTCGTCTGGATCGACCTGGCCGACCTGCTCGCACCCTACGGCGGCGCGGGCCTCGACCCGACACGCTTCGACCCGACGGTCCCGGCGGGTTTCGCCGACGCGCGCGCCGACTACGGCCTGCCCATCGAGGCCTTCGCCGCCCGCGGCTGGGGACGCACCGAGGCCGGCTGGTTCGCGGCGCGCTACGACGCCGCGCTGTTCGAGCTCGACGCCGCCCTCGGCCGGTTCCTCGACGCCCTCGACGCGGCCGGGGAACTCGACTACCTGACGTTGACCGTGCTGGGGACCTCCGGCGCGCGGCTCGACGAGCATCCGGGTTTCGTCGGCGGGCACGCCGTGGACCTGTTCGATCCCTCGATCAAGGTGCCTCTGCTCATGCGCCTGCCCGGGCAGGCCGTGCGCGGGCTGGAGCTGCGGCGGCTGGCGCAACCCAGCGACGTCGGCCCGACCCTGCTGCGCCTGGCCACGCGCCGCTCCTGGGAGGATGGCGTGGGCCGAGACCTGGAACGCACGATCCGCCTGCAGCAGGACCTGCACGGGCAGGTGTTCAGCAGCGGGCGGTTGCTTCCGGTCGAGGGCGGCGAGCCACGGGCCGGCCTGGCCGTCCGCTACAAGGGCGTCAAGCTCCTGGGCGGCCCCCACGGCGAACAGGCACAGCTGTTCGAGCTGGCCACCGACCCCGGCGAGCTCTTCCCGGTGACGCTGCAACCGGCGCAGGTGGAAGCCATCTTCGGCATGTCCCCGGAGTGGCACACGCGCTGCGATCCCTGAGCTCGCGGCACGCCCCGGGCGCTCCCCGGGCGCCCGGCCGGAACTCAACGCGGCGAGAACTCGCCGTCCTGCTCCAGCCGCTCCCCGCGCGGGCCGGTCAGCATGCGCATCAGCGCGTCGACGCGTTCGCCCTCGGTGATCTCGTAGACGAAGATCGTGTGGTTGATCTTGGTGACCGGCTGCTTGCCCTCCAGCCAGAAGTAGCTGTCGGGCAGGCGCGCGAGCCACGACACGTGCACGGCGACGATGCCGGCGAAGGGCACGAAGGTCCGCGGCGCGGCGAAGGTCGGGATGCTGGTCACGCCCCAGGCCTCGGGGTCGCCCTCGCCGTAGTAGTCGTAGCGGATGAAGTCGAGTTCCTGTTCCTCCATCCACAGGCCCAGGGCGCGGGTGTCCTGGCCCCAGTCGTCGCCGATGACGGAGACCTTCCAGCCGTTGTCGGGGCCGCCGGTCCACTCGTTGAAGTACATCAGCGCGTCGGGCTGGCGCGCGAGACCCGCGATCACGGCCCAGACGAGCAGCAACGACAGCGGACGGGCGAGGGACACGGCACCGTGGGCAGCCGGGCGCCGCGGGGACGCGAAGACCAGCAGGGCGTAGGCCACGGGCAGCAGCATCGGGGCGAGATGCGCGACGTGGAACGTCGGCCCGCGATCGAAGGCCAGCAGGCAGCCGAGGGACACGCCGAGCACTCCCGCCATGGTGCCCCGAGCGG
This sequence comes from Planctomycetota bacterium, assembly GCA_029259725.1. Classification (GTDB taxonomy): domain Bacteria; phylum Planctomycetota; class B15-G4; order B15-G4; family B15-G4; genus JAJDER01. Next base: position 8,827 of record JAJDER010000023.1, on the reverse strand, counting down.
CCAGGGGCTGCAGCCACGGTCCGCCCGGCGGGTCGGACACCATGCCCGGGCGCACCGGCCGGTCGCCGAATGCACGCGCGGCGATCAGGCACAGGAACGGCACCACGGGCAGGATGTACTTCAGGCCCAGCTGCACGTCGGCGCGGCTGAAGACGATGAACATCAGCACCGGGAAGCCGATCAGCGGCGCGTCGAGCGCGAAGGAGCGCTGCGTGCGGCGGATCGCCAGCAGGCCGAGGATCAACAGCAGCGTCAGCGCCTCGGGGTTCTTGACCAGCCAGTTGACCAGGTAGAAGTCCCAGAAGCCGCGCGTGCCCACCTCGCCCATGAAGTAAGTCGGGTGCCCGGAGCGCGCGTGGTGCAGTTGCAGGTCGAGTCCCTTGAGGAACGTCAGCAGCGGGATCGGCGTGTCGCTGCCGAAGGCGCTCTCCAGCGTCTCCTCGATGGCGGGGATGCCGAAGACACCCTCGGATTGACCGCGTACGCCGAAGCGCACGTGGCCCCGGGCGTCCTCGAGACTGCGCGCCTCGCCGCCGTACAGCAGGAACAGCACGCCGAGGGCCGACATGCCGGCCAGCGCGAGCCCGCCGAGCAGCGCGGGCTCGCGGCGACGCACCGCCTCGACCAGCACCACGCCCGCCACCAGGGGCCCGAGCAGCAGCGCCGTGAACTTGCTCCCCACCGCCAGCCCCAGCATCACGCCCAGCAGCGCCAGGCTCCCGATACGCCCCGTGCCGAGCCAGCGCCAGAGGTGGTAGAGCGACGCGAGGCAGAAGACCGTCACGGCGAAGTCGGTGCCCGCCACGCGACAGTGCGCGAGCAGGTTCGGATTGGTGGCGGTGAGCGCCAGCGCCACCAGCCCCGCGCGCCGACCGAACGCCAGGCGCCCCCAGCGCAGCACGTACAGGCACAGCACGACGCCGAGCAGGATTCCCGGCAGCCGCGCCAGGAACAGCATCAGGTGGTGATCCGCCCGGGGCTGGCTGAACAGGAAGGCCATCGGCACGCCGGCGCGCGTCTGGTACCCGTCGGGCAGCTCCAGGTCCAGGAACAGCAGCGGCAAGCCGATCAGGAGCTTCGCCAGCGGCGGGTGCTCGCGGTTGAACGACAGGTCCCCGGTGACGACGTAGCTGTACCCGGCCAGCAGGTACATGGGTTCGTCGTAGGTGTCGGACTTGGTCCACGCACCCCACGTGGCCATGCCGACGAACAGCAGGATCAGCAGCGCCGCGCCCGTGCGGCCACGCGTGGACAGCGGCGGTGGATCCAGGGGGGCGGTCGTCACGCGCCCGATGCTCGCACAGCGGTCGCGGCCAGCCCAGGGTCCGTCAGCGGTGCCGCAGGGCGACCTCGCTGGCCCAGGCGCCCGTGGGCGTCTCGGCGTAGCGCGTGCCCACGTCGTGCAACGCGTCGAGGGCCGAGTCGAACTGGCCCTCGCGCCAGCGTTCCAGCGCCTTGCGGACATGGCCGGCCGCCTTGAGTTCGTCGGCGGCCTCGGTGTTCTCCTCGAGCGCCGCCAGGGACTCGGCCACGCCCTCGGTGCCGGGCACGCCCTGCCACTGGTCGGCGAGGCGCACCAGCAGTCCGTGGGCTTCGCCGAAGCGGCCGCGACTCAGGGCCTTCTCGGCGGCCTCGACCTGCGCCGCTGCCGCGGCCTCCAGCCGCACCAGGGCGGCGGCACCCTCGGTGTCGCTCGGCGCACGCCCGACGGCCTTGGCGAGGTCCGTGTAGGCCTTGCCGAACTCGCCGCGCTTCAACGCGCGCGTGATCTGCTTGTGCTTGCCCGGAAGCTCGGGGAGCACGAAGGCGCCCTTCAGCAGGCCGTACATCAGGTGACCGGCCTCGACCCGGAAGCGGTCGGGGTGCCCGGCCCAGACCACCAGGCCACGGCCGTCGATCAGGAAGGCGCGCGGCACGCCCTCCCCGGCGAAGCGCCGCTCGAGGACCCGGTCCGTCGTGCGCCCCACGGCGAAGGTCACCTCATGCTGCTCGGCGAACTCCGCTTGAGCGCCCGTGGAATCGTCACTCATGGCGAGCACGAGCAGGCCGTCGCCGGCATAGCGGTCGACGATGCGGTTCAGCTCGGGCACGACGGCGATGCAGGACTGCTTGTGCGCGTAGAAGACCACCAGCAGCACCGGGCGCCCGGCCGTCGAGGCGAGGTCGTACTCGGCGCCGTCGAGAGCCGCGACGTCGAAGTCCGGTGCCGGGTCGCCCGCCACGAGCACGACGGTGTCGCCCGGGATCGTCGCGACGGGGAGCGCCAGCGCCAGGCCGAGCGCGGTGATCCGGAACACGGACGGGATGCCCATCGACCCTCCTCGTCTCGCGGAGCCAGCAGGCCGGGCTTCGCGACCCCATCCGGGGCGGCTACGATCATAGAACACGATCCGTCCGCGGCGCCGCCCGCCGTGCCCGCCGTGCCCGCCGTGCCCGCGTCGCGCGCCCGTCGCTCGTCGCCATCCCTGCTCGCCTCCCGCCCTCGGAGTCCGTCGATGCCCTCCGTCGCCATCGTCGGCGCGTCCACGCACCGCGAGAAGTTCGGCAACAAGTCGGTGCGCGCCCACGCGAAGCAAGGCTGGACCGTCTACCCGGTGCACCCCACCGCGGGCGAGATCGAGGGGCACCGCGCCTACCCATCGCTGGGCGACGTGCCGGCGCCCCTGGATCGCATCAGCATCTACCTGCCCCCCGAGGTCGGTCTGGACCTGCTGCCCGAGATCGCGGCGGTGGAGCATCGCGAGCTGTTCCTGAACCCCGGCGCCGAGAGCGCGCTGCTGATCGAGCGCGCGCGCGGGCTCGGCCTGGAGGCCCGGGTGGCCTGCTCGATCGTGGACATCGGCGAGAGCCCGAGTGCCCATCCCTGACCCGGGTCGCGCGCGGCGCTCGGAGCGCTGGATCACGGCCGCGCTGCTGCTGGCCGCGATCCTGCCGGCCCTCCCTGCGTTCGGCACGCCGTTCCTCCGCGACGCCGAAGTCGTCATCCGCGACAACGTGGCTCTGCGCAGCCTCGACGGCGCGCTGTCGGCGGCCGCCGACAACTACTGGGGCGACCACGTCGAGTGCGGCCTGTGGCGCCCCCTGCCCCTGTTGAGCTACGCGGCCAACCACGCCGTCGGGGGACTCGAGCCCGACGGGTACACGGCCGTCGACGTCGCGCTGCACGCCCTCGTCGTCGTGTTGCTCTTCCGCTTCGCGCGGCAGCTCGGCGCGAGCACCGGCGCGGCGTTGGTGGCCGGACTCGTGTTCGCGGTCCACCCCCTGAACAGCGAGGCGGTGGCGAGTCACGTCGGCCGCGCCGACCTGCTCGCCGCGGCCGGGATGTTGTGCGCGCTGCTGGCCCTGGGCGGACTCGGGCGCGGCGCGCCCGGCTGGCGTGCGCGCGGCATCGCCGCCGGCGGCTTCGCGCTGGCGCTGCTCAGCAAGGAGAACGCCGTGGCGCTCCTGCCGCTCGTGGGGGCGCTCGTGCTGCTGCGCCCCGGGCAGGTCGCCGAGCGAGACGCCACGCCGGACGCAGACGCGCGCCACCCCTGGCTCGACCTGCTCGTGCTCGGCTCGGTGCTGGGGCTGTGGCTCACCGTGCGTTGGACCGTGCTGGGCGCGTTCGGCCGCGACCCGGCCACCATCGAACCGTTCATCAATCCTCTCGTTCCCGCCACCACGACCGCGCTCGGGGACCTCCGCGGCGCGACCGGTGGACAGGCCCTGCTGGGTGCCTTAACGGTGCTGTCCCACGCCCTCGGGATGTTCGCGTGGCCCGCAACGCTGTCCTTCGACTACGGCTTCGACCACCTGCCCTTGCCGACGTCAGCGGCCGACCCACGCGTGCTGCTCGGCGTGCTGGCGGCCACGGCGACCCTGGCCGGATGCTGGCTGCTCCGGCACCGCGCCCCGCTCGCCGCCGTGGGCTTGGTGTTCTTCGGGAGCACCTACGTCATCACCGGCAACGTCTTCACGCCGATCGGCACGATCTTCGCCGAACGACTCATGTACGTGCCCGACCTAGGGCTCGCTCTCCTGGTCGGGCAGGTCTTCGCCTGGGCCCACGCGAGGGGGCGCGGCAGAGCGCGCGTGGCACTGGTCGGCATCACCGGAGCGCTGCTGCTCGCCGGGGCCGCCAGGACCGCCGAGCGACACGCCGACTGGCAGGACCACGAGACGGCGACGGCCGCCGGCGTCGCCGCTGCTCCACGCAGCGTGGCCATGCAGTACGCGCGGGGCCGGTTCCTGACGCTCGAGGCGGAGGCGGCCCTCGCGCGCGGCGACCCCGACGCCGCCGTGCGGCTCTACGAACGCGCCGTGGTCCACCTCGACCTGGCCACCGAGATCGCACCCGAGCACAGCCCCTCGAACCGGGTCCTGTTCCAGACGCTGCTGCTGCTCGGCCGCGAGGAGCAGGCCCGGGTGCCGCTCGAGCGCGAGGTCGTGCTGAACCCCGACTCGGTCGACGCCCTCACCTGGCTGGCGCGGCTGCAGGCCCAGGACGGGTTGCGCGCGCGGGTGGCGGGCCAGGAGGACGCCGGTCGCCGACACGCTGCCGAGGCCCGCGCCACGGTCGAGCAGGCCCTGTCCCTGGACCCCGATCACGTCGACGCCCTGCGCCTGCGCGCGGCGCTCTTCCGGGATGTGCTCGGCGACCCGACACGGGCGGCCGCCGACCTGCGACACGTGCTGCGCGTGGCGCCCGATCATCCCGACCGGGACGCGATCCGCGCCCAGGCCGAGCACGCCGAGGCCCTGGGGGCCCGCAAGCCGTAGGGCTCGCAGGCCGTACGGCCCGCAGGCCTCAGTCCAGCGACAACGGCGGCAGGGGCCCGAGCCCCCACTCCTCGGGGGGCCTGGCGCCGCCCGCCGTGGACTGGCCCAGGTACCCGAGCGCCGCGAGGTCCGGCGCGAAGACCTCGGCGATGCGCGTGCGCCGTGCGTCACGCGGAGAACGCGGCAGCGTCGCCCAGTGCCTGCGCAGCCGCGCCTGTTCCTGTTCGAGCCGGTCCCACGCCTTGCGCAGCCGGGGATGGCTGCGGTCGCTGATGCCGAACAGCTCGCCCGGGTCGCGACGCAGGTCGTACCAGAGCACGGCGTCCACCTCGGGGTTGCCGTCGGGCCGGATGTGGATCCGCCGCAGCAGCTTCTCGTCGGGCAGGCGCAGCGACTCGAGCAGCATCGCCTCCCGCGGCCGGTCGGGCGCGCGACTCACCAGGAACAGGCTGGAGAGCACCGGGCGTTCGGGGAGCGTTGCGCCTTCCACGAGGGGGCGCAAGGAACGTCCGGTCACGTTCGGGGGCGGCTCCAGCCCGACGTAGTCGAGGATCGTCGGCGTGATGTCCGACAGCGACACCTGCTGATCGACGACGCGCACGCCGGTTCCCCCGGGCGCGCTGTCCGCGGCCCCGTCCTGCCGCCCGCGGGCCGTCGCGTCCCACTCGGCCGGCGGGACCACCAGCAGAGGCACGCGCACGACCTCATCGTGCAGGGTGCGCCGATGCCCGGGCGCGCCGTGCTCGAAGAACTCCTGGCCATGGTCCGAGGTGACCACGATCAGCGTGCGCTCCAACCGGCCCGCGACCTCGAGCGCGTCCAGCAGCGCACCGATGGCCTGATCGGTCCAGGCGATCTCCCCCTGGTACAGCGCCTCGAGGTGCAGCAGGTCCCGGTCGCTGCAGATCCGCCGCGGCTCGGGCCGCTCCTCCCAGATGAGCCGGTTGCGCCAGAAGTCGTGTCCGTCGATGTCGCCGGTGTAGTCCGGGTCGAACCGCGTGTCGAAGGGCGCCGGAGGGATGTAGTCGTAGTGCGGGTCCATGAAGTGCGCGAAGAGCAGCGCCGGCTGGTCGGGCGCCAGGGCGGCGAGGTCCTCGGTCAGCAGCTCGACCACGCGCGGCGCACTCACGTCCCGATGACTCTGCACGTCGCGCCGCAGGAAGGCCTGGTTCGCGGCGCGCCAGTCGTCGGCGGCGATGGCCTGGTCGATGGCGGCGTCGAGCTCGATGCCGGACGACATGCCGTTGCGGTAGCTGTCGAAGCCGCGGGCGAAGCCGTAGTCGCCCCTCAGGTACCAGGCGGTCCAGGCGCCGTGGGTGGCCCAGCCGGCGCCACCCAGCACCTCCGGCAGCGTGGGGGCGAGCGGGTCGAGGCGCACGTCGTCGATCTGCACGCCATGCATCACCGGCGGCTGGCCCGTGAACATCTGCATGTGCGAGGGCAGCGTCCAGCTGCTGCCGGCGATGGCCTGGGTGAAGACGGTGCCGCGCCGCGCCAGTTCGGCCAGGTGCGGCGCGCGCTCGGGATCGAGAAAGGTCAGCGCATCGGCGCGGGTGCTGTCGAGCGAGATCAAGAGCACGTCGATCGGGCGGTCGTGCGTTCCCGGGCCGCAGCCGGTGAGGGCCAGCAACGCGAGCAGCGTCGTGGCGAGCCACGCGGCACACGGCGGCGATCGGAGCGGGCGGCTACACATCGGCCCGTGAGTCTACTGCAGGCGTCACGGCCCGGGCCGCGTCGGATCGACGCCCAGCTCGACCGGCGGTCCGAAGATCGCAGCCTTGACCTGTTCGCCATCGAGTTCATGGATCAGGATCGAGCCGCCCACCACATGGTTCGGCGTGCGCCGCCGCAACGCCGCGCACAGACGTGCGAAGCGCAGCTGCTCGAACTCGGCCATGCGTCGCTGCCAGAGTTCCTCGCCGTCGCGGGCCAACAGCGCCGAGAGCCTGACCGGATCGGCGCGAGCGCTGTCGAAGGCGGCGGCGTGGGCGCGGGCCTCGTTCCACAGCCGCTCGTCCTCGGCCGACCACGGCGCCGGGAACGGCGAGTAGACACCACTCAGCATCGTCGCGCTGATGGCGTAGACGCCGGCCCCGAGGGGCAGCAGTTCGCGCTTGCGTCGGTCGTCCGGCACGAAGGGCAGGTGGTGGGCCGACAAGCCGAGGCGCTCGGGGTCGTCCTTGCCGAAGTAGGAGAGGTAGACGCCCAACCCGTCGTCGGCGGGTCGACGCCGCTCCAGCCAGGTCGCGAGACCGGGCAGGTCCTGGCCCCAGTCCAGCGAACTGTCGACGAGGTGTCGCCAGCCGGCATCGCGCCCGCCGGCCGGCAGGTTGAAGAAGGCCAACAGGTGCGGCCAGGCGACGAGCGTCGTGACCACCAGCAGCGCCACCGAGGCGCGCGTCAAGGCCGCCGCGACCCGGCGCGGCCCCGCGGCTCCCGGCTCGAGCCAGCGTCCGGCCGCCCCGAGCAGCACGAACAGCGCCGCGTAGACCGGGAGCAGGTGCCGGTGCCCGATGTTGAGCGGCGTGGTGAGCGCAGCTCCCGCCGCGACCAGCAGCAGGGCCAGGGGCGCGAAGCCGTCGGCATCGCGATCGCCGGGGACCCCATCGCCGGCGCCCCCATCGCCGGAGTTCCGACCGCCGGCACGACGTCGGCTCCCGGCCGGCACGGAGAGGAGCGCGAGCACGATCAACAGCAGCACCGCGACGGGTGTCTTGTAGGCGAAGGCGCGCGGGAAGAAGTCGCCGAAGCCGAGGTAGCGCACCTCACCGTCCAGGTAGGCGGCACGCGCCCGGGAGTGTGCGTCGACGAAGGCCAGACCGTAGGCCCAGGCCTCGGGCACCAGCTGCTCGTCGCGCAGGAGCAGCGCCGTGGCCAGCAGCGGTCGCCACTCCTCCTCGAGCACGCGTTCCACGTGCGGCCAGCCGCCGCCGTAGAAACTGTCTCCGCCAACGCGGGTGTCCGGCGCGAAGGCGTCGTAGCGGAAACCGTAGGCCGGCCAGAGCAGCAGCCAGGCCACCACGGCATGGGCGACGAGCAGGCCACCGATCCAGAGCACGCGTGACGCACGGCCCGAGATCGGCGCCGCGCCCGCACCGTGGCCCCGGAGCATCGGAGCCTCGCGCCCTACGGCCCGCGCACCGAGCAGCAGCGCGACCGGCCCCATCAGCACGACCGAGACCTTGGTCAGCGCGAGCAGCCCGAGCGAGAGGCTGCTGGCCGCGAACCGCGACGGCGTGACACGACGCAGCAGCGCGTCGAAGGCCAGGGTGGTCGAGAGCAGCAGGGTCGCGGCGAGCAGATCCGAGGTCGCCAGGCCGGCCGCCGCGAGCAGGGTCGGGCTGAAGGCCGCGACCGTCGCCGAGAGCAGGCCGCCGCGCACACCGTAGCGCGCCCGGCTGGCGCGGTAGACCAGCAGCACGAGCAGCGCCCCGACCAGCGCGAAGGGCAGGCGCGCGGCGGCGAGCACCTCGACCGGGTCGTGGCCCTCGGTGAAGAGCAGGCGATGGCCCAGCTCCCAGACGTCACCCTGCTGCCAGGCAGGACCGACGGGGCCCGGCGCGGCGTGGCCCGCCGCGAGCACCGCGGCGCCGGCCAGGCGCTGGGGCAGGTTGCCGTTCTCGGGTTGCAGCCGGAAGTCGCCGTGAGCGTTGTAGGCGGCGCCGGCGGCGAGGTGGGCGATCTCGTCGTAGGTCACGCCCTTCTCGGCCATGCCGAACCACGCGAGCGCGGCGTGCAGCAGCATCAGCGCGAAGACGACGAGGCGCGCGACGCGCGCGCGGGCCGGCGCGTCCGCCGGCACCTGCTCGACGGAGTGCTCGGACGATGCGGCGACGTCGGTCAGCGGGCAACCCTCCCGCGCGGGCCTCCGCCGCGCGCCCCAAGGCTACCGGCTGGCCGCACGCGATGCCCGAGGCGGCGTGACCGGCTCGCCTGGACTTCTCACCAGCTTCTGCTGCGGAATCACCAGGACCTCCATGGCTGCGTCGAGCGGCGCGGTCGATGCTCGACGGGGTGTGCACCCCGCCTCCGCGTCGACCACGCCGCTGCTCCTTGCCACGAAGGCCCT
>JAJDER010000022.1 GCA_029259725.1 Planctomycetota bacterium | reverse complement strand
TGACTGGCGGTGACCGGATCGTCCTCGGGCGAGACCACGTCCTTCACCAGGCCGAAGTCCACGATCTTGAGGAAGTCGAGCTGCCCGCCGTGGCGACAGAGCATGAGGTTCCCGGGCTTGATGTCGCGGTGCACCAGCCCGCGCTCGTGCGCTTCGGCCAGCGACCCGCAGGCCTGGCGCAGCACGTGGATCACGCGAGCGGGCGGCTGGACGTCCTCGGCGTCCATGAGCTGCGCGATGTCGATGCCGTCGAGGCACTCCATGGCGTAGTAGAAGACGCCGTCGGGCGTGCGGCCGAAGTCGAAGACGACGATCGTGTTGGGGTGCGAGAGGCTGGCCGTGATCTGGACCTCGCGCTCGAACCGGCGCAGGGTGCGCTCGGAGAGCTGGCTGCCGGTGACGAGCTTGAGCGCGACCGGCCGCTTCAGCCGCGCCTGGCGCGCGAGGTAGACCCGACCCATGCCGCCCACCCCGAGCAGGCGCAACAGCGTGTAGCGACCCACCCGCGGTGTCGCCGAGAGCCGTCGCCGCAACCGCGCCGGATGCAGCACGGCCACGGCCCCGGCGAGGAGCAGCCCGCCGAGCAGCGCGTAGAGTCCGTTCTCGAGCAGGCGCAGGGGCGCGAGGGCTTCGGCGGCGTCCATCTCGGTGGCGATGCCGAGCTGCCACTCATCCAGCCAGCGCCAGGCGCCGACCACCTTCACGCCACGGGAGTCGCGATAGCCCTCGGTGTTGCTTCCGTCCTCGCCGGCCGTGGCGCGCGCGGCCATGAAGGTCAGCGGCCAGGCCGCGGTCGGGTGGCCGGAGACCACGCCGTCGGCGGTCAGGTCCACCTCCGGGTCGCCGAGGCGCACGTGCAGCGCCGCCGACGCGGCGTCACCCGGGAGCAGGCCGATCTCCCGCAGCGTCTGCTCGTCGTGGCTGGCCGAGAGCATCAGGCCCTCCCCGTCGAAGGCGTAGGTCCCGCCCGACTTCCCGGGGCGCACCTGCGCGGGAATCGCGCCGACGAGGGCGTTGGCGTCGAGACTGACGGCGAACACCGCGTCCGCGGGCCCGGTGGCCCCGGCCTGCAGGTGCACGGGGGCGAGGAAGGTCAGCATCGGGCGGTTCGGGTCGGCGTCGTGTCCCAGCAGGTAGGTCCCGGCGGCGCGGGGCGGGATCATGACCGAGTGGCCCTCGAGCACGGTGCGCCCGAGGTCGATGCCGCCGCTGGTGAGCTCGATGACCTGGCCATCGCCGAGCAGGACGCCCTTGCCGTCGCGTCCGAAGAGGGCCGCGGCGACGAAGGCGGGCCGCACGAACAGGGGCGCGAAGTCGGCGCGCAGCTCCTGCAGGGCGGCCGAGTCCCGGCTGTCGTCGTGGACGCCGTCCCGCCTCGACAACAGCACCCGGGCCGCGTCGCGCGACGAGGGCGACTCGGCCCAGCGCTGCACGCGCGCGCGTTCCTCGCTCAACACGCCTTCCAGGGCCACGGTGGTGGCATCCACCGTGGCTTGCAGCGTGCCCTGCAGTTGCTCTTGCAGAGCGACCCGCGTCACGTCGTACCAGTTCCAGCCGGCCAGCCCGAGCAGCATGGCTCCGACCAGCGCCACCGCGGCCAGGCGCCGGTCCGCCGCGGTCAGGCGGAAGGGAGCGTAGTCGCTCGGGTCCAGGTTCGGGTCGACGGGCACCAGGGCGGCCGGTTCCAGGAGCGGTCGCGGGTCGTGGTACTCGAGCAACGAGAGCACCTCGGCGGCCACGTCGGGTTCGTCGCGACAGGCGGCGCGGACGAAGGCGGCGCGGCCCTGCTCCGGCTCGGCGACGGCCGCGCGGAACACCTCCCGGACCCGCTGGTGGTCGGGCCCGGTCATCCTGTGGGCGGGACGTCCAGTTCTCGACGCAGCCAGGCCTTGGCCATGGTCCAGTCCGACTCGACGGTGCGCTTGGAGACGCCGAGCACCTCGGCCACCTGCCGCACGTCCAATCCGGCGAAGAAGCGCAGCTCGACGATCTTCGCCTGACGCTCGTCGATGCGAGCGAGCTTCGACAGGGCCTCGTCCACGGCCAGCACGTCCTCGTCGCGGTCCGGGCTGAGCGCGACGTCCTCGTGCAGCGTGATGCGTTGGGCTCCGCCGCCGCGCTTCTTGCGATCCCGCGCGCGGGCGTAGTCGACGAGCACCCGGCGCATGGCCTGGGCGCCCACCGCGAAGAAGTGCGTGCGGCCCTGCCACTGCACGCGCTCCTGGTTGACCAGCCGCAGGTAGACCTCGTTGACCAGCGCGGTCGGCTGCAGGATGTGCCCCTTGTTCTCGCGCTCCAGGAAGCGCTTGGCGAGCCGCCGGAACTCGTCGTAGACGATCGGCATGAGTTCGTCGACGGCGCCGACTTCGCCGGACTGGACGCGCTGGAGGATCTCGGTCGCCTGGGCGGTGCTCACGGTCTCTCCCGTCGGCCGGCTCTTGCCCTACGCTGGCCCGGTCGGGGGGGCCCCGGGCCTGGTGCCGGGCGTGGTGGCCGGCACCGGGCCGCTGCGGCCCGCTGGGCATGGTACCGGACCGGCGCGGCCGCGAAATCCCCTGCGGATCTCCACGACACCCGGCGCGTCCTGTGGTGTGCCCGATCCGTCGTGGTGCGCGCCCCTCGCGGGGTCCGTCATGGCGCCCCCGGGGGGATCCCTTCCCGGTCGCGCCCACGTGAGGCCTCACGGTCTCTGTCCATGGCGAGTCGTCGCCGGACGGCCCTGGTGGTGGGGAGGTCCGGTTACGCGGCTCGTCACGAGCGAATCGAACGCAACTTCGTGCCCTCGTTGGCCCGGTGCCACGGGATGCGGCGAGGGCACGGAGCGTCCGACCGTTGGTGCTCCATCCCCTGCCTCTGTTCCCACGGAGGGTCGGTGGTCGGACGCTCTTTCGGAGAGGTCGCCGGGGTGTGGCCGGCGGCCTCTCCACCTTCCTCTCCAAGTCGTGAGTCACGGCCGACCCACGGCCTGCGTCCGGAGTCCCATGGCCTTCCCCCGAACCCGCCGCGACCCGGAGTTGCTGCCCTACCTCGAGGCCATCGGTCGCACCGACCTGCTGACGCCCCAGGAAGTGATCGAGCTGTCCCGCGCGGTGCAGCACGGGTGCACGGCGAGCCGGGATCGCCTGATCGAGGCCAACCTGCGCCTGGTGGTCAGCATCGCCGCTCGTTTCGTGGGACGCGGCCTCGCGCTGCCCGACCTGGTCGAGGAGGGCAACCTGGGCCTGTTCAAGGCGGTCGAGAAGTTCGACGCGAGCCGGGAAGTGCGGTTCAGCACCTATGCCACCTGGTGGATCATGCAGGCCATCCGCGGAGCCTTGCAGCGCGATGGCAACACGGTGCGCATCCCGTCGCACATGGTCGACCGGCTCTCCAAGTGGCGCCAGGCCACGGTGCGCCTGGAAACGGAGTTGGGCCGCGAACCCACCGCGACGGAAGTCGCTTCCGACCTGGGGCTGTCCGCGTCGACGCATCGGCTGGTGCGCCAGGCGCTGCGTACCGTCGCCCGATCGACCTGCTCGCTCTCTGCCGATGACGACGAGGGTCGCGGTGTCGCCTCGATCGTGCCGACGACCGATCCCACCCCCGTCGAGAACCTGACCCACTCCGAGGAACTCAGGCGCCTGCACCGGATGCTGGGGTTGCTCGACCCGCGCGCGCGAGAGATCGTGGCGCGTCGATTCGGCATGGACGGCCACGAGGTCGACTCGCTCACCGCGATCGCGCGGACGCTCGGGCTGACGCGCGAGCGGGTCCGACAGATCGTGGTCGCGTCGATGCGCCGGGTGGGCAAGGCGATGATCGCCGGCGAGGCGGCCTGACCGTGCTCGGCCTCAGAGATCGCGCCGGCGGAACGCCCAGAACGCGGCTGCCGTGGTGGTGGCGAAGAGCGCGACCAGCACCCACGGACTGCCTGGCTCCCCGGTCACCAGCACCCCGCCCAGAGCCGGGCGGCCGTAGTGGAAGGGACTGATCCAGCGGATCGAGGACAACGGCGCCGACATCGGCGCGAAGCTCTCGATCAGGAAGGTCGGTACCAGCACGGCGGCGGCACGGGCCACGGCCGTCCCGCGGCGACGGCTGGTCACGGCCAGCAACAGCACGATCCCGGTGACGCCGAGCAGCAGCGCGCCGAAGCTCAGGGCCGCGTCGACCAGACCGGCCTGGTCCACGGGCTCGGGCATCTCGACCATCGAGGTGCCGACCAGCAGCCCGACCAGCGCCATGCCCGCCAGCAGCAGGCATCCCCCGACCACGAGCACGAGCGTGGACGCGAGGTAGCGGCCACGCGTCACCGGCCGCGCCAGGAACAGGTCGAGCGTGCCCTCGTCGCGGTCGCCGGCCGGGCCGCTGGCGGCGAACACCACCCAGGCCACGGAGAGGAACAGCACGCCCGGGTGCTGGAAACCGAAGGCCAGCAGGCCGGGCACCGAGACGTTGGCGATCTGCCCGCCCGCGAAGTCGCGCAGGAACTCGGGCAGCATGTCCAGCACGCCCTGGAGCCCGGGGCCCTCGTCGAAGGCCACGATGATGTGCGCGATGAGGATCTCGAAGGCGAGCAAGCCCAGTGCGATGGCCGCGGTGACGGGCGCCACGTGTCGCAGCTGCCGGCGGATCAGGGCGGCGTTCACGCGGACGGCGCCCCGTAGATCTCGGCGAAGGCGTCCTCGAGGTCCGGCTCGGGGAAGGCGAGGTGCTCGACCGGGTGGAGCGCGAGCACGCCCAGCAGCGCGTCGAGTTCCCCGGTGATGCGCAGCACCACCCGGGCGCCGTCGTGTTCGATCAGCTCGGTGCCGGCCGCGACCAGCGCCTCGATCGGCGCGTCGTCCCGGAAGCGCACGGCCATGGTGCGAGCGAGGCCGGCGCGCAGGTCATCGATGGAGCGCGACGTGACCAGCCGGCCGTCCCGCAGCACGACCACGCGCGTGCAGGTGCGGTCGACCTCGGAGAGCACGTGCGAGCTGTGGAAGATCGTGCGCCCGGCGGCGCAGGCCTCGTGCATGAGCTCGAAGATGGCCTCGCGCACGAGCGGGTCGAGGCCGGTGGTGGGTTCGTCCAGGATCAGCAGGTCGGGGTCGTGTTGCCAGGCGGCGATGAGGCCGATCTTCTGCTTGGTGCCGCGGGAGTCGTCGCGCAGGCGTCGGGCGAGGTCGGCGGCCGTGAGGCCCAGGCGTTCGCACAGCTCGGCGCGGCGGCGCGAGTCCGCGGGCGGGGTGCCGGGTGCGCGCAGGCCGTCCATCAGGTCGAGCATGCCGCGGCCCGACAGACGCTCGTCCAGGCTCAGCTCGCCGGGCAGGTAGCCCACCCGCGCGCGCGCGGCCGGATCACCGACGGGCAGGCCGAACAGGAGCACTTCGCCGCGCGTGGGGCGGATCAGGTCGAGCACCAGCCGGATGGTCGTGGTCTTGCCGGCGCCGTTGGGGCCGAGCAGTCCCAGCACCTCGCCCTGCTCCACGACGAGGTCGAGGCCGTCGAGACCGACGGTCTCGCCGTAGTGCTTGGTGAGGTCGCGGGTCTGGACCGGGGTGGGCACGGGAGACATGGTGCCCTGTCGCGAGCGCCGAGCCGAGCCCGGGTTGCGGCGGATCGGTGGCGCGGCCCGGTAGCATCGACCTCGAGCACGTGTGGCGGCTTCCGATCGGCGTCCCGGCGGGTGGCCTGGCAACGTGAGCGCACCCGCCCGCCTGGAGCTGACCGATGACCTATGACCGCACCGAGGCCCTGGCCGTGCTGGCGCGCACGCCGAAGGTGCTCGACGCCTGGCTGCGCGAGCTGCCCGACTCGCTCGTGCGCGCGAACGAGGGTCCCGGCACGTGGAGCGCCTTCGATGTCCTCGGGCACCTGATCCACGGGGAGCGCACGGACTGGATCCCACGCGCACGCCACCTGCTCGAGCACGGAGAGGCTCGGGCCTTCGAACCCTTCGACCGGTTCGCCCAGCTCGACGACAACCGCGGGCGCCGCGTGCAGGACCTGCTCGAGGACTTCACCGGCGAGCGCGCCGCGAGCCTGACGGCCCTGGCCGAGCTCCCGCTGGACGGCGAGACGCTGGCTCGCTCCGGCCTGCATCCCGAACTGGGCGTGGTGACCCTGGGGGAACTGCTCTCCACATGGGTCGTGCACGATCAGGTCCACATCGCACAGATCGGACGCGTGTTCGCCAGGCGCCTGGGTGACGACGTCGGAGCGTGGCGGGCGTACCTGCCGATCCTCGACCGCTGAGGTGCGCTGCGCTCGGCCTCCCCGGGGACGGCTGCTACTCGTAGACCAGCCAGAGCGGTCCGGGGAACAACCAGGTCAGGCCGTTGCGCATGCCGTCGCGCCAGTTCTCCCAGTTGTGACCGTCGCGGCGCTCCTCGAAGCGCACGCCCATGCCGGTCTCCTGGAGCACGGGCACGATCGAACGGTTCTCGTAGATCAGCGATTCGTAGATGCCGCACGAGACGTAGGTCTTCTCGACGGGAAGCCCCGGCGCGTCGCGGAACGCATTCACGAAGCGCACCACCGGTTCGAACGCCGGGCCGCGACGACTCTCCCCGATGTCCGTGAACGCGAAGCTGCCCGACTGCAGGAACAGCCGCCCGAACAGGCCCGGATAGCGCCACGCACAGGACAGGCTGGCCACCGCGCCGAAGCTGGCACCGAGCAGACCCCGGGCCGCGGTGCGCTCGGAGATCGTGTAGGTGCGCTGCAGCATCGGCAGCAGCTCGGTGGCCAGGAACGCGGCGTGCCGCGGGTCGTCGGCGTATTCCACGAGCCGGTCGCCGGGGTCCACGAAGGCGACGATCATCGGTGGGATCTCGAGCCTGTGGATGAGGTTGTCGAGCACCGACTGCATCGCCGAGAAGCGCAGGTAGTCGCGTCCGTCGTGGGCGATGAGCAGCGGATAGCCGCGCAGCGTGCGGAAGCGCGCCGGACGATACACGTGCACCGTGCGCGTTCCTCCCAGGGCACGGCTCTCGACGTGGTGCTCGACGATCTCGCCCTTGCGGGCCTCCTCGTGGGGCACGATCCAGTCCGGTTCCTCGTAGCCGTCGGTGTGCACCACCGAGTTGGCGCCGAAGGGGTCATGGGCGACGTGGGGGTTCAACGGATCGCCGACGAGTTCGCTGCGGTCCCCCGACTCGACCAGGAACTTGTACTCCACGCGCGAGCGCAGGCGCAGCTCCACCGAGATCCACCACAGGTCACTGCCCGCCACGCGCTCGAACGGGTTGGAGCTCTCCAGGCCGAAGACCCAGTGCTGCAGGCGCACGGCGTCGGCCTCACCGCGCCACACGAAGGTGACGCGCGGTCCTTCCACCAGCGGGAACTGGTGCTCGCTGATGAACGCATCGATGCCGGCGGCGTCGAGGGCGCCGGCACCGGCGAGCAGCTCGCGGATGGCGGTGGCCGGCGGAGGCGTCATGCTTCGGCGTCGGCCAGGCGTGTCACCTGGCCGCCGGGCTCGAGTCGTCGCGCGGTGCCCTCCCCGGCCCAACCTCGCTTGCGGCGTTGCACGCGGCTGTCCTCGTCCAGGGCGATGCAGAGGGCGGGAGCGAAGCGGCGCGCGAGCAGGGCCACGCGGACCGGATCGTCGAGCTTCAGGCGATGTCGCGCGTGCGGCAGCAGCACGAGACCCTTGCAGTGCCCGAGTCCCGGCGCGAGCACCTCGGGGTTGCCGCGACCCTGAGGCGGGCTGTCGTGGAACAGGACCACGCGATCGGTGAGCGCCATGGCGCCGGCGGACCAGGCCAGCACCGGCCGACGGCCGAGGTCGGCGAGCGGCTCGAACAGCTCGAGCGTCCAGAGCAGCACGCGCACGTGTCCGCCGGCGATGGCCAGGGCGCTGCAGCCCGCGAGGTCGGCGGCCACGTCCTCGCGCCGTCGCGCCACGGCTTCCCGCTCGGCGGGCTTCCAGCGGTCGGTCCACTCGGCGTTGAGTGCGGCCACGCGCTCCAGGTGATGCCTGTCCAGGGCGGCCAGCGTCGCCACGGCGTCGGCGCGCTCGGGCAGCAGGATCGCCGC
>JAJDER010000021.1 GCA_029259725.1 Planctomycetota bacterium | reverse complement strand
AGATCCACATCGTGCTCGAGGCGGCCAAGCAGGCTGCCAAGGCCAACAAGTAAGGGACGGCACGATGAAGAACCTGACCAAGAAGACCCTGGCCGCGGCCAGCCTGGCCGTGGCGGTCACCGCCGTGAGCCTCATGTCCGTACCCAGCACGACCGCGGCGTTCACGACGATCGGCGGCAGCCTGAGCACGAGCCAGCGCGACTTCCGCGTCTTCAACAACTTCACCGGCGGCGCGGCCAACAACAACACCACGGCCAACGCCTCGTTCCCGGGTGCTCTCGGCGCCGAGATGTCGCTCTGGAAGGGCGTGATCGAGTGGGCCAGCGAACCGTGGGCCGGGACCGGACTCGGCGATGGTGCCGGCAGCAACCCCAACCTCGGTGATGGCGGCGCCAACTTCGATGCTCACTACAACGGTGAGCACACCGCGGCCGGCAACAGCAACGGCAACGTGATCTCGTTCCAGACCGCGAGCTGCGGCGGTTCGACCCTGGCGTTCATGCAGGGTCCGATCAGCGACGGTTGGACGATCAAGTTCTGCCCCGGGTGGTCCTGGCAGGACGGCCCGGGCACGGTGAGTGGTGTCGACATCCAGGGTGTCGGCTGCCACGAGTACGGCCACGCGCTGGGTCTCGGCCACACCAGCACAAGTGGCGCGACCATGTTCGCCAGCGTGTCCGGCTCCGGCGTCGCGCAGCGTTCGATCGCGTCCGACGACATCGCCGGCGTGCAGTCGATCTACGGCGTCAAGAGCGGCACCAAGCCCCGCATCACGAGTCTGAGCGGTTCGTTCGACATCGGCACGTCGCTGACGATCACCGGGGTCAACTTCTCGACGACCGGCAACGAGGCGTGGTTCACCGACGTGTTGCACGACGGCACCAAGATCATCGTGAGCGGCCTCTCCTCCACCGGCGGCGGCACGCAGATCGTGGTCACCGTGCCGAGCGGCGCGGACGATGGCACGGTCATCGTGAAGAAGAGCGGCTCGGGGAACTCGTCGTTGTCCGACGCCTGGCCGATCGATGTCGGCAGTGGTGCCGGCCCGCAGCCTCCCGCGCTGTCCTCGGTCAACCCGCCCACCGGCCCGGCCGGTGGCTTCACCGAGGTGGTCATCACCGGCTCGAACCTCTCGGGCGTGACGGACGTGGACTTCGGGACCAGCAACGCCAAGAGCTTCACGGTCGACAGCAGCACCCAGATCACGGCGGTGACCCCGTCGGGAACGCCCCTCGCTCTCGTCGATGTGACGGTCACGAACACCGTCGGCTCGGACACCTTGCCGACGGCGTATTTCTACACGGGCAACCCGGGGGTCAACATCTCCACGGTGTCGCCCGACACGGGCAACATCTCCGGTGGCGACCTGATCACGATCACCGGCGGAAACGTGCTCGGCGTGACCAGCGTCACCTTCGGTGGCGTCGCGGGGACGAACTTGAACATCGTCGCCCCTGACGAGCTGCGCGTGAACGCTCCCGCAGGTGCCGGCGCCGGACCGGTCGATGTCGTGGCCACCGGTGTGGGCTCGGACACGATCGTGGACGGGTACACCTACACGTCCAACGGCGCGTTCGTGGGCATCGGCTCGGGCTTGGCCGGAACGAACGGCTTCGTCCCGTTCCTGAGCGGTGGTGGAGACCTGACGCCGGGTGGCACGGGCTTCAACATGAACACCGTGGGGATCAAGGCCTTCGCTCCCGGCGTGACGTTCATCTCGCTCAGCCAGGGCGCGGCGCCCTTCAAGGGCGGTGTGCTCTACACGGTGCCGATCCTGCTGCAGTTCGATGTGACCGCCAGCTTGTTCGGCACGGTGGTCATCCCGGGCGTGATCGACATCTCCATCCCCAACGGCATCTCGTTCTTCGTCCAGCAGGTGTTCTCTGATGTGGGCGCGGTGAAGGGTGTCAGCATGAGCAACGGGCTGGAGCTGCAGGTGCCGTAAGGCGACCCAGCCCCACCGGTCGGGCTGTCGCCCCGGCCACGCACGAGGCCCGTCCCCCGCACGTCGGGGGGCGGGCCTCGTCGCTTGTTCCGGGGGCCCCGCGAGCGGTCCTTTCGACAGCCGTCGATGCGCGCGGTGAATCCCGCCCATGCAACCGGTGCGGGGGTCACCGGACGGTCCGCCCGGCGCGCCGCTCGCCGACGAATCGGCTCTTTCCTCGCGAAAGGCGAGTTCCCTATAGTGGCGCTGGGTTCGTATCTCGACCCCGGAGAAAGCCGTGTATCTCGACTACCACGCGGTCCTGGTGTTCCTGATCACGGGCGCGTTCATGGTCTGCACGCCGCTCGTGTTGGGCATGCTGTTCCGGCCCAAGAACCCGTACAAGGAAAAGAACCTGCCGTACGAGTGCGCTGAGGACCCGATCGGCGATGCGCAGATCCGATTCGACATGCGCTTCTACACGACGGCGCTCATCTTCGTCGTGTTCGACGCGGAGATCGTCCTCATGTTCCCCTGGGCGCGCGTGTTCCAGAGCGCGCCCTCCAAGGGCGTGGCGCTCGTCGCCGGCCTGGTCTTCACCACGATCGTCTTCTTCGGCCTGATCTACGACTGGGCCAAGGGCGACCTCGACTGGGTGAAGAGCTTCCAGAACAAGCGGAGGGTCCAGGACTGACCCTCGCGGTCAGGCCGGGCAACACCCCATGGGCATCCTGAACAACACGCTGCCGTCCAACACGGTCACCGACGCGGTCGACGGCGTCATCGGCTGGGGGCGCAAGTCCTCGATCTGGCCGATGACCTTCGGTATCGCCTGCTGCGCCATCGAGATGATGGCGGTCTACGCGGCCACCTTCGACCTGGACCGCTTCGGCGCCGGCGTGCCCCGCGCGACGCCCCGCCAGAGCGACCTGATCATCGTGCCGGGCACGGTGAACGCGAAGATGGCCGTGCGCGTGAAGCGCCTCTACGACCAGATGGCCGAGCCGCGTTACGTGATCGCCATGGGCGCCTGCGTCTGCGGTGGCGGGCCCTACGTGAAGTGGGGCTACAACACGGTCAAGGGCGTGCACAAGATCATCCCGGTGGACATCTTCGTCCCGGGGTGCCCGCCGCGGCCCGAGGCCCTGATGGACGGGATCCTCAAGCTGCGCGACAAGATCGGCATGAACGACGTCTTCCGTCGCCAGAAGGAGACGGCCGAGTCCATGAACCGCAGCTACGGGCACCTCTGATGAACGAGGCCGGCCTGCACGCAAAGCTCGGCGCCGCCGGGATCGACGGCATCGGTGAGCTGGACACGTCCGCCAAGGACCCCTTCGTGGTGGTCGAGGCCGACGCGCTCGTCGCGGTCATGACCTTCCTGCGCGACGATCCCGACTGCGCCATGGAGATGCTGCACCTGGTCACGGCCACCGAGCGCGAGGCGTGCATCGAACTGGCCTATCACCTGTGCAGCTACCAGCACCACCACTCCTTCGTGGTCAAGGTGATCTGCCCGCGGCCCGAGGGCGGCAACCACGACACCTGGCACCCCGAGGTGCCCAGCGTCGCCGGCGTCTTCGATGCCGCGGACTGGCACGAGCGCGAACAGTGGGACCTGCTCGGCGTGGTCTTCGCCGGTCATCCCGACCCGCGCCGCATCCTGCTGCCGGAGGAGTGGATCGGCCACCCGCTGCGCAAGGACTTCGTCTACCCGTCGTTCCTGGGCGACGTGCCCCTCGAACTCGACGCGACGCCGATGTACGAGCGCGGCCCCGACTGGACGCCGCCGTCGAGCGAGCCGCGCCCCGCCGGCGAGCCGCTGATCCAGCCTCCGTCGCCGCCGAGCGACCGCCCGCACGCGGGTGGCCAGGCGCCCGCCAAGGACGAGGCGCCCGCCGACGCCGCTGACACCGGAAAGGAGGGCTGAGCATGGAAGCCCTGGAGATGTTCACCTCCGACCGGAACGCGGACGTCTACACCGAGGAGCTCAAGCTCAACCTCGGGCCGCAGCACCCGTCCACGCACGGCGTGCTGCGCGTCGAGCTGGCCATGGACGGCGAGATCATCACCGACAGCTGGTGCGACATCGGGTACCTGCACCGTTGCGCGGAGAAGATCGGCGAGAACGTCACGTACCTGCAGTTCACGCCGTACACCGACCGCATGGACTACCTCGCGTCCATGAACAACAACCTGGCCTGGAGCCTGACGGTCGAGAAGCTGCTCGACGTCGAGGCGCCCGAGCGCGCGCAGTGGATCCGCGCGCTGGTGGCCGAGCTGAACCGCATCGCCAGCCACCTGATCGCGTTCGGCACCTACGGCATCGACCTGGGCGCGAACACGCCGTTCTTCTACGCCTTCCGCGAGCGCGAGAGCATCATGCAGCTGCTGGAGAAGATCTCCGGCGCGCGCATGCTCTACAACTTCATCCGCCCGGGCGGTGTCGCCAACGACATCGACGACGCCTGGATGGACGAGGTGAGCGCCTTCTGCGACGACTTCGAGAAGCGCTGGGTCGAGTACAACACGCTGCTGACCGACAACTTCGTGTTCATCCAGCGCACGGCCAACATCGGCATCCTGACCAAGGAGTTGGCGCTGTCGAACGGCTGCACCGGTCCGGTGCTGCGCGCGTCGGGCGTCAAGTGGGACCTGCGCCGCGACGTGCCCTACCTCGAGCCCTACGACGAGTGCGAGTTCGACATCCCCGTGGGCGAGGGCACGCACGGGACGCTGGGCGACTGCTGGGATCGCTACTGGGTCCGCATGCGCGAGATGATCGAGTCGGTTCGCATCATCCGGCAGTGCATCGAGAAGATCCCGCCGGGCGCGCACATGGAGAAATCCATGGTCAAGATGTACAAGACGCCGCTCAAGCCGCCGCCGGGCGAGGCCTACGTGCGCTGCGAGAACCCGCGTGGTGAGCTGGGTTTCTACGTCGTCAGCGAGGGCGGGAACTCGCCCATCCGCTGTCGCACGCGCGCGCCGAGCTTCTGCAACCTGTCGGTGCTCGACAAGCTGCTCCCCGGCACGATGCTCGGTGACGCCGTCGCGACCATCGGGTCGCTGGACATCGTCCTCGGCGAGGTGGATCGCTAGACCATGGAAGCCCTGATCGGTCTGTTCGGCGAGCTGTTCGGCCTCGAGGGCACCCTGGCCCTCTCCGCGGCGTACGCGGTGTGCATCGGTTCGATCCTCGGCTTCGTGACGGTCTACTCGATGTTCGCCATCTGGATGGAGCGCAAGGTCGCGGCGCACATCCAGGTCCGCATGGGACCGATGGTCACGGGCGGTTGGCACGGCTGGGCGCAGTCCGTCGCGGACGCGGTGAAGCTCCTCTTCAAGGAGGACATCATCCCGACGCGGGCGAACGCGTTCATGTTCTGGATCGCGCCGGCGGTCGTGTTCTGCGGCGTGTTCGCGGGACTGATCGTGGTGCCGTTCGCCGTCGGCGTCCAGGTCGTCGACCTGCACCTGGGTGTGTTCTTCATCATCGCCATCGCCTCGATCGAGGTGATCGGCGTGATCATTGCGGGCTGGGCCAGCAACTCGAAGTACAGCCTCTTCGGGGCCGTGCGCGAGGCGGCCCAGGTGGTCAGCTACGAGATCCCGACCGCGACGGCGCTGCTCGTGCCGATCCTGGTGGTGGGCTCGTTCCGGCTCAACGACTTCAACACCTGGCAGGCCGAGCACCACTGGCTGATCTTCCACAGCCCCTGGCTGGCGATGGCCGCGCTGATCTTCTTCATCTCGTCGCTGGCCGGCTGCAAGCGCGCGCCCTTCGACCTGCCCGAGGCCGAGTCGGAGCTGGTCTCCGGCTTCCACACCGAGTACTCGGGCATGCGCTTCTCCTTCTTCTTCCTGGAGGAGTACACGTCGATGTTCGTGGCGGCGCTGCTGACGGCGACGCTCTGGTTCGGCGGCTTCAACCTGCCGTTCGTCGACAGCAGCGCGTGGCACCCGGCGCTGGCCATGCCGATCGGCATCGTCGTGTTGCTCGCCAAGACCTTCTTCTTCATCTTCGTGCAGATGTGGTTGCGCTGGACGCTGCCCCGCCTGCGCGTCGATCAGGTCATGAGCATGGGATACAAGTATCTCGTGCCCTGGGCCTTCGTCGCACTCATCGCCACGGCCGTGTGGGACTACTACGGCTGGGGCTGGCTGCCGCTCTGAGGACGGACCCATGGGCGCCATCAGGGACTACTTCGGGAACATCAGCTCCGCGCTGACCTCCACTGCCAAGGGCATGGGGGTCACGCTGCGGCATTACCGCAAGGAGCCGCCGATCACGATCCAGTACCCGTTCGAGCGCTTCCCGGTGCCGGACCGGTACCGCGGGCTGCACATCCTCGAGCAGGAGAAGTGCATCGACTGCAAGCTGTGCGCCAAGGCGTGCCCGGTGGACTGCATCGAGATCGAGGCCGAGCACCACGGCCGCATCCTCGAGTGGACGCAGTTCTCGATCGACTACAAGAAGTGCATCTTCTGCGAGTTCTGCATCCCGCCCTGCCCGGTCGACTGCATCCACATGACGACCGAGTACGAGCTGGCGACGGAAGACCCCGACGGCATGGTCGAGGACCTGTTGACCTGGACCGGGCTGCGCCCGCAGGACCAGCGGGCGCTCGAGGAAGCGGCGGCCAGGAAGGCCGGCAAGGTGGTGCCCGACGCGGCGGCGAGCAAGCCGTCGGCCGAGGGGACGAGCGCCGAGGACATGGCCGCGAAGATCGCCGCCATCAAGGCCCGCATGGGCAAGAAGGACTGAGCGATGCTCGACTTCATGTTCGTGTTCTTCGCCGCGATCGCCCTGGCGGGTGGGCTCGTGATGGCCTTCCACCAGAGCATCGTGCACTCCGCCTTCGCGCTCGTGGCGGTGCTGTTCGGCGTGGCGGGGCTCTACTGGACCCTCGGGGCCGACCTGCTCGGCGCGACGCAGATCCTGCTCTACGTGGGCGGCGTGACGATCCTGTTGCTGTTCGCCGTGATGCTCAGCACGCGCGACGCGGGCCGGCTCGCGATCGGTCGCTACATCCTCATGGCCCCGGTGCTCGGACTGCTCGGTGCCGGGCTGTTGCGCGTCTACCAGGGCGTGATCGCGATCAGCGAGGGGCGCGAGCTCACGCTGCTCGAGCCCGAGCCGACGTCCGACGCCATCGGCCAGCTCTTCGTCGATCCGCACGGCTTCCTGTTGCCCTTCGAGGTCTTGTCGGTGTTGCTGCTCGTGGTGCTCGTCGGTGCCGTGACCGTGGCGCGCCAGCAGCAGGAGGGGACCCCCGATGCCTGAGCTGTGCTCCTCGCTCGCGTCCGCACTGATGACGGCCGGCGCGTCCGTCGTCGCGTTCGTGCAGGATCAGGCGCCCGCGGTGGCCGATGCCGCCGCCGCTGTTGCCACCGAGCTGGCCACGTCCGGCGCCCCGCTGGCGGACATGGCCGACACGGCGCTCGCCGGCAAGCTGTCGAGCTACCTGGCCGTCTCCGGGATCCTGTTCCTGCTCGGCCTGGCCACGATCCTCACCCGCCGCAACGCGCTGTATGTGCTCATGGGCGTGGAGCTGATCCTCAACGCGGCCAACCTGAACTTCGTGGCCTTCGCGCGCTTCGGCAACTTCGGCCTCGACGGACAGCTGGTGGCCATCACGGTCATCGTCATCGCGGCCGCGGAGGCCGCCATCGCCCTGGCCATCGTGCTGCGCGTCTTCCACGACTTCGGCAGCATCGACATCACCCGCACGGACAGCCTGAGGGACTAGGGAGCGCACATGGAGCTGTTCGAACCCACGACGCTGCTGGGCATGGTGCTGGCCATCGTGCTCGTGCCGCTCGGCGGCGCCCTGGTGCAGATCTTCTTCGGGCGCAAGCTGCCGCGTCGGGGTGACTGGCTGGCCACGGCCTGCATCCTGACCAGCGCCAGCTTGGCGGTGACCCTGTTCTGGCGCGTGATCGTCCAGATCGATGACCCGAACTGGAGCTGGTCCAGCGCCGACCACGGACTGAGCTGGCACTGGTTGAACGTGGGCGAGTTCCAGCTGACGGCCGGCGTCTACCTCGACAACCTGGCCGTGATCATGCTGGCGATGGTCACGATCATCGCGAGCTGCATCTTCTTCTTCAGCCAGGGGTACATGCACGGGGACCGCTACTACTCGCGGTTCTTCGCGTACCTCTGTTACTTCTGCTTCGCCATGCTCGGCCTGGTCGTGGCCGACAACATCCTGTTCCTGTTCATGTTCTGGGAGCTGGTCGGCGTCGGCAGCTACCTGCTGATCGGGTTCTTCTTCTACGAGGAGGACCCGCCGAAGTGCGCGCTCAAGGCGTTCATGACGAACCGCGTGGGCGACGTGTTGTTCATGCTCGGCTTCGTGCTCGCGTGGCAGCTCTTCGGCACGCTCAACTACACCGAGCTCTTCGAGCGCCTCGCCGCCGGCGCGTTCGTGCCGATCGAGGACCGCGCCTTCAGCGGCCTCGACAACCACACGATCCTGACCCTGTCGGGCATCCTGATCTTCTGCGGCGCGATCAGCAAGTCGGCCCAGGTGCCGCTGCACGTCTGGCTGCCGGACGCCATGGCCGGCCCGACGCCGGTCTCGGCCCTGATCCACGCCGCGACGATGGTCGCCGCCGGCGTGTTCATGGTCGGCCGCATGTACCCGTACTTCACGCCCGAGGCGCTCGGCTTCATCGCCGGCATCGGCGCGATCACGGCCCTGGTCGGCGCGACCATGGGCCTGGTCATGTACGACATCAAGAAGGTGCTGGCCTACTCCACCATGAGCCAGCTCGGCTACATGATGCTGGGCCTCGGCGTCGGCGGGTACATCGCCGGCCTGTTCCACCTGATCACCCACGCCTTCTTCAAGGCCTGCCTGTTCCTCGGCAGCGGCTCGGTGATCCACGCCGTGCACAGCCAGGACATGCGCGACATGGGCGGCCTCAAGAAGAAGATGCCGTTCACCTACGGGACCTTCCTGATCGCGACGCTGGCCCTGTCCGGCGTCCCGATGCTGGCCGGTTACTACTCCAAGGACCAGATCATCGCGACGGCGTTGGCCTGGGGACTCGAGTACGGCACGGCCGCGTGGATCCCTTTCCTGTTCGGCGCCGTGGGCGCCTTCATGACGACCTTCTACATGTTCCGCCTGGTCTTCATGACCTTCCACGGCACGCCGCGGAACGCCGAGAAGTTCGCCCACGCGCACGAGTCGCCGGCGGTCATGACGATCCCGCTCATGGTGCTGGCCACCTTCGCGATCTTCGCGGGCGTGACGTTGCACCCGCTGCCGGCCACCGAGGAACTCTGGTTCAACGAGATCGTGCAGCAGCCCGCGTCGGCGGCGGCGTCCGGCCTGCACCTCGCGCACGACACCCTTGCCTGGCATGACGCGCTGCACACCGCGCACTATCCGGCGCTGATCGTGTCGCTGATCGCCATCGCGCTGGGCTTCTTCATGGCGCGGGCCTTCTACCTGAAGAAGAGCGCGGACGCCGAGGCCTGGAAGAAGCGCTTCGGTCCCGTCCACACGCTGGTGGCCAACAAGTACTACTTCGATGAGGTCTACAACGACGGCCTCATCGCCGGCCTGCACAAACTCAACCACGGCCTGGCACGCTTCGACAGGGGCGTGATCGACGGGGCCGTCAACTCGGTGGGCCTGCTCACGCGCTTCGTCGCGTTCGTCGCCGGGCTCTTCGACAAGTACGTCATCGACGGCCTGGTGAACTTCTGGCGCTGGTTCGTCCAGACCGCCTCGGCCGTCTTCCGCGTGGTGCAGACCGGCAACGCGCGCGACTACCTCACGTGGACGCTGGTGGGCGTCCTCATCCTGGCCGCCTACCTGGCCAACGGGACCAACTGACCATGGACCACCTGCTTTCGCTCATCGTCTTCACGCCGCTCGTCGGCGTGTTGGCCGTGATGATGATGCCGCGAGACGCGAAGGATGCGATGCGCACCGTGGCGGCTGTCGCGACCTTCGTGCCGCTCGTCCTCGCGACCTGGCTCTGGTGGCAGTACGACCCGTCCGGAGTGGGTTACCAGTTCATCGAGCAGGGCTCGTGGATCGCGGCGCTGGGCGTGGAGTACCACGTCGGTGTCGACGGTCTGTCCATCCCGCTGATCTGGCTCAGCACGCTGCTGCTGTTCCTGGGCGTGTTCGCCAGCTGGAAGATCGACAAGGGCGTGAAGGGCTACATGATGCTGCTGCTCCTGCTGGAGGTGGGCATCAACGGCGTCTTCTGCGCGCTCGACTTCTTCCTGTTCTACGTGTTCTGGGAGATCATGCTCCTGCCGATGTACTTCCTGATCGGCGTCTGGGGCGGGCCGCGACGCGAGTACGCGGCGATCAAGTTCTTCCTGTACACGCTGGCCGGGTCGGTGCTCATGCTGCTCGGCATCGTGGCCGTGTACCTCGCCGCGACGGACCTCGGCGTGACCACGCCGTTCAACATCCCGCTGCTGAGCGAGTTGATCTCGAGCGGACAGCTCGACGGTTCGAGCCTCGTCAACGAGGGCACGCTGCTGGGCTGGCCGTTCCTGAAGTGGATCTTCGTCTTCTTCTTCATCGGCTTCGCGATCAAGGTGCCGATCGTGCCGTTCCACACGTGGCTGCCCGACGCCCACGTCGAGGCGCCCACGCCGATCTCGGTCATCCTGGCCGGCATCCTGCTGAAGCTGGGTTGCTACGGCATCCTGCGCATCAACATCCAGATGTTCCCGCAGGTCGCGAGTGAGCCGGCCATCGCCTACACCGGCGCGATGCTGGGCCTGATCGCCATCGTGTACGGCGCCTTCGTCGCCATGGCGCAGACCGACTTCAAGCGACTGGTGGCCTACAGCTCGGTCAGCCACATGGGCTACGTGCTGCTCGGCGCCTCGGCCTTCACGGCCGCGGGCCTGTCCGGCGCGGCCATGCAGATGTTCACGCACGGCACGAGTTCGGCCCTGCTCTTCCTCGTGGTGGGCGTCGTCTACGACCGCGCCCATCACCGCGAGATCGAGGGCTTCGGCGGCCTGGCCAACGTCGCGCCGATCTACACCGGCGTGACCACCGTGGGCATGTTCGCCGCGCTGGGCCTGCCGTCGATGAGCGGCTTCGTCTCCGAGGCGCTGGTCATCATCGGGAGCTGGCAGGTGTACCCGGTGCTGGCCTCGCTGGCCGTGATCGGCATCGTCATCACCGCGGCCTTCATCCTCTGGACGCTGCAGCGCGTGTTCCTCGGCCCGCTGAACGAGAAGTACAAGGACTTCCCCGACGCCGACCGCCGCGAGCTGTTCACGATGATCCCGCTGGCCTTCCTCTGCCTGCTCTTCGGCGTCGCCCCCGCGCTGCTGCTGAACACGATCGTCCCGACGATCGAGAGCATCCGGAACCTCTTCGCCTGACGCCGGCGGGCGCGCCATCCCGGCGCTGCCCACGGACGGAGCACCCGCCATGAGCCCCGAGATGCTCACCGACCTGCAGGCCCTGATGCCGGAGATCTGGCTCGTGGCCGCGATCGTGGTCACGCTCACGGCCGACCTGATCCTGGGTCACGGGCGCACCGCGCGTACCGTGACCGGGGTGGTCGCCCTGGCAGGCGTCGTCGGTGCGTTGCTGGCGCTGGGCGAACAGGACACCAGCGTCCCGGCCCGCGCGTTCGGCGTGCTCTCCGTGGACGGCTACGCCTGGTTCTTCCGCGCGCTGATCATCTCGGCCACCGGACTGGTGATCCTCTACGGGATCATCTTCCGCGGGCTCGAGGACCGCACGCGCAACGAGTTCCACCCGATGCTGCTCGGTGCGGCCTTCGGCGGCTGCCTGCTCGTCTCCACCGACAACCTGCTGATGCTCGTGCTCGGCATGGAGATGCTGTCCCTGCCGTCGTACATCATGGCCGGCTGGCAGAAGCGCGAGCGGCGCAGCGCGGAAGCGGCGCTCAAGTACCTGGTCTACGGCGCGCTCGCGTCGGGCCTGATGCTGTTCGGCTTCAGCCTGCTCTACGGCATGAGCGGCAGTCTCTGGTTGCCCGACATCGGCCTGGCCATCACCGAGCAGTGGGAGCTCGGCGGTGAGCTCGGGCGCATGCTGGTCGTCGGCTCGACGGTGCTCGTGTTCGCGGGCATCGGCTTCAAGGTCGCGGCCTTCCCGTTCCACTTCTGGGCGCCGGACGTCTACGAGGGCTCGCCGGCCCCGGTCACCGCCATGCTCGCGGTGGCCAGCAAGGCGGCGGGCATCGGCCTGCTGCTGCGTTTCGTCGACGGCGCCTTCCTGGGCATGGTCGTGAGCGAGGACTGGCTCGCACGGCTCGGTTCGGTCACCGCGGTGATCGCCGCCGTGACCATGACCTACGGCAACATCACGGCGGTCAAGCAGACCAACGTGAAGCGCCTGCTCGCCTACAGCTCCATCGCCCACGCCGGGTTCCTGCTCATGGGCGTGGCGGTCATGCTCACGGCCACGGGCGACGATCGCGCCGCCGTCGAGACTGGCCAGCAGGCCACGCTCATGTACCTGGCCACCTACTACTTCGGCACGCTCGGCGCGTTCGGCTGCCTGATGGCGCTGGCCGACCGCTTCGGCGCCGAGGATCTCGACGACTACGAGGGTCTGGGGCGCCAGGCGCCGTGGATCGGCGTGATGTTCGTCGTCTTCCTGGCCTCGCTCACCGGGCTTCCGCCGACGGCCGGATTCGTGGGCAAGTGGTTCGTGTTCCGCGCGGCGATCAGCTCGGGCCTGGACTGGCTCGCGGTCGTCGCCGCGCTCAACGCCGCCGTGGCGCTCTTCTACTACATGAAGATCCCCGTCTCGCTGTTCCTGCGCGGGGGCGACCAACCCAGGGTGGCGGATGTGCCCGGCCTCGGCCTGGTCCCGCGCGTCGCCAACCTGTCGATCCTCGTGCTCGCCGCCGCGACCGTCTGGCTGGGCCTGATGTTCGACGACCTGATCGCCTGGGTGAACGCCTCGCTGCTGTAGGACCCCGCGTCGGGCAGGAGGGGCTTGTCAGTCCCGGACAGCGTGGTATCGTTCGCCGCCATGCCGGGACCGCGTGGGTCCCCGGCCGACCCCCGGATCGAGGCTGATGAAGACGAAGCGGAATGACGTCGTCGTCGCCTCCGTCCGTGGAGGCGACCCGGGCGGCCTCTAGGCCCCTCTGGTCCTTCCCGGGCGGAGTCGCGCCACGCGCGCGCCCGGGGATCCTCGCGTCGGTCTCCCGTCTGCGATCCCGGGTCGATGTGCGTGGCCCCTGCCGCACACCCCGCGTGATCATCAGGCCGACATCTCCATCGAGAGGACGCACCCGTGTCCGCATCCCCCCCCTCGCCGGCCCGGCCCGGGGAGTCCTCGTCGCCGGCCCCTGACGGAGCCGGTCCTTCGCGCTCCAGGACCGCGCGGTCGTGGGCAGCCCTTCGTGAAGCCCTGAGCGGCGCCGAACACGACTACACCCGCGGCCCCCTGGGCCGGGCGATCATGTTGCTGGCCATCCCGATGGTGCTCGAGATGGCGATGGAGTCGGTCTTCGCCGTGGCCGACGTGTTCTTCGTCGCGAAGCTCGGCGCCGACGCCGTCGCCACCGTGGGCCTGACCGAGTCGGTCCTGACCCTGGTCTACGCCGTGGCCATCGGCCTCTCCATGGCCACCACGGCGACCATCGCCCGCCGTGTGGGCGAGGGCGACAAGGACGGGGCCGCCCGCGCGGGTTTCCAGGCGATCCTGATCGGCGTGGTCCTGTCGGTCGTGGTCGGCCTGCCCGCGTTCCTCTTCGCGGCGGACGTGTTGCGGTTGATGGGAGCCGAACAGGGCGTGATCGACATCGGGAGCGGCTACGCGGCGGTGCTTCTCGGCACCAACCTCGTGATCATGCTGCTCTTCCTGAACAACGCGATCTTCCGCGGGGCGGGGGACGCGGTCGTGGCCATGAAGAGCCTCTGGTTGGCCAACGGGATCAACCTGGTCCTCGACCCGTGCCTGATCTTCGGGCTCGGGTTCTTCCCCGAGATGGGCGTGACCGGAGCCGCCGTCGCGACGGCATGCGGTCGGGGCTGCGGCGTGGTCTACCAGCTGGTGGCCTTGCATCGGGGGGCGGGCCGGCTGAGGATCCTCCCCGCGCACATGCACCTGGACCCGGCCGTGGCCTGGAAGCTCGCCCGGGTTTCGTTCGGCGGGATCTCCCAGTACCTCATCGGAACCGCATCTTGGGTTGGAATGGTGCGTATCACGGCAGCATTTGGAAGCTCAGCCTTGGCCGGCTACACGATCGCGGTGCGCATCGTGGTGTTCGCCATCCTGCCCTCGTGGGGGCTGTGCAATGCCGCCGCGACGCTGGTGGGACAGAACCTCGGGGCCGGGAAGCCCGAGCGCGCGGAGCGGGCGGTCTGGCTCACGGGCACCTTCAACATGGTGTTCATGGCCCTGGTGACCGTGGTGTTCGTGAGCCTCGCAGAACCCATGGTGGGCCTGTTCACCGAGGACGTGGCGGTGCTCGCGGTCGCCGCCGAAGCCCTGCGGGTCATGAGCTACGGCTACGTCCTGTACGCCTGGGGGATGGTGCTGGTGCAGGCCTTCAACGGGGCGGGGGACACCATGACCCCGACGCGGGTCAACCTGCTGTGCTTCTGGGTCATCGAGCTCCCGCTGGCCTGGCTCCTGGCCCACGTGGCCGGGCTCGGTCCCGGCGGCGTGTTCTGGGCCGTGGTGGTTGCCGAGACGGTGCTCTGCCTCGTGGCCGCGTGGCTGTTCCGCAAGGGCCTGTGGAAGGAACGGGCGGTCTAGCCTGGACTTCTCACCAGCTTCTGCTGCGGAATCACCAGGACCTCCATGGCTGCGTCGAGCGGCGCGGTCGATGCTCGACGGGGTGTGCACCCCGCCTCCGCGTCGACCACGCCGCTGCTCCTTGCCACGAAGGCCCT
>JAJDER010000003.1 GCA_029259725.1 Planctomycetota bacterium | reverse complement strand
CGCGTCCCGAATCCGGCCCGAGGAAGAAGGTCACGCACCCCGCGGCGCGAGCACAAGGACACCCGCGCCCCAGTCAGCGCAGGAAGCGCTCGCACCACTCGCAGTCATCCTCGACCCAGAGCCCCGAGGTCGACGCGTTGGGGTCCTGCTCGGCGTAGCCGAGCTGGTCCAGGGTGGCGAGCAGCTCAGGGTCATCGGTCACCGCGTCCGCGAGCCCGGTGGGCAGGGCCTGCTGCATCCAGCCGACGAGCCCGGTGCGCAACACGCCGGCCTCGGCACGACGGGATTCGACCAAGTCCACCTTGCACAACGGGTCGGCGGCAAGGTCGTAGAGCTCGACCTGATGCAGCGCGAATCCGCGACGGCTGTGCATGTACTGATGTTCGCGCAGCGTGACGATCAGGTAGAGGTCGCCCTGCTGGACCGACGCCGCGTGCCCTGACGCCGAGAGCTGGAAGCGAGGTTCGTCCCGCCGCCGTCCCTCGATCAGGGGCTGAAGGCTGCGACCGGGAAACTCGACCTCGGCGAGCCCGGAGACATCGAGCAGGGTCCGACCCAGGCCAAGGTGCGTGACCGGCGCCTCGACGCGGGTTCCCGCCGGCGCGCCGGGCCAACTCAGGATGAGCGGGACGTGCACCGTCGACGGATAGAGCTCGGCGTGGTCGAAGAAGACGTCCTGGTGCCCGAGCGCCTCGCCGTGATCCGCAACGACGGCCACGACGGCGTCGGCGAAGCGCGAGTCATCGAACACGCGCCCGAGAGCCGCGTCCAGATAGGTGATCTCCGCCGCGTACTGCGCGCGCGGGAAGTCCAGGTCCTGGAGCGGCTTGATGTCGTCGGGCAGGAAGCGGTCCTCGACATCCCGCGGCTGCGGGCCGGGCGCGCGCGGGTCGCGATCGTCGTCGTAGTAGTAGCGGTCGAAGGCCTCGGGCGGCTCGTAGGGCCAGTGCGCGTCGAACACGTGGAGCCAGACGAAGAGCGGGCGACCGTCGGCAGCGTCGAGCCACTCCTCGAGCACATCGACGGTGGCGTCGGCGCGGCGCGGCTTGTTCATCGGCCAGCTCATGCGGTCGAAGCCCTGCCCCAGCCCGCTCCCGACGTGGCCGAGGTGCTTGGTGCTCAGCGCCGAATAGGTCACGAAGCCGGCTTCGTGATAGGCCTCGGCCAGGGTCCGGGCGACCTGGCTCACCGGCCGGTGGTTGACCACGATGCCCGTGTCGCGCGGGTGCGTCGCGGTCATCAGGGCGATGTGCGACGGGTTGGTCGAGTTGGTCGGCGCGAAGCAGTCCTCGAAGAACACGCCGCGTGCGGCGAGCGCATCGAGGTGGGGTGTCTCGATCTGCACGCCCGACCGGGACGCGCCGACGTGATCGGCGCGGTGCGTGTCCGTGGTCACCAGCAGCACGACGCGCCGCGCCGGATCGGGTGCCCAGACGGCGACCTCGGCCAACGCACAGCCGGCAGGCCCCACCGCTCCCTCGATCTCGAAGCGGGCCTCGACGCGCTTGCCTTCCAGACCCGAGAGATCGACTTCCAGATCCTGCCAGCTTCGCTCGCCCAACTCTCTCGACACGCGACGCGCCGGGTCGGCACCGGGCTCGGAGACCGAGACGAGCAGGCGCCCGTTTCCGCCCGCCTGGCGGACACGCGGCGGCTGGACCGCGGCGAGGGTCAGGCGCCCGTTCACGGGCACGGTAAATGCCGCCACAAGCGGGTGACCACTCACGAGCCCCTCCGCCGTGCGCCCCTCGCCACCGAAGACGACCATCTCGGGCGGCCCCGCGGGATCGGGCATGCGGCTCGCGAGCGGCACGTCGAGCAGCTCCACCTGGACCAGGTTCGCGTTGCGGTTCGCGCCCGTGATCTCCAGCCGGATCTCGTCGCAGGCCGCCGCGTCGAGCGGCGTCTCGGAGAGGTCGATGTCGACGGCGTAGGGCGTGTCGATCTGCTGCAGCGGGATGATGTCGGAGCGCGCGACGCGCTGCCCCTCGCGCAGCAGCTCGGCCTTGATCCAGCCCGAGCCACGGAAGGTCGTCACCAGGCGCACCCGGTTGAAGCTCCCGGTCGCGTAGTGGCCCCGGCGCGAGAGCTGGATCGGCGGCGCATCCGCATCGGCGCGGACCTTGAGCGCGAGCGGGCCGGTCTCGCCGGTCACCGGGCGCAGCAGCACGACCTCGGCGATCGCGTCCCAGTTGTCCTGGTCCTGCTCGAGGACCCAGGTCTCGACCGTGGTCGCGCGCGGGGCCGCCGCGCCGTCCACGGGAACGAGGTCCAGGCGCTCGAAGCTGGTCGGGGCCGCGGCCGAGCCATCGCAAGCGCCCGCGACGAGGGCGGCGAGCAGCGCCAGCACGCACGAGCGTACGAGGTGGACGCGAGGAGCAGGACGAGTGGGCATCGGAAGCATCCGGGCAGACTAACCGTGTCGACGGGCGGGTCCAAACTCCTGGCGGCCGCTCGGGTTGTGGGTCGCGATCAGGAGTCGAAGCGTCGGCACCAGGCACACTCGTCGGCGACCCAGAGGTCGTCCGCGGTCTCGACCGAGCCCTCGTGGGCGTATCCGAGCTGCCGCAGGTCCGCGAGTTCACCGGCACTACGCTCCCCGAAGGTCGACCAGCCCAGGGGCCGGGCCTCCTCGATCCACGCGATCAGGCGGGCGCGCAGGTCCGCAGCCGCGTCCGGGCGCTCGGCGGCGAGATCCCGCAGGCAGCCGGGGTCGGCCGCGAGGTCATACAGCTCCACCTGATGCGGAGCGCGCCCGTGCCCCTCCGACGGCGGGCGCGCGCGCAGGGTCAGGATCAGGTGCAGGGCGTCGAAGGTGACCGAGGCCGACAGCCCGTGCGACTCGAGCGCGAAGCGCGGCCCGGGCGACCGCCCCCCGCCCCGTGCCAGCTCCGAGAGGTCGCGGCCGGGCAGCGCCGGGCCTTCGAGCGCGGCCAGCGACATGAGCGTCGCGGCCAGGTCGGTGTGCTGCACCGGCGTCTCGACGCGGGTGCCGGCCGGTGAACCGGGCCAGGCGAGCAGCAGCGGCACATGAAGCGTGTCGGGGAACAGGCCCGCGTGCTGATACCAGATGCCGTGCTGCCCGAAGGACTCGCCGTGGTCACCGACCACGCAGCTGATGCCGTCCCGGAACCGGGGCCGCTCGAACAGCCGGCGCACCTCGGCGTCGAGTGCCGTGATCTCGGCGCGGTAGGCCGCGAGCGGATACGCCGGGTCCCGCAGGTCGCGCAGGTCCGGGGGCAGGTCCTCGGGCGCGGCGGGCAGCGGCGGTAGCGCCTCGTCGAAGGGGTCGCGCCCCGCGGGCCAGTAGCGCGCCAGCGCTTCGTCCTCGGGTCGATAGGGCCAATGCGCGTCGAAGAGATGCACCCACAGGAACACCGGCGCATCGGGTTCCTCCACGAGCCAGCGCTCGACGACGTCGATGGTCGGCCCGGCCGGACGCGTCGTCTCGGCGGGCCACGAGACCCGGTCGAATCCCTGCGCCAGGCTCGTGAAGGTGGGCTGCAGGTGCGCCGCCGAGAGCGCCGCCCAGGTCGTGTAGCCCGCTTCGCGAAAACGTTCGGCGACCGTGGGCGCGTCGCCCGAGAGGCGATCACTGTTGGTCAGGATGCGGGTGTCGCGCGGATGGGCCCCGGTCATCAGGGCGACGTGGGACGGGTTGGTGATGTTGGTCGGCGAGAAGCAGTCCTCGAAGAGCACGCCCCGCGCGGCGAGGGCGTCGAGGGCCGGGGTGTGGATGTCGACGCCGCGCCCGGCCGCCCCCAAGTGGTCGCCGCGATGGGTGTCGGACGTGACCAGCAGCACGGACGGGCGCGGGTCGCGCGCGGGCAGGACGGCCGTCTCGGCCACGGCGACCCGTGCCGGCCCGAGTACGTGCAGCGACACGCCGACGTCGGATCCGGCCCACGGTCCGAGGTCGACGCTGGCCATGTGCCACGCACCGGGTGTGACCCGGGCGCGCCATGCCACGACGGAGTCGCCGCCGACATCGACTCGCAGCTCGAGGGCGACGTCAGCGTCAGCGTCAGCATCGGCGTCGTCGTCGTCGGCGGCGGCGGCGTCCTCGGCATCTCGGGGACCCGACCCGGCATTCCGCTGCGCCGTCCAGGAGAAGCGCAGGCGGCTGCCCGGGGCCGCGGGGACCCGCGTCGAGAGCGGACGCCGTGGATCGAGGCTCACCGCCCGGCGGCCATCCCCGTCGACGACGACCAGCGCCGGCGGATCGTCGGGGCCCGGCCAGCGGGCGTCCGCCGGCACGAACACGCCCTCGACGGCGCTCAGCGCCAGCAGACGTTGCCGCCCGAGGACGCGCAGGACCAGCCGATCCACCGGCGGAAGCCCCCCAGGCACGGGCAAGTCGTGAGCCACAGGCCGCTGAGGCGACTCGACCAGCAGCACCGGCTCGGTGGTCGCGACGACGAGGTCGCCCGCGACGAAGTCCAGCTCGACCGTGGCGGGATGCGCGTTGGCGGTGGTCACGCGCACGTGGTCGAGATCGGTCAGGTCGAGGGGCCCGCTTCGCACCAGCTGCACGATCTCGTCCTCGCGCGTGGCCGACAGGACCAGCACCGGGTCGCGCCGACCGTCGAGCTCCATGCGGATGGCGCGCTGCTCCGGTGCCACGGCGGTCCAGTCCGCCCCGAGTTCCTCCGCGTCGAGCCAGCGCACGGTGGTCACGACCGGTCGGGCCGGCGAGCCAGGCGCCGCAGCCCAGACCGAGGCGGCGCGGCGACCGGCGGGTCCCTCCGACGCCGGGTCCGGCTCTCCACACGCCGCCCCGAACAGCGTGACCCACACCAGCGATCCGAGCAGCGAGGGCCCACCGATTCCGGCCCGCCCGCTCACCGGAAACGCTCGCACCAGTCGCAGTCGTCCGGCTCGAACAGGGTGGCGGACTCCGTGCCCGTGCCGGCCACGTAGCCCATCGCCAGGAGCGTCGCCTCCAACTCGGCATCCGTGGACGAGGCGCCAGCCCACTCCAGCGCGCGCGCATCCCGCAACCACTCGACGAGGCGCTCCCCAAGCGCGCGCGCCACCTCGGGCCGCTCCAGGATCAGGTCGCGCAAGGCGCCGGGGTCGCTCGCCAGGTCGAAGAGCTGGACGCGGTGACGCTCGACGCCCTCGGCCAGGAAGCGCTGGTGGTGGTCGCGGAGGTGCAAGACCAGGTGCAGGTCCTGGAAGGTGACCGAGGCCGAGAAGCCGTGAGCTGACACGGCAAAGCGCGGGCGCTCGTCCCGGACGGACACCAGGGAGCGGCCGGGAAACGGTGCCGCCTCCAGTCCGGCGAGGTCGAGCACGGTCCGTCCGACGTCCAGCGAGGTGACCGGCTCCGAGCGCCGGCTGCCCGGGACGAAGCCGGGCATCTCCGGGTCGACGGCGGGGTCCACGACGGGCAGCGGGCCGCGCAGGATCAGCGGAACGTGGAGCGAGTCGGGATAGAGCTCGGCGTGGGTGAAGTACACGCCGTGGGCGCCGAGGGACTCACCGTGGTCCCCCACCACCGCGATCACGGCCTTGTCATCGAAGCGCGAATCGGCGAGCAGGCGCCCGAGGGTGCGGTCCATGGCCGTGATCTCGGCCCGGTACGCCGCGCGCGGATGGTCCAGGTCGCGCAGGCCGGCCATGTCGTCGGGCAGCACGTCGTCGTCGATCGGGAGCGGCGGCAGCGACGGATCCCGCGGGTCGCGATCCTCGGGCCAGTAGGGCCGCAGGTCGGCGGGGTCGGGTGCATACGGGTGGTGTGGGTCGAAGAGGTGCAGCCACGCGAAGACCGGTTGCCCCTCGGCCTCCTCCAGTGCCTCACGCAGGCGCGCGATGGCCTCCTCCGCGGAGGCCTCACCGTCGGCCGGCCAGGTCATCCGATCGAAGCCCTGCCCCAGGCCGCTGCCCGCGTGCCCGAGGTGCCGCGCGGAGAGCGACGCGACGGTGACATAGCCGTGGGAGGCGAAGACTTCGGCCAGGGTCGGGGCCGCCTCGGCCAACGGGACGTTGTTGACCAGGATGCCGGTATCGCGCGGATGCACACCGGTCATGAGCGCCACGTGCGACGGGTTGGTCACATTGGTCGACGAGAAGCAGCGCTCGAAGAACACGCCCTGCGCCGCGAGGGCATCGAGGTTCGGCGTCTCCACGACGACGCCACCGCGCGCCGCGCCCAGGTGATCCCCCCGGTGCGTGTCGGTGGTGACGAGCAGCACGCTGGCCGGCCGGAGCGCCGGGGTCCAGGCCACCGGTGGTGAGATCGCGCAGGCCGTGGGCGACGCCGCCACCACGCTCAGGCGCAGATCCAGGACCGCTCCGGCGAGTGCTCCGAGCGTCACCTCGACGAGCTGCCAGCGGCGTGACTCGCCCGCCGACAGGGCCACCCTGCGCGTGAGCGAGGGGAGTCCGTCGGCGGACAGTTCCAGTTCCAACTCGGCGTCATCGGCGGCACGCAACGGCTCGGGCAACGCCCAGGCGAAGCGCAGGCGTCCACCCACCGGCGCATCGAACCGGCCGACCAGGGGCCGCCCGGTGCCGACGCCGAGAGCCACCCGCGCCTCGGAGCCGGAGACCACGACCGCGCCGGCCTCGTCACCTCCCGGCAGCCATCCCAGGGGTGCGCGCCGCAACAACTCGACACGCCCCAGATCGACCTTGCGGGACGAACCCGAGAAGCGCAGGACCAGGGCGTCGACGGGACTCCCGTCGTGCACGAGCGGGAGCGCCAGGCGCACCGGGTCGCCGCGGGCCAGCAGCGACCGCGACGGGCTGCTGGCGATCACGCGTCCGTCGCGCTCCAGCTCCGCCACGAGCGTGCCCGAAGCGCCGATCGACGCCATCACCGCGAGCAGGTCGAACGGGCCCGCGCTCAAGGGGCCGCGGCGCACGGCGCGCATCTCGTCCCGGCCACCGGGCGAGCGCAGTCGCAGCCAGCGCACGCCCGCACCCTGGGCCAGCGTGCGGACCTCGGGAGCCTCCCCGGCCCACGGCGACGGGTCGGCGCCCACGTCCTCGGAGAAGACGATGCGGTCGGCGGGAAAGGGCTCGGCGTCGGGCGCCGGGAGCAGGGGCACGCGCACCAACCGCCCCGGCGCGGCGGCGGGAGCGTCGCCACACGCGCAGGCGAGGAGCATCAGTGTCGAGGCGAACCACGCCGGCCAGCGGGACATCGCGCCACGGTACCCGATCCGCTCCGCGCTTCACGGCCGCCGTTCCTCCCGGGCGCGGCTGGACGTGACGGGCGGCGACCAGGACCATGGGGCACCGACGCGACGCTCTCCGCGGCTCGCGATCGCCGGCGAGGATGGCGGAACTGGTAGACGCGCTGGATTTAGGATCCAGTGGGGCAACCCATGGGGGTTCGAGTCCCCCTCCTCGCACCATGCCCCCGTCGAGGCGCGGGTTCCGGCGCCTGCGAGCGACCGAGCTCGCCGGGACGCGCGTCGGGTCAGCCCGAGAGGACGCCCACCGGCACCGAGGACACCGCCATCGGCGCGATGCCGTCGTACGGCGACAGGTCGACCCACACGAAGGCCTGGGGGTGCAACGTGGCGATGTCGAGGTGCGTCGCTTGCGAGTAGATGTGCATGGCGACGATCGGCAGGTAGAGAGCGAAGCCGGCCAGCAGGGCGATGCGGGCGTAGGGCCGGTCGGCGCGCCACAGCACCCAGCCGGTGCACAGCCCCGCGACGATCAGGCGGGTCACCACGAAGGGCACCTCACCCAGCTCGAGCAGGTGCGCCATGAGCGGGTTGACCTCGACGCCTCGGTCGGCGCGCAGGATCAGCAACGTGCCCAGGCTGTCGATCGCCACGAGGAACAGCAGGAAGGCGCACCACACCCGGAGCGGCAGCCCGCACAGGGTGGCTCCCGTTCCCGCGCGACCCGGCGAACGACCCTGCGACATGCTCGACTCCTGGTGACCCCGGGTGGCGATCCCACGGGATGCCGTCGCCAGCCTGATCGTCGGCTCCACCAGGTGACTTGACCGGTGCGTCGCCCGCGCACGGGCGGCAGGCGGCGAGACGGGGCCCGGAGGCGACCTAGTGGTGGTCTTCGGAGACGAGGTTGCGGTTCCACTCGGGAATGCGCACGCGCACGGGCGAGGATCCGTCGGGCACCAGCTGACACCCGAGTCGCGAGGTCCCGGTCAGCCCGGGAGCGCTGTCGAGCATGTCCTCTTCGTCGTCGGTGGACGCGTTGCAGCTGTCCATGCCGGCCTCGACCACGATGTGGCAGGTCGAGCAGGCGCACACGCCGCCGCAGGCATGATCGAGATCGACACCCTGGCCGCAGGCGATGTCGAGCACGCTGCCGGGCAGGCCCTCGTCGGTGTACGGCAGCGCGGTCGGATCGACCACGACAGCCTTGGTCTCACCGCTGTCGCCGAGCACGAAGGTGAGCACGTAGGGCTCCGTCGGGAGCTTGGTGTCGACCTGCTTGATGTACGGGTTCTTGCCACCCATGGCGCCTGGGGTTCCCGCGGCGGTCACCGTCCAGCGTGTCCGGTCGGTTGGCCGCCACCGAACCGAGCACTCTAGCGTCGTGCGGGCGCGGCGGCCAGCGACGCCGGAGGCGGCTCCCGGTTACCATGCGCGACATGGCACAGCTCCCCTACACCACCCTCCCACCCGCGCCCGAGACCGTCACGGCCACCGCCGTGTTGAGCCGGCTCGTGGACGGTCTGAGCTTCCGCTACCGCTGGGCCACCGAGGGCCTGGACGACGCCGACCTGACCTACCGTCCCTGTGCCGAGGGCCAGTCGCTGGGCGAGGTCCTGGCCCATGTGCACGTGCTCGGCTCCTGGGTCGCGGCTTCGCTCGGGGCGGCCGGCCAGCCCAAGGGCCCGACCTACGGAGAGGTCATGGAGCAGCAGCCGGCACCGTCCGCACTGCAGCCCCTGCGCCGCTCCACGCTGGACGCCTTCGCCCGCGTGCGCGAGACGCTCGCGGCGCTCGGCGACGAGGGCCTGCCGACCGTGACGCTGACCGGCTCGCTCAAGGCCGAACCGGAGGCCTTCTGGTCGATGATCAACGGCCCGCTGGCCGACGCGCTCACCCACGTGGGGCAGGTCGCCGTGTGGCGCCGAGCGGTGGGCAAGCCCGCCCCACGGGCGGACGTCTTCCGCGGCCGCCCCCCGCGGGACCACGTCGCGTGAGCGCCATCGAGGTCCGCGGACTGACCAAGATCTTCGACGATCTGGTCGCGGTCGACTCGGTCGACATGACCGTGGAACCCGGCGAGATCGTGGGCTTCGTCGGGGCCAACGGCGCGGGCAAGACCACCTACCTGCGCATGCTCGCCGGCATCACCCAGGCCAGCGCGGGCGAGATCACCCTCGCCGGACACCGCATGACGGCCGACTCGGCCGACGCTCGCGGGGCGCTCGCCTTCGTGGCCGACACGCCGTCGCTGTTCGAGAGCCTGACCGTCTACGAACACATGCTGTTCGTGTCCGAACTCTACGGCGTCGACGACGCCGAGCCACGCATCGACCAACTGCTGACCGAGTTCGAGCTGAGCGACAAGCGCCACGCCACCGCCTCGGCCCTCTCCCGCGGCATGCGCCAGAAGGTCATGATCTGCTGTGCCTTCGTGCACGATCCGGAGGTGCTGCTGCTCGACGAGCCCCTGACCGGCCTCGACCCGCTCGGCCGCAGGCGCATGTGCGAGGCGATCGAGGCCCGGGCGCGAGCCGGCGCGGCCGTCATCGTCTCGAGTCATCAGCTGGACTTCGTGGAACGCCTGTCGACGCGCTTCGCGATCATCCACAAGGGCAGGATCCGGGCCCAGGGCTCGCGAGAGGAAGTGCGCGCGGGGCTCGGCTCGCTGGAGGAGGTGTTCCTCGCGGCGACCGGCGAGGACGCGCGGGCGCCCGACGGCGAGGCTGCCGACCGATGATCCGCGGCGCCCCCCCGGTGCCCGCCCTGGACACGCTGCGACGCCTGCGCTGGCGCGCGAAGCGCCGTGACTTCATCGCCGGGCTCAAGCGGCCCAAGCGGGTCGCGGGTCTGGTGCTGGTGCTCGGGCTGTTCGGCCTGATCCTCGTCGGGCAGATGCTGAGCCCGAAGGACAGGGCGTTCTTCGCGGGCGAGGACGGCCGCATGCAGCTGGCGCTGTTCCTGACCTTCTTCCCGTTCATGTCGATCTACGTGGCGACGAAGCAGAGCGTCATCGCCTTCAGGCCCGAAGAGGTCCACTTCCTCTTCCCGGCCCCGCTCACCAGCGCACAACTCCTCCGCTACCACGTGCGCAGCGCGATCTTCAAGGCGACCACCGCCTCGCTCTTCTTCGCGCTCTTCCTGCGTCCGCACGACATCGCCATCCCGCATGCCTTCGTCGTCTACGTCGGGTTGTTCGCGATGACGGTCCTGCTCCAGGTGTGGGTCGACCTGAAGCAGATCGGGCGCACGCAGGAGGCGCGCAAGACACGCAGC
This sequence comes from Planctomycetota bacterium, assembly GCA_029259725.1. GTDB lineage: Bacteria > Planctomycetota > B15-G4 > B15-G4 > B15-G4 > JAJDER01. The sequence goes on along the minus strand of JAJDER010000003.1, from coordinate 43,461 downwards.
CGGATCGTGGGTGGCCTGCTCCTGGGCTGGGTCGTCGTCACGGCCGGTGCAGCGTGGATCCAGGACGGCGGGGTGATCAGCTGGCAGCTGCTTCGCCACGTGAGCCTGCCGGTGCGCCCGTTCATGGAACTGCTGCGTACCAGCGACCCGCTGGGCATGCTGCCCTGGCTGGCGCTGATCGGCGCCGTCATGTTCACGCTCGCAGCGAGCATCAGCCGCTACAGCGGCGACGTCCGCGAAGCCGCGCGCGATGCCAGCGAACGCACGGCCAACACGCTGGAGCGACTCCAGGGCGGCAAGATGTTCCAGGACGCACCCAAGCAGCACACCGGGGGGCGCACGCTGCCCTTGTTCCCACGCTGGGGCGGGGCGGGCCCACACTGCTGGCGGCAGCTCAATGCCCTGCGGCGCAGCAAGAAGTCCTTCGTCGCGCTGCTCTTCGTGGCCGGGATCATGGGCTTCACGGGGAGCCGCGCGGAGAGCCTCGGGCCGGAGGTCGCCGCCCTGATCATGGCCATCGGCATCGGAGCCATCGGCCCGATCTACGTGCAGTGCGACTTCCGCAGCGACTTCGACAGCCTGGCCTGGATGCGATCCATGCCGGCCAGCCCGACCGCGGTGGCCTGGGGCCAGATCCTGGCGCCGACCCTGGTCTTGACCGCGCTGCAGCTCGCGGTCGGGGGCTGGGGGCTGTTCTTCCTGCGCGGCGAGCAGCTGCTGGTCGGGCTGGCCGTGCTCGTGGCGCTGCCGCTGATCAACATGCTCCAGCTGATCGTGTGGAACGGCGCGTTCCTGCTCTTCCCGCTGCGCATGCTGCAACACGGCGGCCCGCCGAACGTGGGCAAGATCGTGAGGATCTACCTGACGATCGGCGCGGTCTTCATGGTCATCGGCAGCTCCCTCGGCCTGGCCACGGGGCTCGGCGTAGGCACGTTCTTCCTGCTCTCGTGGGCCGGACTGGAGAGCGAGACACCGCGGGCGCTCGCCGGCACGCTGGTGGGCTTCACGGCGGTGTTCGCCATGGTGGCCTGGGGGATCTCGGTGCTCGGCGTGCTCTACGCGCGCCTGGATCCGAACCGCGAACTGATCTGAACTCCACCGCGGCTCGGGCCGGCGTCAGCTGAACAGGCGTCGTGCGGCGGCGATCGTGGCGTCGAGCGCGTCGTCGCCGACGTCGCGGTGGAAGACGAAGCGGATGCGGCCGTCGTCGATGGCGAACATGGCCACGCCGGCGTCCGCGAAGGCCGTCTCGACGTCCCAGGCGCTGCCCGTCACCGAGGCGATGACGATGTTGGTCTGCACCGTCTCCAGGTCGACCTCGAGTCCGGGCAGCTCCGCCAGCACCTCGGCCAGCGCGCGTGCGCGTCGGTGGTCCTCGGGGAGCGCCGCGGGACCGTCCTCCACGGCCAGCAACGCGGCCGCCGCGAGGATGCCGACCTGGCGCATGCCACCGCCGAGTCCCTTGCGCACGCGCCGCGCGTGACCGATGTGCTCCGCACTGCCGGCCACGAACGATCCGACCGGCGCGCCGAGCCCCTTGGAGAGGCACACCGAGACCATGTCGACATCGCGCACGATGCGACTCACCGGCGTGTCGCTGCCGACAGCGGCGTTGAACAGGCGCGCCCCGTCCATGTGCACCGCCATCTGGTGCTCGCGCGCGATCCCCACCATCGTGTCGATGTAGGCCAGGGGCAGGATCACGCCGCCGGCGAAGTTGTGCGTGTTCTCGATCGAGAGCAGCGAGGTCCGCGGGTAGTGGATGTCGCCGGGATCGCGGATGAGCGCCTTGACGGCGGCGGGGTCCATCAGCCCCCGCGTGCCCTCGACGGTGCGGATCGTGGCGCCCCACAGGCGCGACGCGGAACCCGCCTCGTGCTGCAGGATGTGGCAGTCGGCCTCGCCGATGATCTCGTCACCGGAGCGGGTCAGGACGCCGATGCAGACCTGGTTGCCCATGGTCCCCGACGGCACGAAGAGCGCCGCTTGCTTGCCGAGCAACTCCGCCGCTCGGGCCTCGAAGCGGTTCATGGTGGGGTCGTCGCCGAGGACGTCGTCGCCGACCTCGGCGCGGGCCATGGCCTCGCGCATGGCCGCGGTCGGGCGGGTCACCGTGTCGCTGCGCAGGTCGAACATGGGACCATGATGCCCGCTGGCGGCCGCGCTCGTCGATCCCGATCCCACACCGGCGTGCCCGGCGACGTGGCAACGCGCTCGCGCCGGACCTATCGTGCGGCGGACCCCGAGGAGCCCTCCGTCCGTGCCGCGCGCCGCCCCTGATCTCCGACCCCCGCGCCCCCTGGCCGGGCGACCTCGGCACCGACGGGCGATCGCCCGCCGGGTCGCCGTGCTCGGGCTCGGCGTGAACGACCCCGTCAGGCGCGTCGCCGGCGTCGCGCTGCTGCTGGCCCTGGCGGCTTGCGGCGGGACCACGGGACAGCCGGAATCGACGCCCCGCGGCCCGCTGGCCTTCCGCGAAGTCGCCGCCGAGGCAGGCCTGGATCGAGTCCTGGTCTGCGGCGAACCCGGCGCCAAGTTGACGATCCTCGAGGTGAACGGCAACGGCATGGCCCTGGCCGACCTCGACGGGGACGGAGACCTCGACCTGCTGCTGGTGCAGGGGTCCACCCGCGCGGGTGTGATCGCCGGCGAGACGGTGACCCACTCGCTGCTGCGCCACGACGGAGTGGTCTCGGGGATCCCGCGCTTCACGGACGTCGGCGCGCAGGCCGGCCTGGTCATGTCCGGCTGGCCCACCGGCGCCTGCGCCGGCGACGTGGACGACGACGGCCGGCCCGACCTGGTCATCGGCGGACACGGCGAGGATGCGCTCTTCCTCAACCGCACCAACCCCGGCGGGCCGCTGCGCTTCGAGAAGCACGCCCTGCCGGGACGCCGCTCGCCGCTCGACTGGACCACCAGCCTGGCCCTGGGCGACGCCGACGGCGACGGCATCGACGACCTCTACCTGGTCCGCTACCTGGAGCTCGACCCCGCCGACCCGCCGCTTGGACGCGTCGGCGACCTGCCCTGCCTCTACAAGGGGATCGAGGTCATGTGCGGCCCCCACGGCCTGCCGCCGCAGCGCGACGTGCTGCTTCGCGGTCTCGGCCAGGCGCCCTGGTTCGAGGAGTCCGACGCGAAGCAGGCCGGACTGCAAGCGCTGCCCGCGTCGTTCGGCCTCGGCGTGCTGTTCGCCGACCTCGACGACGACGGCGTGCTCGATCTCTACGTGGCCAATGACTCGGTGGACAACTTCGTCCTGCGCGGCCTCGGCGGCGGACGCTTCGAGGATCACGGCGCGCTCTCGGGCGCGGCCGCGGACATGGCCGGCAAGGCCCAGGCCGGCATGGGCGTGGCGCTGGGTGATGTCGATGAGGACGGCGACTTCGACCTGGCCGTGACCAACTTCGAGGGCGAGACGCTCACGCTCTATCGCAACGAGGGCCGCCTGCTCTTCCGCGACGTCACCGCGGCCGCGCGCCTGGCCCTGGCCAGCCGTGACCTGCTCGGCTGGGGCGTGCATCTGGCCGACCTCGACGCGGACGGCCACCTGGATCTGGTCGCCGCCAACGGCCACGTGTACCCGCAGGCCGAGGAGGTCGGCGGGCACTACGCCCAGCCCGTCATGCTCCACCGCGGCGATGGGGCCGGTCGCTTCGGTGACCAGGCCTTCCCCGACGAGACGCCGCTGCGGGGCCGCACCATGGCCCGTGGCGACCTGGACGACGACGGCGACCTCGACCTGGTCGTCCTGACCCTCGACGGCACGCCGCGGCTGCTGCTCAACGGGACCGACACTCCCGCGGCTCAGCTGCTCGTGGACCTGCGCGGACGCCCGGGGACGCCGGGCGGCCTCGACGCCTTCGGAGCCGTGCTGCGGATCGAGACCGCCGACGGCGTGCTCGTGCGCCAGAAGCTCTCCGCCAGCGCGATCCAGAGCAGCTCTGATCCGCGCCTGCACCTTGCGGGGCGCGGCCCCGTCACGGCGGCGCAGGTGCGCTGGCCCGGCGGGGAAGTGGAACCCCTGGACCCCTCGGCGGTAGTGTTCGGCCGCCAGCTGGTCGTCCGTCGGGGCAGCGGCATCGTGTCCAGCCATCCGCTCGAGGGTTCGCCTTGAAGACCACTCTGCTCCTGCTGGTCGGAGTCCTGCTCGCGGGGGCCGTGGCCTGCGACGAGGGGGCTGCCGCCCTCGTCGCCCCCTACGACGCGACGGTGATCGAGGCCGAGATCCCGGCGGTGCTCACGGCGCTGCGGGAGGGCCGACCCCAGGATGCGCTCGAAGCCCTGCTGCGCCTCGAGGCGGCGGGCACGCTGCCCGACGGCGCCTTGCACTATCGCGCCATCGCGCAGATGGACCTGGGGCAGACCGAGGCCGCGCGGGCCACGTGGGACGAGGAACTCGCCGTACACCCGGGCAATGGCAAGGCCTGGGTCTTCCGAGCCGAGGTGCTGATCGAGGCCGGTGACCTGGACGAGGCCACCCGGTCGCTCGAGACCGCCCGGCCCCTGCTGGAGGACTTCCCGGCCTGGTCGCTCATCGCCGGGCGCCTCGCCCGGCTGCAAGCGCGGGACGCCGATGCGCTGCGCCACTTCTCCGACTTCCTGAGCTTCGACCCCTACGGCGCCGAGGCGGCCGAGTGTCATCAGGGCATCGCGCAGGCACACGCTTCGCGCAGCGAACCGGACAGCGCTGCCCGCGCCGCCTTCCATGCCGCGCGGGCCGACGAGCTCGAGAACGTCCACCGCTACCGCGCCGCCTTCCTCACCCGCCTGATCGCGCAGCCGGAGGATCTCGAGTCGCTGCTCGGTCTGGCGAACACCGACCTGAGCCTCTACTTCGAGTACTCGCCGAGGATCGGCATCGCCGGGGACCCGCGCCTGCTGGCCGGAGCCGAAGTCCCGCTCACACGGCTGCTGCAGCTGCAGCCCGACCACGCCGCGGCGCTGGCCAACATGGGCTCGATCCGCGCCGAGCAGCGCCGCTTCGATGACGCCGCGGCCTACTTCGTGCGCGCCACCGAGGTCGACCCGACCGCGGCCCTGCCGTGGCTGCACCTGGGCCGACTCAAGCTCCGGGCCGGCCTGCCGGGCGAAGCGATCGCGGCCTTCGAGGTGGGCCTGGCCTCGGCCGGGGAGGGCGAGCAGCGGGGCCGTCTGCTGGCTGAGCTGGGGCAGGCCCTGCTGGGCACCGACCCGGCGCAGGCCCTGGCCCACCTGGACGAGTACCTGCTCCTGTTCCCGGAGGATCCGGCCGGCCTCCGAGGCGAGACCGAAGCGCTGCGCGAGCGGCTGTCCGAGGCGAGCGGCACCGACAGCGAAGGCTGAACGAACGGTCATGGGGCCCCGGTCCCGGTCAGTTCGCCGGCGCGGCGGACGTCGAGCACCCCCGGCCCCTCAAGCCCCGCCACCGGGGACGTCGATGAGAGCGACGTCCTTCTCTCCTCACCGGCCTCGCCCATGCGCCCGTCGATTCTCCCCGCTGCCGTGATGACGGCCGTCCTGCTCGCGGTGACCTCGTCCGCGGCCCCCGCCCAGCAGGCGATCCTGATCGACCGGCCCGACCTGCGTCTCGACGACATCCCGACGCTGCCCGCGCTCAAGTCGGACAGCCCGCGCGACACGCTGCTCTTCGCCGACCGCTTCGTGGTCTCCGCGGACGCCAACGAGATCTCGGCGCTGGCCTTCGGGACCCCGACCCTCGTGGACGTGCAGATCCCGTCCGAGGTCACCGGCACCGGCTTCAACGAGATCCTGCAGTACCAGCTCCCGGCCGACTACGACCCGGAAGGGTCCGCGCGGCCGCTCGTCGTCGCGTACCACGGATTCGGCATGTCGGCGAACAGCGTGCAGCTGCAGAGCACGATCGACGAGTGGTGCAACAGCTACGGTTGGATCTACATGGCGCCCACGGGCATCGACGACAAGCTCTTCGGTTCTCCTATCAGCCAGCAGAACGTCGAGGCCGCGATCCAGTTCATGCTCGACGACTTCAACGTCGACCCCGACCGCATCTACCTGGTCGGTTTCTCCATGGGTGGAGGCGTGGTCGGCAACTTCAGCTCGCGGCACCGGGACGCCGACGAGATCATGATCGCCGCCGTGGCGACGGTGTCCGGTTCGTTCGACTGGACCATGGCGTGGTTCGAGGATCCGGCCTCGCAGCCGTGGCTCGAGAACCCCTTCAACTTCGGCGACACACCGGGCAACGCGCCCTTCGCGTACCAGCAGGCGAGCAACCTGCACCACCTGTCCGGCAGCTATCCGCCCTTCCCCGGCAGCATCGACATCACGCGATCGATGGCGCACAACCTGGTGCAGACCCCGACCTGGGTGACCTGGGACACGGGCGACTCGTTGGCCTACCTGCCCAGCCAGAGCAGCAACCTGCAGGCCTGGCTCGGCAGCCAGGGCGCGGACACCACCGCCGTCCCGGTGAGCGGCACCACCGACCCGGGCACGGGACTCCCGGCCACGCACAGCTGGGCCGTGCTCGACGAGGAGGCGCTCTTCACCTGGCTCGACGGGCGCGTCGTGGATCGCAGCCCGAGCGTCCTGGCCGCACGCTTCGACGAGGACCGGGCCGCCACCTGGCTCGACATGACGCGGAGCAGCGCCGACGCGTTCAGCGATGCCAGTGGCACGCTCGATCTGGTCAACGATCAGGCCACCGTCGTCGGCGTGACCAACGCCGACGTGCTCGCGGTCGAGATCGGGGACACCGGTCTCTCGCTGCCCGCGCGGGTCACCGGCGTCTCCACGGATGCCGAAGGCTTCACGCTCATGGTGCGCGGGGGCGTGGGCTACCTGACCGACCCGAACACGGGCTCGATCGTGGCCGGACAGGAGTACGCGATCGATGGTGGTGGCGCCGGCGTGCAGGTCGACGGTTTCGGGACCGCGGACGTCACCGGGATCGCCGTGGACTGGGCCGGCACGCTGAACCTGCTGCCGGACCCCGCTCCACCCGGTGCCACGGTCACGCTCACCGTCGACGGCCCGGCCGAAGCGACGGCCACGTGGTTGCTGGTCGGCACCGCGGACGAGGTCGCCAGCTTGCCCGGAGGTGAGGTGCTGCTGGTCGCGATCCAGGCCTCGACCCTGTTCATCCCCCTGCCCCTCGACGTCGAAGGCAACGTGAGGGCCTTCGCCACGCTGCCCTCCAGCCCTTCGATCAGCGGCGCGCGCCTCGTGCTGCAGGCCGCGTTCGTGTCCGGGGCGGGGCTCGACGGCATCAGCAACGCCTTCGCCTTCGACGTCGAGTAGGCGCGGCGGCCCTGCCGGGGAGGGCGAATCGCCGTTCTGCGGCTTCCAACGGCCCGTCCTGGTCGGATGCCGCGACCCGAGATAGACTTTGCCCTCTCCCGAGGTCGCGGCAGGTGAAGCCCTGACCGGTCTCGCGTGCTTCCGGTGAAGGGTCTCTCCCCATGCTTGCAAGCCGCCTGCCGGCCGTGTGTACCGTTGCGCTCCTGCTGTGCCCCGCCAGTCCGGCGCAGGTCGCTTCGGCGGTGCCGAGGACGCTGGAGGAGGTGCGCGAGGTCGAGGCCGCGGCGGACCTGGCTGCACGCCTTGCTCTCGGCGAGCGTGCCTTCCCGGAGTTGCCTCCGGTGGATGCGAGCCGTCTGGACCTGCTCGAGAACGCCGACCGGGTGCTGATCGACCCACCACCCGAGATCCTCGACGGCAGCTTGCCACCCCTGATCGACGTGACCATCCCGTCCAGTGAGACCGGCACGGGCTTCCCGGAGATGTTCGAGTACCTGATCCCCACCGGGTACGACCCGGAAGGTGCACCGGTGCCGATGATCATCGGCTACCACGGCTACTCGCTGTCCCACAACAGCGTGGCGATCCAGTCGACCCTGCACGTCGAGTGCGACGAGCGCGGCTGGATCTTCGTCGCGCCCACGGGCGCCGACCAGCAGATCTTCGGCACGGCCGCGAGCCAGACCAACACCGACCTCGCCGTGCAGTACATGCTCGACAACTTCAACGTCGACCCCGACCGGCTGTACATGGTCGGGTTCTCGATGGGTGGCGGCATCACGGTCAACTACGTGTCCCGACACCGCGACCCGAACGGCATCATGATCGCGGCCGCGGCGACGGTCAGCGCGACCATGGACTGGACCATGGAGTACAACCTCGGCACGCCGGCCTTCCAGACGCAGGTCATGCAGAACGTGGCCAACTTCGGCGCCTCGCCCGCCGTGGATCTGTTCGCCTATCAGCGCGCGTCGGGGCAGTACAACGGCCAGGGCAGCTACCCGCCGTTTCCCGCCAACCTGGACGAGCAGTTCACGATGGCGACGAATCTCGAGAGCACGCCGTTCTACGTGACCTGGGACATCTTCGACCAGCTGACGCAGGTCTCGTTCATGGCCACCTCGCTGGTGGGCCTGCTGCAGGGCCTGGGCACCGAGGTCCTCTCGATCTCGGTGGCCGGAACGCCCCAGCCCCACTCGTGGGCCGTGCTCAACGAGGACGCGCTCTTCGACTGGCTGGACGGTCGTTCGGTGGAACGCCTCCCGCCCGCCTTCGATGCGCAACTCGAGCGGGACTCCACGGTCTCCTGGGCCACGCTCGCGCAGCGCGACGACGAGGCCTTCTCCTACGTCCAGGGCAACGCGAACAGCTCCCGGCTCGTGGTCGAGGGCGTGGTCAACGCGAAGCAGGTCACGGTCGACCTCGCGGCTGCCGGGCTCAGCGGCATCTGGCCGCTGAACGTCCGCGCCACGTCGGCCGATGCGGACGGCTTCCGCCTCGCGATCACGGGCTTCGACCAGTGCCCCTCCTACCCCACGGACGTGGCCAACGGCCTCGTGGTCCAAGGCTTCTGGGTCGATCCGGTGACCGACACGCTCTTCCTGGACGTGCCCGGCAACACCTCGATCGATGCCGACCTGATCCTCGAGCCGTGGCTCGGCGACCTCTGGACGAGCCCGCAGAGCGTGCCCGTGGGTGGCAACCTGGACCTGCACCTGGACCTGGCGACCGGGGACACCGTCGCCTGGATGGTCGTGTCGCTCACCGCCGAGCTCGGCGAGCTGCCCAAGAACGGCGGGTCCTTCGTGGCTTCGTTCGTGAATCCGGGCCTGTTCTTCGTGCTGCCCCTCGACGCCGTCGGCGACCTCGTCGTGCCCACCTTCCTGCCCTCCGATCCGGGCCTCGTCGGCGCCCGCGTGCTGCTGCAGGCCGCCGGGCAGGACGGCACCGGGAAGTTCGACGCGACGACGAACCTGTTCGCCCTCGACATCGAGTAGGTTCCTTCGCCATCGTCTCGGAGGCCGCCGAGGGCGGGCCGATTCCCGAGCACGGAGTGGTGCGGTGTCCGAGACCCAGATCGAGTGGAGCGAAGAGGTCGCTCGCGAGCACAAGGGGCTGTCGGTGCGCGACTTCCTCGACGCCATGGTCGGGCCGATCGACCGCCGGGCCGTGATCACCGCCGCGCGCTCCGGTGCGCTGCTGCTCAATGGCGAGCGCGTGGGCCCCAGCCAGACGCTGCGGCCGGGTGACCTCGTGCAACTCACGATCCCGACCGAGGACCTCGGGCGGCAGGCCTCGGACGCTGTGCGGCTGCTGCACCTGGCCGACGAACTGGTGGTCGGGACCAAGCCGAGTGGCCTGCCCTTCGACGAGTCCCGACGCGGCGGGGACTCGGCGCTGGGACGTCTCGGCGAGCAGGTCAGCGAGCAGCTCGGGCACGTCGTCCGCCTGCGGGCCGCCCATCGGCTCGACAAGGAGACCTCGGGCCTCGTCGTGGCCAGCGTGGGGCGCGAAGCCGAGCTGGCCCTGTCCGCGGCCTTCGAGCAAGGGCGGGCGCACATGGAGTACCTCGCGCTCATTCGCGGCAAGCCGGACATGGACGAGGGCGTCATCGACGTCCCGCTCTCCAAGCGGCGCAAGGCCGACACCCGGCTCCTGCCCGACCCCGACCACGGCACGCCCAGCAAGACCTCGTGGTCCACCGAGGAGGCCCTGCGGGGCTTCACGCTGCTCCGCTTGACCCCGGCAGCCGGCCGCAGCCATCAGGTTCGGGCCCATCTGGCGGCCCTGGGGCTGCCCGTGGTCTGCGACGCCCTGTATCGCGACGACGACCGCCTGCTCATGTCCGAGCTCAAGTTCGACTACCGGGGCAAGCGCGGACGGCCCGAACGCCCCCTTCTGGCCCGCCCGGCGCTGCATGCGGCGCGCTTCTGCTTCGGAGAGCTGGACTTCAGCCTCCCGCTCCCCGAGGAGCTGGAAGTCGTGCTTCGGCAGTTGCGCCGGCTTCGGCCGCTCCGCTAGGATTCCGGGTCGCCATGAAGATCAAACTTCGCAACAGCAACACCAAGCGCAACAAGCGCATCGGGTTCCGCACCCGCATGAAGACGGCGAGTGGTCGCAAGATCATCCGCAACCGTCGTCGCAAGGGGCGCGCGCTTTCCTGACCGCGCCGGCCTGACCGCTGGGAGCCTCGGCCCCCGACCGGTCCTGACGCCACGCGATCGCACGGCCCGCCCGCCGTCCCGCCCGGGGTCCGTCATGAGCGCCCCACCGCCCGGCCACCCGGACTCGCGACCCCGCGCAGGCTCCCCTGCGCCCCTCCCCATGAGCCGGGCGGAGATGGATGCGCTCGGCTGGGACGCCCCGGACGTCGTGCTCGTCACGGGCGACGCCTATGTGGATCACCCGTCCTTCGCCAACGCCCTCGTGGCCCGGACCCTCGCCGCCGACGGCTGGCGCGTGGCCCTGCTGGCGCAGCCCGACTGGCACTCGGCCGACCCGTTCCGCTCCCTGGGCCGCCCGCGCCTGTTCTTCGGCGTGAGCGCCGGGAACATGGACTCGATGCTGAACCACTACACGGCCCAGAGGAAGCCGCGCAGTGATGACGCCTACTCCCCCGGCGGTGCGGCCGGGCGGCGGCCCGACCGGGCCACGAACGTCTACGCGCAGCGCTGTCGCGAGGCCTATCCCGGCGTGCCCGTCATCGCCGGCGGCGTCGAGGCCTCCCTGCGTCGACTGGCCCACTACGACTATTGGTCGGACACCGTGCGGCCCTCGATCCTGGTCTCCAGCAAGGCGGACCTGGTGGTGTTCGGCATGGGTGAGCGCGCCGTGCGCGAGATCGCCCGGCGTCTCGACGCCGGCGAGACCGCCCGCGAGCTGACCGACATCCGCGGCACGGCCTACCTGCTGGGCCGCACCGCGGACCTGCCGCCCTTCGCCGAGACCATGCTCGCAGCGGGGACGGCGTCTCCCGAGGTGTCCGTGTCCGACGGCCCGGACGGCGCCACCGTGGACCTGCCCGCCTTCGAGCAGAGCCGCGACGACAAGGTGGCCTTCTCCATCCTCAACCGCCTCGTGCACCGCGAGAGCAACCCGCTCAACGCGCGGCGGCTGCTCCAGCGCCACGGCGACCGGCTGGTGGTCCAGAACCCGCCGGCCCTGGGCCTCTCCGAGGAGGAGCTGGACCGGACCTACGGCCAGCCCTTCACTCGGCGGCCGCACCCGTCCTACGCCGAGGCGATCCCCGCCGCCGAGATGATCCAGGACTCGGTCACGATCATGCGGGGATGCTTCGGCGGCTGCTCGTTCTGCTCGATCACCAACCACCAGGGCCGCGCGATCCAGTCCCGCTCCAAGGAGTCGGTGCTGGCCGAGGTGGACGATGTCGCCGCGCGCCCCGACTTCAAGGGGCACATCAGCGACATCGGCGGCCCCACGGCGAACATGTACAAGATGCGCTGCGGCTCGGAGGAGATCGAGGCGAAGTGCCGCCGCTTGTCCTGTGTCTTCCCCAGCATCTGCCGACACCTCACCACCGACCACGACCCGCTGATCGAGCTCATGCGCGACGCGCGGCAACGCCCGGGCGTGAAGAGCGTGCGCATCAGCTCCGGCGTGCGCATGGACCTGGCCGAGCGTTCGCCGGAGTACCTGCGCGAACTTGCGGAGCATCACGTCGGTGGCCAGCTCAAGGTGGCGCCCGAGCACGTGTCCGAACGCGTGCTGAAGATGATGAAGAAGCCGCCGCAGCGCAGCTTCGAGGCCTTCGCCGAGCGCTTCCAGGAGGCCAGCAAGGCCGTGGGCAAGGAGCAGTACCTGATCCCCTACTTCATCGCGAGCCATCCCGGCTCGACGGTGGACGACATGATCGAGCTGGCCCTGTTCCTCAAGGGCGCCGGCTACAAGCCTCGGCAGGTGCAGGACTTCATCCCGGCGCCGATGGACCTGGCCGCGTCCGTCTACCACACCGGCCTGGACCCCCACACGCTGCAGCCGGTGCCGGTGGTGCGCAAGCTCAACGACCGCAAGCAGCAGCGCGCGCTGATGCAGTTCTTCAAGCCCGAGAACTGGTTCCTGGTGCGCGAGGCGCTGGAGTCCGCCGGCCGGCAGGACCTGATCGGCGACGGGCCGCAGTGCCTGATTCCGACGCGCCCGCCGCGCGAGGCCCGGGACGGCCGACGCTCGCGAGCACCAGCCGAGTTCGGGCGCTTCGTCCACGAGGACGAGTTGCGTCCGGGCCGACGGCGGCCCGGCCCCCCGCGCTCACGGCGCAGACGGCCGGGACCGCCGAAGTCCTGAGCCCGGAAGGCACGACGCGACGAGCGCCGTGCGCTCCGATGCACCGCCTACAGCTGCGTCGGCTGGTCGTCGTCCGACGGGCAGAAGCTCAGCTGGCCGAGCGCCCCCGAGCCGGAGAGCACGAGGTCGATGCGCAGGACCCCGGACACGTCCGCCTCGACCGTCTCGACCGAGTTGTTGCCCAGCGAGGACAGCGGCAGCTCCATGAGCAGCACGTCGCCCGCGCCGTAGAGCATCACCGAGGCGTCCTCGTTGCCGTCGATGTCGAGCACCGTGGCGCTGGCGAAGTCCACCGGCAGGTCGAACACGGCGCGGATGATGCCGCCCTTGAGCTCGTCGTCCGGGTCGTCGACCAGGCCGTCCCCGTCGATGCCGTCGTCGTTCTCGGCGATGATCAGGACCTTGTGCATGGCCGTGTCGTTGCCGATCCCGTTGCCCGGCGTGGCCAGATCGGTGTCGCCACCGGTCGGGTTGGCCGTGTCGAACAGGATGCAGATGTCCGGGTGACCCGCCTTGTTGTTCAGCGCGGAGAAGGTCACGCCCAGGCTGTCCTGGAACTGGTCGGTGATCGGCTCACCCACCTGCAGGTCGAGCTCCAGGCCGGAGGCGGTGGTGTCGAAGTCGATCGTGGTCGGACAGAGCACGAGCCCGATGCGCGCGACGCCGCCCGAACCGCCCAGGTCGATCTCGACGTGGGTCACGCCCTCGACGAAGAACTCGAGCTGCTCGACGGAGTTGTCATCGAGGTCGGGGAAGGGAATCGTCTGGATCAGGCCGTTGTCGCCGTAGAAGCGGGCCTCGGTCGGCGAAGGGCCGTCCACGTCCACGATGGTCATGGTGCAGAACACCACCGGCTCGTCGAAGTCCATGTAGATGATGCCGCCCTTGGCCTCATCGTCGGGATCGTCCACGAGCATGTCGTCGTCGTCGTCGATGTCGTTCTCGGCGATGATCAACAGGTTGCCGAGGGCCACGGTGTTGGTCGGGTGGTACCCGGGCGTGGCCAGGTCGGGGTCGCCGCCGGTGGGGTTCGCCGAGTCGAAGATGATGACCTTGTCCGGGTGACCGGGCTGGGCGTTGTCGGCGGAGATGTGCAGGCCGATGGGCGCATACTGCTCGAGGATCTGCTCCCCGGCCACGGTGTCGACGCCGAGCGGCGTCTTGTCGAAGTCGATGCGCTCGCACAGGGGCGTGCCGCCCAGGGCGAGGGCCGCGGTCGGCGTCTTCACGATCTGGCCGGCGTCGAGCATCAGTGCCTGCACGTTGGCGTGGACGCCTTCCTGCGGGATGACGTCGGCGTCCACGAAGGCGGTCAGGTGCAGCTCACCGTTCGCATCGACCGGGAAGAGGTTGCCGATGGTCCAGTTGCCGGCGTCGGAGGCGGGGTCCATGGTGCCTCGCAGGTACACCGCCGGGCCGGTGGCGCCGGTGACGTACATGTCGAGCATCAGGCCCCCGTCGACGGGATACCAGGAGGCGCTCAGGAGCGCCGAATCGGAGACGGGCAGGGACTGCCCGAAGGCGAGCACCGGCAGGAGCAGTCCTGCCGCGGCTGTCGCCAGGGTGGGGCGATACATCACAGGGGTTCCTCCTCAGGATCCAATCAGGGGTGGTGGAGAACTCGCCGGACGCACTGCTCCGGGCGAGTCGTCATGCCTCCGACCCTCCGCTCAGGCTCCAGCATATCCCGGTTCGAGAGCGGTGCGGCAGGCCACGACGAACCCGATTCCGTGCCCGAGTTCCGCGCCCTGTGCCCACGCCCGATCCGTGACTCCGCCCGGAACCACGCAATCCAGGCCGAAGGGCTGCGAAGGGAAATCCAGGTCGTGGGAACCGGGGTGCCCGGCCGTCGGCGCGTCGCGGGGACGAAGGGCTGAGGGCTCAGGGGGGACCTGGGCCTGGGGGGCCGGGCGGCTCGGACGCAGCACGCAACTTGGCGTATTTCATGAACACGTAGAAGCAGCCCATGCCGGCCACCACGACCCCACGCCAACCGTCGAGGAAGCCCGCGCGCAGGACGTACATCTTCAGGAACTTGAAGGGGGGTCGCGTCACGAGCTTGAACAGGGAGGGCCGCTCGCCCCGCTCGAGCCTGCGCGCCACCATGATGTCCGTGTAGCGGTTCACCTTGGCCAGGTGATCGGCGAGGTTGCGATAGGGGCGGTGGTTGAGCCGCCCCGGGAGCCGTGCCACGGGCCCGTCCGCCTCGAGCCGGTCGTGCGGATCGACGCCCGTCCAGGACGCTCGCCCGCGGCGCACCAACCGAAGGCGCCACTCCGGCGACCAGCCCCCGTGATCGATCCAGGCCCCGAGGTAGAAGCTGCGGCGATTGAGTGCGTAACCCACGGGCGTGCCGGGCGTCCCGCCGGTGCCCGCCCCCGCGGAGACGACCTCCGCGACGGCGGCGCGCAGCTCGCCGTCGAGCCACTCGTCCGCATCCAGGCTCAGCACCCAGTCCTCGCGGGCCAGCCCCAGGGCGAGCTGTTTCTGCTTCACGTGGCCCAGGAACTCCTGGCTGGTGACCTCGGCGCCCGCCTCCCGGGCGATGGCCACGGTCCGGTCGGTGCTCAGCGAATCGACCACCACGATCTGGGCGGCCAGCTCGGCGACCGAGGCCAGGCAACGTGGGAGGTTGTCCTCCTCGTTGCGGGTGATGATGCAGACGGAGAGGGGCACGACCGCCACCATCACGCCCCGCCGTCCCCCGATCAACCGCGTGCCCACCGCGCCCCGGGCCGAGTGGCGGGGGCTAGGGCGCTCCGGTACGATCAGTGGCCCTCTAGGGGCCTCTCCGGCCTGTCCGCGACGACCTGTCACCGAGGAGTCCGGTTTCCCGCCGAGACCTGCCCCCTACCATGGCGCGCCCCGAGCCGACGAGCCCCGACCAGGCCGCCCCAGCGGGCGACAGTCTTCGATGGACGGTGCACCCGGCGGCCACCCAGAAGACGCGGGCGACCCTCGTGGCGGCGTTCGTGGGCCTCTCCGCGGTGCTGGCCTGGAGCTTGAGCGAGTCGATCTGGATCGGCGTGCTGGCCGGGCTCTGGCTGGGCTTCGCCCTGAGGGCGTTCTTCCTCCCGCGCACCTACGTGCTCGACGAGCAGGGCGCCGTCGAGGACGGACCGCTGCAGACGCCTCGCCGGATCGCGTGGGAGCAGGTCCGTCGTGTGCTCCGCGACAGCCACGGGCTGTTCCTCTCCGAGCGGCTGACGGATTCGCGCCTGCTGCCACAGCGGGGGCTGTACCTGCGCACGCGTGACAATGCGCCCGAGGTCAGGGCCTGGATCGAGGCGCGCACATGAGCGCCGGCCGGGCCGCCGCGACCACGATCACCGACGACCAGCGCGAGCTGCTCGAATCGGTGGCGACGCGCATCGTCAACCTGCGCATGGCCGTCCCCGCGATGATGGCCCTGGAGACGGTCTCGCCCATGAACATGGTCTCGGCGTCCATGCTCCACGTGCTCGGCCCGATGCTCCGGTTGGCCGTGCCCGGCGAGCGTCTCGACATGCTGACCGCGCTGCTCGAGCAACGCGGGGCGATCCCCGAGTTCATCCGCGTCATCGACGTCGCCGAGGACCGGCGCCGCGCCGAGGACAAGGCACAGACCGCGGCCCGCAAGGCCGAGCGGCAAGCCTCACGCGAACGGAGAAAGAGGTCTTGAGCGACACGGCGAAACCGGGCGGTGAGATCCGCTCGATCCTGGCCACCGACTGTGGCAGCACGACCACCAAGGCGATCCTGATCGAGAAGACCGCCGAGGGCTACCGGCTGAAGGTGCGCGGCGAGGCCCCGACCACGGTCGAGGCGCCCTTCGACGACGTGACGGTCGGCGTGCTCAACGCCGTCACCGAATGCCAGGAGATGGCGGGCCGGCGCCTGGTCGGCGAGGACGGCAAGATCGTCGTGCCCCAGCAGGGTGACACGGGCGTGGACCTGTACCTGTCCACGTCGAGCGCCGGCGGCGGCCTGCAGATGCTCGTCGCGGGGGTGGTGCGCAACATGACCGCCGAGAGCGCCGAGCGCGCGGCGCTGGGCGCGGGCGCCATCGTCATGGACGTCCTGGCCAGCAACGACAAGCGCCAGCCGCACGAGCAGATCAGCCGCATCCGCCACCTGCGCCCCGACATGATCCTGCTGTCGGGCGGCGTCGACGGCGGCACCACGAGCCACGTGGCCGCACTGGCCGAACTGGTGTCGGCCGCCGATCCCAAGCCGCGCCTCGGCGCCAGCTACCAGCTGCCCGTGGTCTTCGCCGGCAACATCGGCGCGCGCGAGGCGGTTGCCGACGCTCTGAGCGACAAGACCGCCCTGTCCATCGTCGACAACCTGCGCCCGACGCTCGACGAGGAGAACCTCGACCCGGCTCGCGACCAGATCCACGACCTGTTCATGGAACACGTCATGGCCCAGGCGCCCGGCTACGACAAGCTCAAGAGCTGGACCAGCGCGCCGGTCATGCCGACGCCCGGCGCCGTCGGGAACATCATCCAGACCATCGCCGAACAGCGCGGCATCAACGTGCTGGGCGTGGACATCGGCGGCGCGACCACCGACGTGTTCAGTGTCTTCAGCGGTCAGTTCAACCGTACCGTGTCGGCCAACCTGGGCATGAGCTACTCGGTCAGCAACGTGCTCGCCAGCACGGGCCTGGCCAACGTCCTGCGCTGGGTGCCGTTCGACATCGACGAAGGCGAACTGCGCAACCGCATCAAGAACAAGATGGTGCGGCCGACGACGATCCCGTCCATGGTGCGCGACCTGCAGGTCGAACAGGCCATCGCGCGCGAGGCCCTGCGCCTGTCGTTGATCCAGCACAAGGAGTTCGCGACCGAACTGAAGGGCGTGCGCAAGACCCGCGACATCTCGGAGGCGTTCAAGCAGAGCGGCTCGGGGAACACGCTGGTCAAGATGATGCAGCTGGACCTGCTGGTGGGGTCGGGCGGCGTGCTGTCGCATGCCCCGCGCCGCATCCAGGCGGCGCTCATGCTGGTCGACGCGTTCGAACCCGAGGGCGTGACCACGCTCGCGGTCGACTCGATCTTCATGATGCCGCAACTCGGCGTGCTGGCGACGGTGCTGCCGCAGGCCGCCACCGAGGTCTTCGAGCGGGATTGCCTGATCCTGCTCGGCAGCTGCGTGGCGCCGGTGGGCACGACCAAGCGGGGGACGCCGCTGGCCAGGATCAGCGTGACGCTGCCCGAGGGCACGCGCGAGTTCGATCTGCAGGCCGGCGCGCTCGAAGCCCTGCCGCTGGCCCCCGGACGACGCGCGCGCACGCGCATCGAGCCGGCTCGGACCGTGGATGTCGGCGCGGGCCCCGGGACCGCCGTGGAGGACGAGCTCGAAGGCGGCGAGGGTGGGCTGATCTTCGACGGGCGCGGTCGTCCCCTGGTGATCCCCGAGGATGCTGCCGAACGCGTCGCCGCGATCCAGCGCTGGACCGGGAACCTCGACCTCTATCCGGCCGCCGCCGCGGCCGTCGGAGCCTGACGCGATGGGTCACGCCTACACACCGGGCCTGAAGGTCTCGGCCGCGGCGGAGTACAGCCGCCGCCGCATCCTTCCCATTCCGGGCGAAGTGTTGGTCAAGCAGGGCGACCAGGTCGGGCCGGACACGGTCGTGGCGCGCGCGCTGCTACCCGGCAACGTGGTCACCTTGAACCTCGCGCAGAAGCTCGGCGTCGCGGCGGCGGATCTCGCCGACCTGATGCTGGTGGCCGACGGCGCGGACGTCACCGAGGGCCAGAGCATCGCGCAGAGCAAGGGCATCTTCGGCTTCATGAAGCAGACCGCCGAGTCCCCCACGACCGGCACGCTCGAGTCGGTTTCCAAGGTGTCGGGTCAGGCGATCTTCCGCGAGCCGCCGATTCCGGTGGAGGTCAAGGCCTACGTGGCCGGGACGATCGCGTCGGTCAGCGAGGGCCTCGGTGTCGAGGTCGAGGCACGCGGCACGATGGTGCAGGGCATCTTCGGGATCGGGCCCGAGACCAGCGGCCCGATCGTGTTGGCGACCGACGACCCGTCCCGACCGCTGACCGCCGGCGACCTGACCGAAGAGCACCGCGGCGCGGTCGTCGTCGGCGGGTCGATCGCCGGCCTCGCGGCGCTGCGGCGCGCGGTCGAGATCGGCGCGGCAGCCGTGATCGTCGGAGGCATCGACGCGGCCGACCTGAAGCAGCTGCTCGGCTACGACATCGGCGTGGCGATCACGGGGCACGAGAGCGTCGGCGTGACCGTCGTCATCACCGAGGGCTTCGGTGAACTGGCCATGGCCCACAAGACCTTCCGGCTGCTGTCGGAGGCGGCCGGGCGGGTCGCGTCGGTCAGCGGCGCCACCCAGATCCGAGCCGGCGTGCTGCGCCCCGAAGTGCTCGCGCCGGGTGAGATCACCCAGGTCGAGAAGACCGCCGTGGACACCGGCCTGCTTGAGATCGACAGCTCGATCCGCATCATCCGCGACCCGCATTTCGGCAGCCTGGGGACTGTCGTGGAGCTGCCCCCCGAGCCCGCGGCCCTGGACACCGAGGCCAAGGTCCGTATCCTCACCGTCGCCCTCCCGGACGGCGAGCGGGTCACCCTACCCCGCGCGAACGTCGAACTCGTGGACGAGACCCTGTGAGTGCCCTGACTCCTCTCTGTCTCGCGCTCCAGGATGCCGCGGCGGACGGTGTCAGCTTCGACGACCCGAAACTCCCCACGCTGATCGCGGTGGCCCTGTTCGGCGGCCTGATGTTCCTCTACCAGTTCCTGGCGAAGCGCGGCACGGAGATCAGCATCCGGCGCATCGCGGGCCTGGATGCGCTGGACGAGGCCATCGGGCGGTCGACCGAGATGGGCCGCCCGGTGCTCTACGTGCCCGGCATCGACGAGATCAAGGAGATCCAGACGATCTACTCGATGATGATCCTGCGGCACGTCGCGCGGAAGACGGCCGAGTACGGGACCGCGCTGATCGTCCCGGTGAAGGACTCGATCGTGATGGCCTTCGCGGAGGAAGCGGTCAAGCAGGGCTGCCTGGACGCGGGTCGGCCCGACGCCTACGTCCCCGACAACGTGCGCTACCTCAGCAACGAGCAGTTCGCCTACTGCGCGGGCGTGGCCGGCATCATGAGCCGCGAGAAGCCCGCGGCGAACATCATGCTGGGCATGTTCTTCGCCGAATCGCTGATCCTGGCCGAGACGGGTTTCTCCACCGGAGCGATCCAGGTCGCGGGCACGGCCAAGCAGCACCAGCTGCCGTTCTTCGTGGCCGCGTGCGACTACACGATCATGGGCGAGGAGTACTTCGCCGTGACGGCGTACCTGACGCGCGAGCCGAACCTGCTGGCAACGATCCGCGCCGCGGACTGGACCAAGATCATCATGATCGCCTACCTGGTCGCGGCCGTGACCTACTGGCCGGAACTCAAGGACCTGTTGAGCTGATCCGGCCATGAAGCGCGAAATCCCCATCCTCCTGACGATCCTCTGCGGGTGGATGGTCATCACCGCGTTCTTCACCACCGGCGGCGTGCCGGCGGCGTGGAACGACGAGCTCCTGGCCTGGGGCGTGATCTTCTTCTCGGTCGCGTTCCTGCTCGGTATCGGCAACCTGGTCCGCATCAACCTGAAGCAGATCAGCGCGCGCCACCCGGACTGGCCCTACAAGGCGATCCTGCTGTTCGTGCTGTTCGCGTACCTGGGCATCGGCGTGGCCGAGATCCACGGCTGGTTCGGCTGGGTCGCCGCCGACGGGAACACCGAGACGCTCCGACGTGACTGGATCTACAACCGCGTCTTCGCGCCGCTGCAGGCCACCATGTTCAGCCTGCTGGCCTTCTACATCGCGTCGGCCGCCTTCCGCGCCTTCCGCGCGAGATCCACCGAGGCCACACTGCTGCTCATCGCCGGCGCGCTGGTGATGATGGGCCAGGTGCCCATGCCGATCCCCGTGCCCGCGGCCGTGGAGACCTGGATCGCCACGACACAGGCCTTCCTGATGTCGGTGGTCAACACGGCCGGCCAGAAAGCGGTCATCATCGGCGCCACGCTCGGCGTGCTCGCCACGGGGCTGCGCATCGTGCTCGGTATCGAGCGCAGCTACCTCTCGGAGTGACCGCGTGGCCACCGTGACCGACATCGATCGCCGTTGGGTCTTCCTGATCATGGGACTCGTCGTGTTGATCACGTACATCGGCGGCGTGGCCAAGGACCTGCCCGTCAGCGAGTACGTCGACGCTTACTACAAGACC
Source organism: Planctomycetota bacterium (assembly GCA_029259725.1). Lineage (GTDB taxonomy): Bacteria > Planctomycetota > B15-G4 > B15-G4 > B15-G4 > JAJDER01. The sequence continues at coordinate 22,663 of JAJDER010000003.1, read as the reverse complement.
ATCGAGGACCTGCCCGCGGGCTCCGTCGTGATGCTGTCCGCGGACTTCGACCCGGCCAGCGCGGCCGAGTTGCTGCCCATGTACCAGGCGACGATCCACCACCTGCTGCGACGCGACATCCGCATCGTCAACGTGGCGACGTGGCCGGCGGCTCCGCCCTACACCCGGCGCTGGTTCGACCAGATCGCCCCGCAGTACGGCAAGGTCTACGGCACCGACTGGCTCGAGCTGGGCTTCCTGCCCGGCGACGACGTGGCCATGGGCCAGATCGGTGGCTCGATCACCTCGGCCTTCGCCGAGGACGCGCGGGAGAACAAGCCGATCACCGACTTCCCGCTCACCGCCGAGCTGTCGTCGAACATGGGTGGCATCGTCCTGCTGGTGAGCCTCTCCGCCGGGTACCCGGGGATCCTCGAGTGGATCGCCCAGGTCGGCGGCCGCTACGACGTGCCGATCCTCACGGGGACCACGGCCGTGCAGACGCCGGATCTCTACGCCTACTACCCCAGCCAGTGCTCGGGCTTCCTGGGCGCGGCCACGGGCGCGACGCAGTACCTGCAACTCGTGACCGTGGGCGAGACCGAGGTCCCCGATGACCCGGACAACCTGGCCACCGTCCGCGCCAGCAACCAGCGCCGGATGTTCGTGCAGTCCTGGGCCCACGGCATCCTGATCCTGCTCATCATCGTGGGCAACGTGCTCTACTTCCGGGGCCGGAGCCAGACCGCATGATCCCCCTCGCGCTCCAGCAGGCGGCACCGGAGTTCTTCGACCTGTCCAGCAACATGGACGGCGTCGGCGCGTGGATGGTCTGCTTCTTCACGCTCGCGGTGTACAGCTTCCTGTACCGCGACAACGCGTTCTACAAGACCGCCGAGCACGTCTTCGTCGGCGCCGGGACGGCGTTCTTCGCGCTGCAGTACTACGAAGAGGGCATCAAGGGCGCGATCTGGGAACACATCGAACGCGCGGTCAACACGGCACCCGGCGAGATCTTCGAGCTCGGTGGCTACGCCGTCGATCCGACCGTCGCCATCGTGCTCCGCTGCATCGCCGCGGTCCTGGGACTGATGCTGCTCAGCCGGCTGTTCCTGCCCAACTCGTGGATGGCCCGCTGGCCTCTCGCGATCATGGTCGGTGTCTACGCGGCCCTGAAGATGACGGGCGAGACCCAGAGCAAGCTGGTGCTGCAGGTGAAGGGCGCCATGAAGCCCTGGGCCACGACCGACGGGGGGCTGCTCGGGAGCGGCGAGGTCTTCTACCAGAACCTGTCCTACGTGATCCTGCTCGTCGGGTTGATCTGCGCGCTGTTGCACTTCGTCTTCACGTTCCAGCGCGGCAAGACCCTGGGAGGCATCTCGCGCGTCGGTGTGGTCACGCTGATGATCACGTTCGGGAGCATGTTCGGCTTCACGGTGCTGGGTCGCTACGCCCTGCTCATCGAGCGGCTCGACAATCTCGCCGGATTCACCGCGCCCGCGTACTCGCTGCTCGCGTCCGCCGACTCGGCCGGGGCTTCGAGTCGGGTGAGCCAGCTGATCTCCCCACCGTGGATCGTCGCGGGCATCCTGGTGCTCGGACTGCTGATCACGCGGGCCAGCGGCGAGTCGGATTCCGCCAGCGCCTCCTGACGGCCGCGAGCGGCAAGAGAGCCCTGATGCGACGCCCGCTCAAGACCGCCGTCTTCGCCCTGGTGCCCCTGCTGCTGCTGATGGTGTTGCTCGAGCTGACGCTCTGGGCCCTGGGACTCGGCGACCCCGACGCCAACCTCTCCCTCTCGCGCGGGTTCGACCCGCGGGCACGCTACCTCGTCCCGGTCCCCGACGAGCCGGGCGCGTTCCTGACGCAGATGTTCGACAAGGGACTGCCCGAGATCGAGATCCCGCCCAAGGGTGAGCGTCGGCGCGTCGTCCTGCTGGGCGGCTCGAACACCCGTTCGTTTCCCGAGCGATACCTGCAGAAGCTGCTCAACTCGGTGGCCGCCGCGCCGGGCTACGAGGTGGTGAACCTCGGGCGCCCGGGCTACGGAAGCGAGCGCGTCGTGATCCTGTTGCGTCAGGCACTGGAACTCGACCCGGACCTGATCTTCATCTACTCCGGACACAACGAGTTCGTGGAGGCGGGCTTCGCGCTCGAACTCGTGTCGAAGTGGCCGAACCCGACCATCCGGAGTCTCTTCGTCGGGGTCACCAGCCTGCGCTCGGTCAACGTGCTCGCCGGTGCCCTGCGCTCGCCGCCGAAGGCCCCCGAGGGGCGGCGCCCGCGGAGCCAGACCTTCGACGGCATGGCCCTCGAGCAGACGCTCACCTTCTACGACTACTACGAGCAGAACCTGCGCAGCATGGTCGACGCGACCCGGAACGCGGGCGTGCCGGTGATCCTGAGCACGGTCATCGGCAACGATCTCGTGGCACCCTGGGTCGTCACCGACTCGACCGAGGGCACCGCCGAGGAACGCGAGCGGGCCGACGCCCTCGCGGCTCGAGCTCGCGCCCTGATGCCCGATCGCCTGACGCGCGGGCTGTTGCCGCCCTTGCGGCTGCGTCAGGAGGACTGGGGCATGGCGCTGACGCCCGCGCGGCTGCTCGAGCGAGAGGCCGAGTTGGCCGACCGCGAGCCTCGTTCGCCGCCCGACCTGCGCACCATGCAGGGACCGCTCGCCAGCACGCCGGTCACCGAGGGCCGCCAGATGGCCTCGGTGGAGGGGGCGCACTGGGCCGACCCGGCGCTCTGGATGGAGCCGGTCTTTGCGGTACTCAACACGGTCGACCGCATCCAGGACGGGCGACTCACGGACGATGACCGCGCAGCACTCGAGCAGGCCGCAGACCTCTACGAGCAGTCGCTCGATGTGTTGCGCGACCAGCCCAACACACTCTTCGCCCTGGGGCTGTGTCACTACGCGCTGGGGGACGGCGGCAGCGCTGCTGCCCTGCTCCAGGAAGCCATCGACCGCGACCGGGCCCCCCGCCGCGGCAACCGACACACCAACGGCATCGTGCGTGCGGTCGCCGCTGACCTCGACGTGCGGCTGCTCGATGCCGAGGCCTTGTTCCGGCAGCGCATGCCGGACGGGATCGTCGGCTACGAGGTCATGACCGACGTGTGCCACATGCAGCCCGGAGCCAAGGCCGTGCTCATGGCGGACTTCGCCGAGATCATCCTGAGGGAGTTCGGCGATATCAGGTGACGGGTGGTGCCGGCCCCCACAGTTCGGTGACGCGCTGCTGCTCTCGCTCCACCGCCCACCGGCACACGGCCTCGGACGGATCCTCCGCGGCACGCACGCGCGACGCCAGATCGCCCAGATCGAGCAGACGCTCGACCGCCCGCCGCGACTCCGGGCCGGTGATCCGCGAGAACACGGCTTGGTCCAGGTCGCGCGAGGTCATGCCCGCCGTGAGTGAGCGCCCCTGATTCTGGCTGGCATGAGCCGCGAGAGCGCGGGTCTTGCCGGCCCGCGCCGTGGTCACGTCCACTTCGACGGTCTGCGGGCCGGCCGGAATCGGATCCCAGACGCCGTAGCCGAACCAGCGGGTTGCCTGCCTCGACGGCGCCCCATGGAGCGCCGCCAGCAGGGTCGCGCGATGGGTCGCGTGCCGCTCGAGGGGCCAAGGTGCGAGCACCACCTCGAACTCGTGCTCCGGAAAGACCCGAGCGATCCGCTGGCCCCACGCGCGAGGGTCCCGTCGGACGTCCGCGGATGTCGCACCCATCAACGTCGGAGGCGAGAGTCCCAGCAAGCCGCACGCCGCACGCGCCTCCGCGACTCGCTGCTCCGGAGTCGCGTCCCCGTCGATGCCCGGCGAGCCGGAGGCGAGGACCACGACATGCACATGAGCTCCCGCACCGGCGGCCAGGCTCACCGTGCCTCCACAGCCGAGCACCTCGTCGTCCGGATGCGGGGCGACGAGCAGGATCCGGGAGCCGGACCAGTCCGCCGGATTCAGCGGCCTCATGGCCCCCGCGGCCGCGGGCTGGGCCGCGCGAGCGGTGTCACGGGCGCGGTGTCACGGGAGCGGCGTCTGGTCGACGAACAACCCGGCACTGGGGATGTAGTACCGGTAGTCGAGCCCCAGCAGGGCCGTGGCCACGAGCGGCAGCAGGATCGGCTTGGGCTCGATGATCGGATCGGAGACCGCGCCCAGCGAATAGTACGCGGGGGTGGCCACGTGGGCGATGCCGTTCGGCAGCGCCTTGTACCCGAACGAGAAGACCAGCGCATCGCTGGCGCTCGGTGTGGGCGGCACGAAGTGGAAGCTCCCATCCATGACTCGCCCGATGAAGTTGCCCCCCAGGACCAGGTCAGGCAGCAGGTCGCGCTCATAGAGGAAGTTGTCGAGATCGACGACGAAGGCATGCTGGGTCGGCGCCGCCGCATCGGGGCCGACAGCGCGAGCAAAGGCCACCGTGCCGGAGTACGGGTTGGGTGCGACGTTGCTGATCTCGGCCGGCGCGGTGCCGCCGCTGGTCACCTGGAAGCTCACGAACGGCGCATCGACGTTGACCGCGAAGAGATGATCGCGGCCCGTGTCGCTCCCGTCGGCCGGGTCGATCTTGTGGCCGCTGAAGTACATGCGGCCCGCCTGGTCGCCCGCCCCTTCGGTGAAGTCCATGTCGACGATCGTCGACCAGGGCAGGTAGCGCGTCTCGGCGGCGGGCAACTGGATGTCGGGCAGGACCTGGGAGGAGCTGAACTCCTTGCCGGTGATGTCGAACACGTCGAGCGTCGCCGCGTTCACCGCGAACACGTTGGTCAGATCGACCTCGCCGGGCAGTGAGGAGCCCACGCCCTTGATGCCCGCGCGCACGAAGTAGACGAAGTCACCCGACGTCGAGGCGAAGGACCCGCCGAACTCGATCCGTCCGAGGGTTGCGAAGCCCGTGCCGCCGCTCTGACCACTCTCCGTCAGGTTCACGAACTCACCGGTCGAGACGGTGTAGACGAACAGGTCGGCGCGCGGCGACTTCGCAGGATCCTGTCCGATCGGGTCGTTGTACGGCTGCCGTCCCATCGAGACCAGGATGCGATCCGCGTCGAGCCAGCGCAGGTTGCTGATCACGCGATCGTTCTGGAGAGCACCAGGCTCTTCGAACAGGCCGCTGTTGTCGTCCTCGCCCGCGTTCTGGATCGAACCGAAGTCGACGCCCGTGGTGCGTCCGATCTGCAGCCAGTCGACCGTCGCGCCGCTACCGGAGCGAACCACCCAGGCGACCCGGGCATTGTCCGGCGAGATCGCGCCCTTGCGTCCCGAACCGTGTCCACCGGGTCGGAAGGCCACCAGCTCATAGAGGCCGAAGCCGCCCTGGGTCGTGCCCTTGTGTCCCGACACGTTGACGAGCAGGCGCTGGACCTGGCCGTTCTGATCCACGCTGACGTTGCGCACCACGAACAGGTCCTCGCGGTCGTCGCGGGAACCCGCCGTGATCGCGAGCAGGGTGCCGTCGTCGGACAGAATCGGGTAGGGATCGAAGCGGGTGATGAGCTCGCTCACGTTCGTGAACCCGAAGTCCGCGATGATCAGGGGGCGCGGCGACGAGGGGATGGCCTTGGCCGAACCGGGTGGGGTCAGCGGCGACTCGATCACGTCGCGGACGACGATCTCCTCGCGGAGCCACTCGGCCTCGAACCCGGCCCAGTCGTCTCCCTGGAAGGGCTGCCCGGCGGCGTTGACCGCCTTCCACTTGTAGGCCAGCCCGGCGTACACGACGTAGTTGTCCGGATCGGTGCCGACGATGCGCGTGAAGGGCGTCCAGATCCGTCGTGACTTCACGCCGAAGGCCAGCGCATCCGGCGGCTGGGGGCCGAGTTCGAACTCGATGCGCCAGTCCGTGGTGCCCGTAGCCGGCCAGGTGAGACCGTCCAGGCGGATCGCGATGAGGTGATCAGGATTGTTGTCCCAGGCGAAGATCCCGCCCGGAGTACGCAGCGCCGCGATCATGCTGCGGCCATCCGGCGCCACGTGGACGATCGGGTCCCAGCGCCCTGAGTTCGGGTTGCGCTTGGTGTCCTCGAGCACCCGCCATTGGTGCGTCCGGTGGTCGACCACAAGGAACCCCTGAACGCCGTTGGACTCCTGCTCGAAGAGGTACACGTCGAGATCCATCGTCACCTCACCGTCGCCTCCGGTGAAGGTGAACTCCGGGATGACGACGTGCGGCATGTCGACGTTGCGCGCATCGGTGGACACCCGGGAGCGGCTGACGGCCGCCGGTGAGGTCACGAACGAGAAGTCACCGACCGCAAGATCGCCCACCTGGTGGTTGCCGGTCGCCGGGCCGTTGCTGCCGAGTTGCAGGCGCTCACAGTTGAGGAACGCGGTCGCCGTGATGTCGGTGTAGGTCACGATCTCGGCATTCGGCGGGTCGTTGTTTCCGTTCCCCTTCGCCCCCCAGAGGTCACTCCCGTTCTGCTCGATGAGCAACCGCCCCACGGGCGGGAATCCGGCCGTGCTGTCGACGACGATCACGTCGTCGGCCAGGACCACGTTCTGGGCGATCGCGGTGATCGGGCGAGCCATCGGGTTGATGGGCTCATCGCCGACGTTGTGCACGAGAGGAAGGAAGCGGACATCACCGAGCCCCAGGTCCGTCGGCATCGCGACGGGTGGCGCTGCCGTTCCGAGCGGCTTGAGCTGGTTGACCTCGGTCTCGTCGAGACCGATCGTGCCGATCTCACCGATGAACCCGTCGAGGACGCCGTCGTCCGGGTCGGGCTGGTCCCGCAGGTAGGAGAGCGAGACGTTGTAGTCGGGGAGGAGGATCGAGATCGTCACGCCGTTGCTGACCTGCAGCTTCGGGCTCGCCGTCGTGTCGAAGATGACGGCCTGCACGTAACTCTCGATTCCGAAGATCCCCGCCGGCACGTGCAGAGGCAGCGAGCCGATACCCGAACCGGAGAGGGTCGGGGTGGCGGGCAGGATCAGATTGAAGGGCGGCATCGTGAACAGCGGCGGCGGCGTCAGGTCCTCGGGAAACGGCGTCTGGAAGGCCGAGACGAGAAGACCGTAGGCCACGTTCGTGTTGGGCTGCCCGGGCGACTGGTAGCTGACCAGGGCCTCGAACGAGAAGCCGCTGAAGGCCTGGAACACGCCCGTGCTGTCGAAGGGGCCTGCGGAAGGCGGCACCAGCGTCGACTGCAGATCCCAGAGCTGAAGGTGCGGGTAGTCACCCGTCCCCCCCAGGGCTGGAGCGGGGCTCGCTGCCAGGCCGAGGAAGAAGAGGGCCGACAGGACAGGGGTAAGCAGCCGGATTCGCATCAGGGGGAGTCTATCCGATCGATGGGGACGCCACGGAGGGTCATCGGCGCCCCGGACGCCAGGATTGAGACCGGTTGCCCGGGTTCGTGGAGAGCGTCCCCAGGACGGCGGATCCGGTCGGCCGCTGACAGGCCGTCCTGTCCACTCTTCGACCTCCAAGGGCGACCTGCGTGGCCGTTTGCGGCAGCTGTCCCGAGGTCAGAGCCGGGCCGGGACCGTGGTCCTGACGGCGTTCCGGATCCGGTCGGCCAGCGCCCGGGGCGTGAATCCCAGCTTCCTGAGCAGTTGGGGTCGGGTGCCATGCTCCACGAAGCGGTCCGGAACCCCGATGATCAGCGTCGGCGGTAGGACCTGACCGGCCTCGATCAGGGCTTCGGCCACGGCGGAGCCGAACCCTCCCTGCACGGCATGCTCCTCGAGCGTCACGAGGAGCCGAGCGCGACGAGCCGCCGGCCCAAGGGTCGCGACATCCACGGGTTTCGCGAAGCGCCCGTTGATGACCGTGCACGGCATCCCATCGTCGGCCAGCAGGTCGGCCGCGGCCTCGGCCAAGCGCACCATGGTCCCGTAGGCGACGAGCACCAGATCGCCGTCCTCACGCAGCGTCACGGCACGACCGAGTTCGATCGGCGCCACGGCGCCGTCCGCACGCGGCGCGGCATCGCGCGGGTAGCGGATGGCGACGGTGCCGGGGTGCTCGATGCCCCATTCGAGCATCGCCTCGAGTTCATCGGCATCCGCCGGCGCCATGCAGATGGTCCGTGGCAGCGTCCGCAGGTAGGCGATGTCGAACAGGCCGTGATGCGTGCACCCGTCGTCCACGAGGCCGGCGCGGTCCATGGCGAGGACGGCGTGGGCATTCTGGATCAGCAGCTCCTGGAACACCATGTCGTAGCCGCGCTGCAGGAAGGTCGAGTAGATCGCGCAGACCGGTCGCAACCCGCCCTTGGCCAGCCCGCCGGTGAAGCCCACCGCGTGCTGTTCGCAGATCCCGACATCGAAGCAGCGGTCGGGATAGGCCTCGGCGAGCTGGACCAGCCCGGTGCCGTCAGGCATGGCCGCGGTGACGCCGACGATGCGTTCGTCCTTGCCGGCCAACTCGACGAGCTTGTCGGCGAACACGCTCGTGTACCCGGGGAGCTTGGGCGCCGGGCGACCGAGGGGCGGATCGGCCTCGCCGTCCTTGCCGGCCGGACTCGGCTTCACGCCGTGCAGCTTCTGCGGATCACCGGCGGCCAACTCACAGCCGGCGCCCTTGCGCGTGAGGAGGTGCAGCAACTTGAGGCCCTTCTGCTCCCTGAGGTCGCGGAAGGTGTGGATCAGACGCGGGACGTCGTGTCCCTCCATCGGACCGTAGTACGTGAAGCCGAACTCCTCGAAGACGTGCCCGGGCACGATCGTGGAGCGCAGCACCTTGGTCGCCTCGTGGACCGCGGCGTCGAGCTTCTCGCCGATGACCGGGATGTGCTTGATGAGTTCGGCCAGTTCCTTCTTGGCGCCGGTGTAGAGGGGCCCGGTGCGGATGCGCGTGAAGTAACGCGACATGGCTCCCATCGTCGGGCTGATCGACATCTCGTTGTCGTTGAGCACGACGGTCAGGTCGACGTCGAGCTCGGCGGCGGCGTTCATCGCCTCGAACGCAGCGCCCGCTCCGTAGCCGGCGTCCCCGATCACGACCACCGTGTGGCGATCCTCGCCCGCTTGCTTGTCGGCCAGGGCAAGGCCCAGGCCCAGGGACAGCGAAGTCCCCGCGTGGCCGGTGTGGAACAGGTCGTAGTCGCTCTCGTCGGGATGCGGGAAGCCGCACAGCCCGTCATCCATGCGCATCGTGTCGAGGCGATGCTTCCGGCCCGTGAGCATCTTGTGCGGGTAGCACTGATGGCCGACGTCCAGGACCAGGCGGTCGCGGCGGAAGTCGAAGACGTAGTGCAACGCCAGCGTCAGCTCGAGCACCCCGAGGCCCGATCCCAGGTGGCCGCCGGTGCGGCTGATGGTCTCGATGAGTTCGGCCCGCATCTCGGCAGCCAACTCGGGCAGCTGGTCCACGCTGAGGCGGAGCAGATCCTCGGGGGAGTCGATCTTGGCGTACAGGGACATCTCGCCTCCGGGGCACGAGCGATCGAGCGAAGATAGCAGTTTGAGCGGCCTCGATCGCCTTCTCGGGGCCTCTCCGCCCCCTGAAACCGCGTGCCGGGCGACCTCGTCTCAGGAGCGACGAGGGAGCAGACGACGACACAGCCCGACCAGGAGCGCCCGGCAGGCGCCCGAGTCGAAATGGGCCTCGGCCTCCGCCATCAGCCGGGCCGCGTCGGCCCGCGCCTGCTCGAAACCCACGGCCGCCGGCCAGGTCATCTTGCCGCGCTCGGCGTCGGCGCCGGCCTGCTTGCCCAGTTCCTCGGTCGTGCACTCCAGGTCCAGGAGGTCATCCACGATCTGGAACGCCAGGCCGAGTTCCCGGCCGCCGGCGGCCAACCGCGACACCTGGTCCGGCGCGCCCCCGCCGGCGAGGGCACCCAGCTCGAGCGAGACCGAGATCAACGCCGCGGTCTTGCCGGCATGGATCGCAGTCACCCGCTCCACGTCGGGCGACCGCCCCTCGGCGGCCAGATCGGCCATCTGCCCGCCGACCATGCCGACCCAACCGGCGGCGCGCCCGAGCGCCACGACCATCGCTCCCACCGGCCGCCCCTGCGGCGTCCGGTCGGCCAGCGCCTCGAAGGCGAGAGTCAGCAACGCATCGCCGGCGAGCAGCGCCGTGGCTTCACCGAACACGACGTGCGCGCAGGGCTTTCCGCGCCGCAGTTGCCCGTCATCCATGCACGGCAGGTCATCGTGCAGCAGCGAATAGGCATGGATCAGCTCGACGCCGGCCGCCGCGCCGAGGGCGTCCTCACGCGTGCCGCCGACGTCCAGGCTTCCGAGCAGCGCCAGGTTCGGGCGGAGCCGCTTGCCCCCGGAGAAGACGATGTGTCGCATGGCCTCGGCCAGCTCTCCCGCACCCTCTCCGGCGCGCGGGACGACCGCATCGAGCACCGAGTCCAAGAGCTCGGTGCCCTGCTCCAGGAACGACTCCAGATCGCTCACGCTGTGCCCCTCCGGCATCCTCGCGCGCTCGCCGCCGGCCCCGCTCGGGACTCAGGGCAGCAGCGCACTTCGCCAGGGTCTCAGGTCCGCACCCGGGAGCGCGAGATGAAGCGTGTCGCGAAAGAACGGCCGCTGCTCGCCGTTCACCGTGACCGTCCCCACCTCCAGGACGAGTTCGGGCCCTTCCGCCAGCAATCGCGCGCGTGCCGCACGATAGGTGCGCTGGAGCTCGCCCCGGTCGTTCTCCTCCTTGACCACCACGTCGAGCAGTGCGTCGTCGATCAGGCCCTCCGCCGACACGACGCGCAGGCCCCACGGTTCGATCACCTCCTGGAAGGCGATCAGCAGGTCCGAGAGGGGCGTCACCTCCGGGACGGAGAGCCCCAGCGCGCGCCACGGGGCGGGGTCGAAGGCGGGGAGCAGGATGTCGAAGACGTCGATGGGCGCGACGATCCCCAGCGCGGCTTCGAGCGCCCCGAGAGCCCCGAGCGCGGGCGTCGTGGGCGGCTGCGTCGCCTGCGCCTCTGCGGCGACTTCAGCGGGGATCCGCTGCACGCGCAACACGGTCCGCCCCCCCACGGTCGTCAGGTCGGCACGGCGACCCCGCACCACTTCGATCGGCAGGCCGAACTCATCGGTACGCACGACCAGCAAGTCCAGCAGACCACCGGCGTCGAGCCCGCCGACCTCGGCGATGCGGGCGTCCGTCGCACCGCCGGCACGCAAGGCCGCGTTCGCGGCGTCAGCCAGGCCCGAGCCGCCCGGCTCCGCCACCACGATCGCCTTGGGCCGCGAGAGCCGCTCTTCCACCGCGGCCTCGACCTGCAAGAGCGTCTCGCGCAGGTTCGCGAGCTCTGCGTCCTGGGTGAGCAGCCGCGTGCGCAAGTGGGTGTTCTCCCCGATCATGCGCTGATGCCGGATCTCCAGTTCCTCGAACTCGGCGCGCAGCGCGCCGCCCTCGCCGGCCGTGGCCTCGAGCTGGGCCGACATGCGGGCGTTGTCCGCCTCCAGGGAGGACGCGCGGAGCAGCAGTCCATCCCGCTCGGCGCTGAGTTCCGTGAAGGCGGCCAGCTCGTCTCGCAACGCCGCGCTCCCGCGCGCGCGCTCCTCGGTCAACCGCGTGTCCAGCAGGTCGCCCAGGGCCGCGAGCGCGACCCTGTGCTCCTCCTCGAGATCGACCAGGCCTTGGCTCCAGACGGCCTCGCTCGCGAGCCGGGCGCCGGCCTGCTCTCGCGCCTGCGCCTCGAGCAGGGCGGCGAGCTGGGTCCCGTCGAGCTGGGCCTCGCCCTGCTGAGCCAACCGGTGCTCGATCCACAGACCCAGGCCGCCCACGGCGAGCAGCACCGCCCCGAAGGCCAGCACGACCCCGCGCTGGATCCGGCGGCGGCCGTCCAGCCGGCGCAGCAGGTCGCCCTGAGCCGAGCGCATGCCCTCGAGCGCCTGGGCCTGCATGACGAGGGCCGTGGCCAGGCGCGCCTCCGACGAGAGCGCGTCGAGATCCGAGGGGTGCAGGCTCCCACCGCCGCCATCCCCCGTGGGCAGCAGGACCTCGTCGGGATCGGTCACGGGATGTCCTCGTCACGGGGAGCGGTCAGTCCCCCGGCGGCGTCGAGCGCGGCCGGATCGACTTGGACGGCGCCCGCGGCCGCCTGTTCCCGCAACACCGCGGCGCGATGGCCGCGGGCCAGGTGCAAGGCCACGAAGTAGGTCGGGACGGCCAGCACGGTGGCGATGACCAGCGATCCGACGCACATCGGCACCAGCACGTCGAAGCCCAGGGACAGCATGCCGTTGACCAGCCCGTCCTCGGGGATGGCGGCGACGCGATCCCCGATCAGGCTGGTGATCTCCCCGAACGTCGCCTGATCCTCGCCCAGCAGGATCGCCCCCAGCCAGTAGCAGCCGAAGTAGATCGGGATCACGGTGAACGGGTTGCTGATCCAGACCAGCGCCACGGCGATCGGGATGTTCGCGCGCAGCGGCATGCCCAACGCGGTGACGATCAGCATCTGCGCGCCGACTGTCGGCGTGAAGGCGACCCACATCCCCAGAGCGCTCCCGCGCGCCAACGAACCCGGAGTCCCTTGCACGCGCCGGAGTTGCGAGAGCAGGTTGTCAGGCACGAAGCGCGTCAGGCTCACGTCGACTCACCATTCGGCGTCCTTGGCGTGTGCCTTGACCCACTCGTCCCAGGCAGCCGCGCCTTCCAGGCTCTGGCGCGTCAGCGACGTCAGCGATCCGTCGAAGGCGAGTTCCACCACGGCGAGCACCTCGGCCGCATCCTCGCTTCGACCCTTCTTGGCTTCGCGGTCCGCGTCCTCCTGATAGTCCAGGTACGCATCGGCGAGCGCTGCGGCCGCCGACTTCCGCACCGACATGTCCGCATCGTGGAACTGTCCGAGAGCGGTCGCGGCCGCGGCGACCACGACCGGCGCCGGGTCGCGGAGAGCCTTGGTCAGGTCCTTGAGCAGCGCCGGGTCCGCGCGGTAGCCGAGGCCCTCGTAGATCAGCGCACGCACGTCGGGCCAGTCCTTGACGTGCTTCTGCTTGAGCGCGGTGGTCAGGATCTTGGGACCGTCGTCCTTGTCGTAGAGCATGCCCACGGCCATGCCGTAGCAGGCGGCGACTTCCTGCTCGGTACCGGGGTCCTGCTCCAGGTCGTAACCGCCGCGAACGTTCTCGTCCGCCTTGCGCGGCACCAGGTCGGCGAACATCGTCCCGACCGCCTTGTGGATCTTCTTCAGGGTCTTCGGCGAGACCTTGGTGTAGACGCTGTCGAGGTCCGCCAGGGCCTCGGCGACGTTCTCGATCTGGTGATCCTCGATCCCCTCGCGCAGGGACTTCAGGGCCATCTCGGCCAGGGTCTCGGGACCACTGTCCTGGGGCAGCAGGGCGGGTGCGCCGACCGCTGCGAGGAGGGCGAGCACGAGGGTGGACAGCATCGCGTGGACCTCCAGGTGGATCGACCCATCGTAGGAGCGCCCGGGCCAGGGCGCAACGCGAGGACGGCGGCGCGGAGACGGCACGCCACGCACGCGGCCCCGCCCGCCCCACCGCCAGGGTCGCAGGCCTCAACCCGCCAGCACCTCGTCCAGCTCGACTCCGCAGACCCGCGAGATCGCGCGGGCGTGCGCGTCGGTCAGGACCTGCCCCACGGGTCGGGCGACCGGCAGCTGCCTGCCGTCCAACACGTCGATCCGCACCACGCCCTTGCCGGCTCCGGTGAGGAAGGCCTCGTCCACGCCGGCCAGATCGGCCCGCGACAGGGCCGCCTCCTCGGTGGGGACACCCGCCTCGCTGGCCAGTTCGAGCACGAGGCCGCGCGTGATCCCGGCCAGGATGCCCTCGGTGACCGGCGGCGTGATCAACCTCCCGTCCCGGACGACGAAGACGTTGCTGGCCGTGGCCTCGGTCACGCGGCCCTCGGCGTCCACCATCAGATCGTCCAAGCGACCGGCCGCGGCCGCGCGATCGCGCAGCAGGTGGTGCACGAGGTAGCTGGTCGACTTCACCCCCGCCAGGGGTGAGCGTACGTCGTGGGCGAAGTCAGCGATGCCCACCACTACCGGCGAGGCGGGAGGTGCCGGCGGCGTGCGCAGGTGGACGAGCACCCGCATCCCCGACTCGACTCCGAGCCCGGAGTCGCCGTCGTCCGGCGCGGGGCCGGCCGTGATCGTGATGCGCGCCAGGGCCGACCGCACGCCCTGGGCGCGGCCCAGGGCCACGAGTCCGTCAGCCAGGCCATCCACGTGCGCCGGCCGCGGCAGCCCCACCGCGGACAGCGAGGCCGCGAGGCGCTCGAGGTGTCGCTCGATCAGGAACGGCACGCCGCCCCACAGACGCACCGTCTCGAACGCCCCCAACCCGATCTGGACGGTGCGATCGTGCCCCGACACCACGACGTCGGACAGGGGCACCACCGCGCCATCGCACCAGGCCAGCTGCTGGATCACCCGACTCCTCCCCCTTCCGGCGGCGCCCCGACGCCGAGCACGTCGAACAGGGCGCGCGCCTTGTGCAGGGTCTCCTCGTACTCGGCGGCGGCTTCGGAAGCCAGCGTGATCCCGCCGCCCACGTTGACCAGCAGCCGGTCGCCGACGCGCGTGGCGATGCGGATCGCCACCGAGAGGTCGAGATCGTCGTCGGCGCCGACCCAACCCACCGCGCCGGTGTACACGTGACGCCGCACCGGCTCCAGCGACTCGATCACCGACAAGGCCGCGATCTTCGGTGTCCCGGTGACGGACGCGGGCGGAAACGCGCCGGCCAACAGCCGCGACGACGGCGTGGCCGGCTCGAATCGCGCGCGCACCACGGCGACCCGGTGGAACACCGTGGACCAGGCGTCGGTCCCGAAGGGCTGCTCGACCTCCACCGAACCGATGCTCGCCGTACGTCCCAGGTCATTGCGCACGAGGTCCACGATCATGGCCAGCTCGGCGCGCTCCTTCGGTGACACCTCCAGGGCCGCCCGCATCCGCGCGTCCTCGGCGGGCGTCGCCCCACGCGGCCGGGTGCCCTTGATCGGGCGGGACTCGACGCGGGCTCCACGTCGCCTGAGGAAGAGTTCCGGGGAGCTGGACACGACGTCGCCGTGCGGCGTGCGGAGCAGCGCGGAGAAGGGCGCCGGGAACCTCCGGCGAAGGGCCGCGTGGAGGGCTCTCGAGTCGGGCGCCGGCCTCACCTCGAAGCGCTGCGACAGGTTCACCTGGTAGACGTCCCCGTCGAGGATGTGCTCGCGCACGCGCTCGACGGCGGCCTCGTAGGCGGCGCGCGTGAAGGTGCTCGACGCGGTGCGCCCCGTGCCGACCGGCCCCCCCGTGGCGGGGCCCGACGCTTCGCCCGGGAAGGGCGCGCGCGCCGCGGCGTCGGCGAGCGCCTGGATCGAATCGAGGAACACCCGAGCCTGCCCGGGAGCGCCGCGCCCGATCACCACGCGTTGTCCGCTCTCGAGGTGTTCGGCCAGGACCCAGCGATAGAGCCCCACCAGCAGATCGGGCAGCTCCGCGTCGGGAGCGCAACGTCGCGGCAGGACTTCGAGCTGTCGTCCGAGGTCGTATCCGAACCAGCCCGCCGCGCCGCCGGTGAACGGCGGAGACCGGTCCACGTCGGCGTCTCGCGCCGGCCAGGCCCGGCGCCCGGGCCACTGGCGGTCCAGCGCCTCATCCAGGGCCACGAAGGCCTGCGGCCCGTCGTCCGCAGCCACGCTCAGGACCTCGACGGGGTCGAAGACGAGCAGGTTCCAGCGTGCCAGCTCGCCGGGCTCGGGCCCGCTGTCGAACAGCAGCGGCATGCGCCCGGCGGGCAGCTGAGCGGCCAGTCGGCCCAGCGAAGGCCCTGCCGGCACCGGAAGCTGGACGAGGTCGTCGGTCACGTCCGCCATCGTAGCCGCGGGCCGCGCTTGGAATCGCGCCCTCGGCCCCTCAGCATGGGTGCATGCTCGTCGACGACTTCCTCGGCCACCTCGAGCACGCCCAACAGGCGAGCCCGCACACCGTGCGCGCCTATCGCGGCGACCTCCGCGCCCTGATCGACTTCGCGGCCGAGGCCGGCGTGGACGATGTCGGCGGGATCGACACGCTGCTGTTGCGCGAATACCTGGCCTCGCTGGGCGAGGTGTCCAAGGCCACCCTGGCGCGCAAGCAGGCCTCGATGCGCGGCTTCTTCCGCTGGCTGCGACGCATGGGCCGGATCGCGAAGGATCCCAGCGCCGGCCTGCGCACGCCGCGCCGGGGGCGCCCGCTGCCCCGAGCCCTGGATGAGTCCGCGGTCGAGAAGCTGCTCGGCGCTCCCGAGGGTGACAGCTTCGCCTCGGTGCGCGACCGCGCGGTGCTGGAACTGCTCTACTCGGCGGGCCTGCGCGTTTCCGAGTGCGAGGGTCTGGACCTGATGGACCTGGATCTCGAGATCGGGTCGGTCCAGGTCCTGGGCAAGGGCAACAAGGAGCGGCTGGGCATGGTCGGCAGCCCGGCTCGGTCCGCCCTGGAAGCCTGGCTGCCCGAGCGTGCCCGCCTGCTGACCCGCCGCCGCCGCCGCTCCGAGGTGGCCCTGTTCATCAATGCGCGCGACGGCCGGCGCCTGACCAGCCGCTCGATGGCCCGCATGGTCAAGGCCTCGGCGGTGCGTGCCGGACTGCCGGCCGACATCAGCCCCCACGTGTTGCGGCACTCCTTCGCCACCCACCTGCTCGACCACGGGGCCGACCTGCGCGTGGTGCAGGAGTTGCTCGGGCACGAGAGCCTCTCGACCACCCAGGTCTACACGCACGTGTCGATCGGGCGGATCAAGGACGTGTACCGCACCGCCCACCCCCGGGCCTGATCGGCGATCCGCGCCACTCCGGCCCGGGCTTGAGCCGGTGCGGTGTGCGAGGATCGGCGCCCATGCTGCGGCGTCCCGTTCACACCGTCTACCGGTCGGCCTTGCGCGGCGCGGACCGCATGCGCGCCGTGCTCGGCGGCGACACCACGGACCTGATCGTGCTGGGCGCGCTGGTCGGTGTGATCACCGGGCTCGTCGCGGTGGTCTTCGTCTGGCTCGTGCACGCCATCGGGATGGCCGTCTGGCCCGGCCACCCCACGATGGACCCGGGGCACGCCGGGGAGACCGTGTCCAGCCCGCTGCTCGACCTGTTCGGCGGCGAACTGCCCCCCGCCTACGCGCTGCTCGTCGTCCCGGTGGGCATGCTGCTCGTGTCGTGGTTCACGCGGGCCGTCGCCCCGGAAGCCGCCGGGCACGGTGTGCCCGAAGTCATGGAGGCGATCGCCCAACGAGGCGGGCGCATGCAGGCCAAGGTCGGTTGGGTCAAGGTCCTGGCCTCGTCGGTCAACATCGGGCTGGGCGGCTCGGTCGGCAAGGAAGGCCCCATCGTGCAGGTGGGAGCGGCCTTCGGGTCGGCCATCGGGCGCGTGTTCCTGGTGCGGCGCCGGCGGCTGCGCACGCTGGTGGGCTGCGGCGCCGCGGCGGGCATCGCGGCGGTCTTCAACGCCCCCATCGGCGGCGTCATGTTCGCGCTCGAGATCATCATCGGCAGCTACGAGGTGAAGTCGTTCACGCCGATCGTGATCGCGTCGGTGCTGGGCGCCGTGACGGCCCGCGACTTCCTGGGCGACGCCCCGGCCTTCAACGTGCCGGAACAGCTGCGCGAGGGCCTGACCATGGTCCACGGCTGGGAGCTGCTGGCCTACGCCGTGATGGGCCTGGCCCTCGGCGTGGTGAGCGTCGGGTTCACGCGCGGCCTGTACAAGCTGGAGGACCTGTTCGCGGGGTGGTCCCTCGGTCCTCTGGGCAAGGCGGCCGTCGCCGGCCTGCTCGTGGGTGCGCTCGGCATGTGGCTGCCCGATCTGCTCGGTGAGGGCCACCACGCCATGACGCGCATCCTCCACAGTGACGTCGCGGGCGACAGCTGGAAGATCCTGCTCGCCATCGGCGTGATCAAGGTCCTGGCCACGGGGCTGACCCTGGGCGGCGGCGGGTCCGGCGGCGTCTTCGCGCCGTCGCTCTTCGTGGGGGCAGCGCTCGGCGGCGCCTTCGGACAACTGGTCGACGCGCTCTCACCGGTTCCCGTCGGCAGCTTCGGCGCCTACGCACTGGCCGGCATGGCCGCGGTCCTGGCCGGCACCGCCCACGCGCCGCTCACGGGCATCCTGCTCATGTTCGAGATGAGCGACAACTACCTGATGATCCTGCCGCTCATGACCTCCGCGGTGCTCTCGGCCACCATCGCCCAACGCCTGCTCAGCGACTCGGTCTACACGCTGAAGCTGAGCCGCCAGGGCATCGTGCTGCGCGACCGCGAGGACGGCGCCCTGCTCGAATCGCTGCGCGTGGCCGATGCCATGGGCCCACCCGGCGAGACCATCGCGGACACCACCACCTTCGATCGCATCGTCCACCGTTTGTTGCGCGGCGAGCAGCACGACTTCCCCGTCGTCGATGCCGAGGGCCGCATGGTCGGCGCACTCTCCCTGGACGACATGCGCGAGTTCCTGCGCAACGAACACCTCGGCTCGTTGCTGCTGGCCCGCGACTGCGCGCGCACGGTGCAGACGCTGCCGCCGAACGCGACCCTGCTGGAGGCGTTCGACGTGTTCGAGTCCAGCGACGCCATCGAGCTTCCGATCGTCGTGGGCGACCGGCTCGTGGGCTCGCTTCACCGCACGGACGTGCTCACGACCTACCGACGTGCGCTCGCGGCCGCCACGCGCTGAGCGCCGCACGTCCCGACCCGCCGGATCAGGACGGCGCGGTCCGGCCGGCGAGCATGCGTCCCAGGATGAACAGCACGCCGCCCAGGATCAGCCCCCCGAACTCAGCCGTCATGTCCGGCTCCTCGCGCAACACCAGCGAGTCGAGCAGCACGTAGCTGACGACCAGGAAACCGACGATCTGCAGGGCGCGGGCGAACATGCCCGCATCCTAACGATCCTGGTTCGGCGCCCGCGCATGCTCCGGTCCGGCGCGGGTCGCGTAGGCCTCCCGGTCGGCCGCGAAGCGACGCCAGTGCGCGCCGGCCGGATCACTCCCGGCCAGGGCCCGCTCGACGGCCGCCAGGGCCTCATCGAGATGGCCGTCCGCCGCGAGCGCCTCGCCGAGCAGCCCCCACGCCTCGGGCCGGGTGGCGCGCGGCCCGTCGAGCAGCGGTCGCAGCAGCGCCACCGCGGCGGCGGGATCGCGCGTCTGCGGATCCAGACTGCGGACGTGAAGCTCGGCCAGGCAGTAGCTCACCTCGGGATCCGACGGGTCCGCCGCGAGCAGCAGGCCGGCGAGGTGGCGCGCCCGCTCGAAGTCGCCCTCGCCCTCGTGGAGCAGGGCCAGGTGCATCGCCGCTTCGGGTCCGATGCCGCCGAACTCCAGAGCCAGGATCAGGTGGCGCAGCGCTCGCGCCGGGTCGTCCTCGCGGAGGACCATGCCCAGCGCTTCGTGCGCGGCGGCGAGGTGGTCGTCGGCAAGCAGCGCGGACTCGTACTCTTCCACCGCGCGTTGGACTTCGGCCAGCTCCTCCATGATCAGACCCAGCCCGAAGTGCAGCAGGGCCAGATCGACTCCCTGCAGCTGTTCGTCGGCGAGGGCTTCCTCGTAGTAGACGACGGCTTCGCCGTAGCGATGCAGGTCGTGCAGGGTCGAGGCGATGTTGGCGGCGTGAAGCGGTTCGGCGGGATCGAGGCGCCGCGCGTCCTCGTAGGACAGCAGCGCTTCCTCGCGCCGCCCGCAGTCCCGGAGGGCGTGACCGAGGCCGACGTGCGCGTCGATGTCCGCTCCGTCGAGGGCCACGACCTGACGCCAGGCCTGCGCCGCGCGCTCGGGATCCCCGGCAGCCGAGAACAGGATCCCGATCCCGCGGTGCGCCGAGACCTCGTCCGGGTCGGACGCGAGTGCGCGCTGGAAGGCGTCGTAGGCCTCGTCCCAACGTCCGGCGTCGAGCAACAGGTGGCCCAGGCTCGCGAGGGTCCAGGGATGGTCGTCGCCGCGGGACAGGGCGATCTCCAGGCTCGCGATCGCGGCGGCCTCGTCACCCAATTCGTGCTGGACGCGGGCGAGCACACCGGGAGCCGCCGAGTCCGTCGGGTCCAGCTCGACCGCGCGCATCAGGTCGTCGCGTGCACCGGTCAGATCACCGAGTTGCAGCTGGGCGACTCCGCGGAGGAAGCGAGCGGTGGCGTGGTCGGGGTGGGCCTCGAGCACACGCTCGAGGGCCGGCAGTGCCTCGTCGGCGCGGCCGCCCGTGATCGACTCGGCGCTCGCCGTGAGCAGCAGCAGCACGGCCAGCTCATCGCCGGGATCGGCGAGCCCCGGCATGCCCTTCACGTCGTCGGCCCAGGCGTTGGAGAGCGCGCCTCGCTGGACGCTTCTGGGGGCCTCAGCCGTGGCGCAGGCTGCCAGGAGGGGCAGCAGCAGGAGCAGGCAGTAGCGGGGAGTGCTCAAACGAGGTCTCCGTCGAGGCCTCTCGCCTATCGACATATAAGCTTACGTCGATAAGACATCCTGGCAAGAAATCGAGGCTGAAGGCGCCGGCGTCAGCTGCCGATGAGGCCCCATGGCCGCTCCACACCTCACTCGACGGACGTATGACGAGTGGCGATCGGTGTTCGATCGCGAGTACGGCGTGACGGTCTTCGATGACGAGGGCCGTCGCCGCTGCGCGCGCGACCATGGCGCCGAGCGCCCACTCAGCCGGCAGCAGGCCGAGGCCTACTACGCATGGAACTCGTTCGTGCGCTGCCGTGCAGGCGAGCAGAGCCCACACTAGACTGGCCGGCGTGAGTCGACGCTCCGTCCTGCTGTTCGCCCTCGTCGGGGCTGCCCTGCTCGTCCTGGTGACGATCCTGCTGCTCGCCGACGAAGAGGTCTCTTCCGATCGTGGCGGCGGCCTCGTGGAGGGCGCGAGCCCCGATTCCGGTCTGGCGGGCAACCTCGATCGGGTCGAGGAACGCGATCACGCCGGCGGCGTCATCGCACCCACCTCGCAGGATCGCATCGAGCGTGTCGGCTCCGGCATCGAACGGACCGAGCTGACCGGCCGCGTCACGGACCGCGCCGGGCATCCGATCCCGGCGGCCACCGTGATCGCCTTCCACAGCGAGCCCGGGCTGCCCTTCCGCACGCGCACCGACACCGGACACATGGACCTGACCGACGCCGAGGGCCGCTTCATGATCCGAGGCCTGCCCGCGGATGCACCCCTCGGCCTGGACCTCTCCGCCACCGGGCACGCCCCCGCCCTGGTCGAACCGCTCACTCTGAGCGTGGCGGAGCCCCGCGACCTGGGTGACCTGGTGCTCGGCGCCGGCCTCGCCCTCGAAGGGCGGGTCTTCGACGCCATCACGGGTGCGGCGATCGTCGGCGCGCGTCTGGTGCTCACCGATCTCACCACCGAACATCGTCGCGGCGGCCCGAGTGAATCCCTGGCCGAGACCCACAGTGACGACGACGGCCACTACCGCTTCGAGCACCTGGCCATGCGTCAGTACGGCGTGGACGCCGCCTCGGACGGCTACGCCCCGGTGACCAGCGTGACCACGTTCGTGCTCACCGGGCCGACCCGGAGCGTGACGCAGGACTTCGCCCTGGAGCCCACGACGTCCTCCCTCGCCGGCCACGTCGTCGGGCCCTCGAACGGCCCGGTCCCGGGAGCGCGCTTGCGCCTGAGTCGTGCACCGCGCCGCCGCAACACCTTCTTCCTGGAACACATCGAGACCGACAAGACGGGGGGCTTCCTGTTTCCCGCGCTGCCCGAAGGGCGCTTCGACCTCGACCTCGTCTCGGAGCACTGGTACCTGCCGTCGAAGCTGGCCGTGGACAGCGGCGACACCCAGCTGGTGATCCGCGCGCAGCCGACCCTGTCCGTCGCCGGTCAGCTCGTCGTGAGTTCGGGCAGCGTCCCCACCGACTTCGACGTGACGGTCAAGCCCGACGGGCGCACCGGTGCGTCGCTCTCGTCGGGCGTGTTGCCTCGCCTCAGCGTCGAGGACGCCGACCCTCCCGGCACCTTCCTGTTCGCGGGGCTGCGTCCGGGGAGCTACGCGTTCGAGATCGACGCCTCGGGCTTCGCCCATACGCGCAGCCAGGACGTCCTGCTCGGCCGCGACTCCGACCCCGACAGGCCCACCGAGGTCGTCGTGCCGCTGACGCGTGGCGGCACCTTCGTCGGTGTGCTCGATCCACCGTCGGCGCGGGTGCCCGTCGAGGTCCGCGGCATGGACTACGACCCGTCCCTGACCGTCGAGTCCACCTTCCCGACCATGCCGCTCGCCGGCCTCGTGACGCAGACCGACCGTGAGGGCGCCTTTCGCCTGGATCACGTGCCCGAGGGTGAGTACGTGCTCACCGCTCGCCCCAGCAGTGGACCTCCATTGCACGTCCGCGGCGTGCGAGCCCTCGAGGGCACCGAGATCGACGTCGGCACCCTGCACCTCCAGCAGGGCGGCAAGGTCGGGGGCGTCGTGCGCGGGCCCGATGGCCGACCCCGACAGGGTGCGCGCGTGACCGCCATGGGCGACGAGCACCAGCAACAGGCCGTCACCGACGGGCAGGGCACGTACATCCTGGCGTCACTGCCGGCAGGCGAGTACGAGGTGCGCGCGACCCCGGGCGAACTCTGGGAAGCACTCCGGCTGGAGGCGCAGGGCCACGCGTCGGTCCACCCGAACCAGGACGTCGAGCTGGACCTGCAACTCGTCGAGCGCACGCCGCCGAGTCGCTGAAGGCCGTGGCCGGCGGTCAGCCGGCGGCGGCGCCGCCGCCCCTACGGCGCGCGCGCCGCAAGGTCCTCGATGGGTCCGTCGATCTGCAGCTCGAGGCGTTCGACGGAAGCGCCGGCC
>JAJDER010000195.1 GCA_029259725.1 Planctomycetota bacterium | reverse complement strand
ACGACGGACTGGACCGTGCCGCTGCCGTCCCGGATCTGCAGGAACAGCAGCTTGCCCGACGAGCGCCGGTTGGCGAGCCAGCCGCGGACGAGAACGGTCTGGTCCACGTGGGACGGCAGGTCGCGCACCATGGCGACGACGGGCGTGTCGGTGCTGGTCATCGGGATTCTCGGGGGCTGCGGGGAGCGGGCAAGGGTGCATGCCGGGCGTCGCGGAAACCAGGGGGGCGCGCGGCGTCACCCCGCAGCGGCGTCACGGAAAGGCGGAATAGGCCGACTGGAGTTTCTGGTCCACCACCCGGCCGTCCTCCACCAAGGCGTGCCCCTTGTGCATCACGCCGCCCTTGCGGGCCTCGAAGGCGACCCGCCCCGAACGCCCCTCGATGCGACTCAGTTCCGTCAGCACCTGCACACTCGCGAAGCCCTGCCGGGTCAGATGTCGGATGACGAGCGCGGCCGGCTGGGTGTCGACGCTCTCCGCCGCCGCGGCTGGCACGGCCGACGCGGCGGCCTGGTCGCGCACCGTCTCCTCCAGCCGCGTGAATCCCGCCGCCAGCCGGCGGTGCGACTCGGTCATCTCGGTCAGCCGCGCGCGCAACTGCTCGTGCAGGTCGCGTCTCTGGACCTCACTGGTCAGCTCCGCGAGCGAGGAGCGGATCTCCTCCAGCTCCTCGAGCGATTCGAGCTCCAGCCCCAGCTCGGACATCCGCCGCAGCAGCCCGATCACGAGGACGAGCAGAACGAGCACCGAGACCACCAAGCCGATCAGGAGCAGATCCGTCATGGCCCCATGATCCCACCCGGGTTCCAGCGGCTTCAAGCGGGCCGGTGAGTAGGGCTACAATCCGGGGGCTCCCGCCGCCCCTCAGGCCCCGCCCACCCATGAAGTCCCGCCTCTCGACCCTGCTGGGCCTCGCGGCCGGCCTCGCCCTGGCCGCCCTGCTGCTGGTCCCCGAAGCGGATCGCGCCGAGCTGGTGGCCCAGGGCTTCTCGGATCTGCTGCGGGTGGACCAGACGGCGTGGGCCGCCGATGACCTGGCCGAAGCCCCGATCTTCACCCTGCTGGACCAGTCCACCGAGGGCCTGGCGGCGCCACGCCTGCGGGCCACGGTGGCCGTGGACGGAGAGCCGGCCGCACGGCCGTCGTTCCGTCGCGGCCTGAGCGCCGCGTTGAACCTGGTCAACGAGACGCGCGCCGCCAGGGCGCTCCCGCTCTTCGAGCTGGCCGACGACGGCGACCTGACCCTGGCCCTCGACCTGACGCGATCCGGGGCGACCGTCACCCTCAGAGCCGCGGTCAGCGACACGGCCGGCGTCCTGCTCGGCGAGGCCGAGGACTCGGGCTGGAACCTGCCCGGCCGCTCGGCCCTGCTCCCGCCACTGCTGGCCATCTTCGTCGCGCTGCTCTTCGGCCGGGTGCTCCTGGCCCTGTTCTGCGGCATCCTCGTGGGCGCGATCCTGCACGCCGCCGGTCCCACCGGCTCGCTGTGGGCGGCGATCCCCGCGGGCCTGCGCGACGTCTTCACCGTCTACCTGAAGGGCGAGCTGGTCGAGACCTTCCGCGTCGAGATCCTGGGCTTCGTCATCGCGCTCGTGGCCATGGTCGGGATCATGAGCCGCTCGGGGGGCGTGCAAGGGCTGATCTCGCTGCTGCTCGGCTTCGCGCGCTCGGTCCGCTCCACGCTGCTGGTCACCTGGGGCATGGGCCTGCTGATCTTCTTCGACGACTACGCCAACTGCCTGCTGGTCGGCAGCACCATGCGCCCGCTCAGCGATCGCATGCGCATCAGTCGCGAGAAGCTGGCGTACATCGTGGACAGCACCGCGGCCCCCATCGCCGGTGTGTCCCTGCTGTCGACCTGGATCGCGTTCGAGGTCTCGACCTTCAGCGCGCAGCTGCCGGGCATCGGCGTGACCGACAGCGCCTACGCGGTGTTCCTGCAGACGCTCCCCTATCGCTTCTACTGCTGGTTCACGCTGGCGTTCGTGCTCATCTCGATCCTGGTGCGACGCGACTACGGGCCCATGCTGACCGCCGAGAAGCGCGCGCGGTCCACGGGGCTGGTCGTGCGCGAGGGCGGCACGCCGATGGTCAGCGACGAGGCCACGCGCATCGAGCCCAAGGCCGGCGTTCCCGAACTGTGGTGGCGCGCGGCGTTCCCCATCGCCTCGGTGCTGTTCGTGACACTGTGGCAGATCTTCAAGGACGGCGGCGGCCTGGCCATCGTGGACGAGCAGGGCCTGGGCGCGCTGACCGACATCAACAACGTCCAGGCGATCCTGTTCGACGGCAGTGGCGGCGCTCCGATCTTCGTCGGCGCGACCTTCGGCATGCTGCTGGCGGCCTTCCTGTCCGGGTCCGGCGTGGTCAAGCTGGCCACCGCGCTCGGCTTCGGCGTCGCCGTGGCCTTCGACACCTCCGCCGGCGACTGGCTGATCCGTGAAGGCTGGGTCAGCGAGGGCTGGGAGGGCTACTCCGCGTTCGCCTTGCTGTTCACGATCACGGCGTCGCTCGTCGGCCTGGTCGGCAGCAGGATCCGCGGCACGCCGCCGCCCAAGACGGTGCTGAGCTGGGCCGACGTGAGCCGCGCGGGGATCTCGTCGATGCGCGCCCTGTTCTTCGCGGTCCTGATCCTGCTGCAGGCCTGGATGATCGGCAAGGTCTGTCAGGACGTGCGCACGGCGGACTACCTGGTGGCCCTGCTCGGAGACTCACTGCCGCCCGAACTGCTGCCGGTGCTGCTGTTCCTGGTCAGCTGCCTGGTGGCCTTCTCCACGGGCTCGTCGTGGTCGACGATGTCGATCCTGCTGCCCAACGTGGTCGCGCTGGCCTTCGCCATCGGGGACGACTCGGGCGTGGGCGGGATGGTCATGGTGGTGATGTGCATCGGCGCGGTGCTCGAGGGCTCCATCTTCGGCGACCACTGCTCGCCGATCTCGGACACCACGGTGCTCTCCTCGGTCTCGAGCGCGTGCGATCACATGGACCACGTGCGCACCCAGGCGCCCTACGCGCTGACCACGGCCGGCATCGCCGTGGCCGTGGGCTACGTGCCGTCGGTGCTCGTGGACTGGTGGACGTTCCCGATGGCGTTCGGCTCGGGGATCACGGTGATCGTCACCGTGCTCTTGCTGCTCGGCCGGCAGATTCCCGATCACGCGGGGACCGATGCCGGCGCGGGTGGCGCGGCCGCCGCCGGTCCCTGACGGCCAGCCGTGGCCACCTCCTTCGCGCTCTACCGGGAGTTCTCCCGCCCCGCCCGCTCATTCCTGGTCGGCAGCTTCCTGCTCGAGCTGGCCTTCGGGTTCCTGTGGACGCTGCAGAACCTGTACGTGCGCTCGGTGGGCTTCGGCGAGTTCGAGGCCGGCGTGCTGCTGGCTTCCTCCGCGGTGGGCGTGCTCACGGCGACCTTCCCGTCGGCCTCGCTCTACGAGCGGCTCGGGCCGCGGCGCAGCTTGTCGATCTCGTGCTTCGCCCTGGCTGTGGCGATCTCGGGCCTGGCGCTGTCCACCACGCTGCCGATGCTCGTCGTGTTCGCCTTCGCCTCCGGTGCGGCCGTGACCCTGCATCGCGTGGTGTCGGCGCCGTTCGTGGTCAGCGAGTCCACGCCGGCCGTGCGCACGCACCTGTTCCAGGCCGAGTTCGCGACCCACGCGGCGGCCATGGCGGTGGGTCCCCTGCTCGCGGGCTTCATCGCGGCGCGGCTCGAGGGCTCGGCCCTGCTCGAGCCCGAGGCGTTGCGCTGGGCTCTGATCGCCGGCGCGTCCACGGCGCTGATCGCGCTGCTGCCGTTCCGCGCGCTCGGCGATCGCATCCCCGATCTCAAGGGCCGCACCGGCAGCGTGCTCGAGGTCCTGAGGCGCCCGAACCGGCACCTCTGGACGCGGCTCACCGCGCCGCACCTGTTCATGGGCCTGGGCGCGGGCATCACCATCCCCTTCATCAACCTGTTCTTCACCGACCGCTTCGACATCGGCAAGGACAGCCTCGGTCTGGTCATGTCGACCAGCTCGGCGGCCATGGTCGTGGGCACGCTGCTCACGCCGCTGGTGGTCGCGCGGCTGGGGCTGGTCAAGGCGACGATCCTGACCGAGGCGCTGTCCCTGCCCTTCTTCCTGATCCTGGCCTTCACCGGAAACTACGCCCTGGCCATCGGCGCGTTCATCCTGCGTTCGGCGCTGATGAACCTGGCCCACCCGATCTGGCGCAACCTGATCATGGAGATCACGCCGGCGGAGTGGCGCGCGCCGGTGAACAGCATGTCGATGCTCGGCTGGAACCTCGGCTGGGGCCTCAGCAACATCGCCGGCGGCCGCATCATCGAGGTCACCGGCGGCCTGCTCGGCGAGGGCACCGACGGCTACGCCGTGCCGATGCTCCTGACCATCGGCCTGTACTCCATCGCGATCCTCCTGGAGGCCACGCTGTTCTGGCGCTTCCGGGAGCTGGGGCGGCGCGGTGCGCGTTGACGCCCGTCAGCGCGCGCTGCGGCTCGCCAGCCGCCTGTTGAACGCCTTCAGCAGCACCAGCACCAGCGCCCACTGCACCAGGCACGTGCCCACGCTGAAGGCCTCCATCGGATTCAGCCAGGCCTTCACGCCCTCCCAGCCCGACAGGCCGGTCCAGCCGTAGGATTCCTTGAACCACCACGCCATGAGCCCGACGAATTGCACCGGCACGAGCACACCGACGGCGATCCGGAAGATCCCGCCGGCCCCCTGCCGGTGCGCCTCGGGCCCGCCGATGGTCTCGACCCAGAACTTGTCCACGCCGTAGCCGATCACGCTGAACGCGGCGAGCCCGCCGGAGACGATCAGCCCCACGCCCCAGACCCAGTCCTGGTTGGCGAAGAACCCGAGCCCCGTATGCCCCGCCACGAAGGGCAGGTCGATGGCCGAGGGAACGCCCAGGAGGAACCCGACGGCGAAGACCAGACCCGCCGCGCCGCGCCGCGGCAGGCCGAGGTCCACCAGGCTGCGCACGCCGAGCTCCACCATCGCGATCATCGACGACAGGGCGGCGAAGGCGAGGGCCAGGAAGAACAGCACCGACAGGACCCCGCCGCCCCAGGGCATCTGCTGGAACAACACCGGCATCCAGATGAAGGTCAGCCCGGTGTTCGCCGGACCCGACTCCTGCACCAGCGTCGCCGGGTCGGCGCCGGGCGCGGCCACGGCGGCCAGTGCGAAGGTGGCCGGGATGATCGCCAGCGCCGCGAGCAGCGAGGCCAGGTTGTTGCCCACGCCCGTCGTCACGCACTCGCGGCCGGCGCGCAGGTTCGAACCGGCGTAGACGGCGTAGCAGATCATCAGCCCCCAGCCCGCGCCCGTGGACCAGGCCGACTGCGAGAGCGCCTCCAGCCAGATCTCCGGTTCGCCGAGCAGGGCCCAATCGACGGTGGTCAGGAAGTCGAGGCCGGCGTCGGCCCCTTCGAGGGTCAGGCCACGAACCGCGGCGATGAGCAGCACCGCGAAGAGCGTCGGCACCAGCACCTTGCAGGCGCGCTCGATCCCGCCGGTCACGCCGCGCATGACCACCGCGCAGGACAGACCGATCGCCGCGAGGTGGAACCCCAGCGGCGCACCGGAACTGGTGAAGCTCTCGAAAGACGCCACCGCCGTCTCGGGCGTCAGTGTGGTCATGCCCCCGGTCACCGCGAGCCACAGGTAGCGCAGCGTCCAGCCGGAGACGACCGAGTAGTAGAACATGATGCCCAGCGTGCACACGGCGACGAAGCCGCCGCGCCAGCCGGCGCGCTCGCCGAAGAGTCGCGCGAACGCTCCCAGCGGCCCCTTCTGCGTCGCGCGGCCGAGCGAGAACTCGACCATCAGCAACGGGATCGACCAGGTGAACAGGAACAGCGCCCAGGGGATCAGGAAGGTGCCGCCCCCGTTCGCCGCCAGGATCCTCGGGAAGCGCCACAGGTTGCCGGTGCCGATGGCCATCCCGAGCGTTGCGAGGATCAGCGCCCAGCGCGACGAGAACGCAGGCCTCAAGGAGCCAGCCCCTTCGACTCCAGGAGGGCGACCAGCTTGGCCACGTCGGGCGCCTCGGGCCGCAGCTCCAGGGCCAGGCGCGCGAACCGCAGCTGGCGCTCGTCGTTCTTGTGGTCGCCGAGGTCCTGGATCACGGCCAGCAGCACGGCCGCGTCGAACCGGCGGCCGCCCGCCGCCGTCGCGTACTCGAGCGATGTGTTGGCCGCGCGCCAGTCGCCCTCGGCACCCAGGTCACGGAAACGCGCCACCAGACCCACGCCCTTGGCCCACTGGAGCTCGCCGCGCAGGGCCGGGTCGCCCTCATCGAGCAGCAGCAGGCCCTGGTCGGCGTGGCCGATGGCCTCGGCTCGACGCTGGAGCCCGTTGCAGGCCTGGGCCGCGAGCAGCTGCAGCCGCGGATCGTCGCCCAGGTCGGCCAGGGTCTTCATGCAGCCCGCCAGGGCCGCGGAGTGTTCATCCTGCTCGAGCAGGTCCGCGATCGCGGCATGGGCGGCCGTGCGCCGCGCGGCGTCCGCATCACTGCACGCGCCCATCCCGAGGACGGACACCAACAGCACGGTCACGCCCATCGCGCGAGGAAGCATGCGACCATCCTTCCGGCTGCGCCGGGCGAAGTCCACCCCGCATCTCGCTACCATGGCCGCGATGGCACCTCGCACCTTTCTCGTCGACGGTTCGGCCCTGGCCTACCGCTCCTTCTTCGCCGCCGGTCCGGGGCCCGCCTACGCCTACGCGTCGTCACTGCTGGCGCTGATCGAGAAGGAGTCCCCCGACTTCGCGCTCGTGGCGATGGACACGCCCAAGAAGACCTTCCGGCACGAGACCTACTCCGACTACAAGGCCACGCGGCAGAAGACGCCCCCGGAGCTGATCAAGCAGCTGCCCACGTTCGAGCGGCTCGCGCACGCCCTGGGCTTCGAGGTCTTCGGGCTCGACGGCTGGGAGGCCGACGACGTCATCGGCACCCTGGCGGTGCGCGCCGCCGAGGCCGGCCACGAGGTCTACATCGTCACCGGCGACAAGGACTTCATGCAGGTCATCAGCGACCGGGTGTTCATGTACAACCCGACGCGCCCCGGGGCCGACATCGTGATCCAGGATGCCGAGGCGGTGCGCGAGAAGTTCCACTGCCGCCCGGACCAGGTCACCGACGTGCTCGCGCTCATGGGCGACAGCTCGGACAACGTGCCCGGCGTGCCGCGCGTCGGCGAGAAGACCGCGCTGGCGCTGATCGATCAGTACCAGGGGCTCGACGACATCTACGCGAAGATCGACACGATCAAGCCGCCCGGGCTGCAGGCGCGGCTGCGCGAGGGCAAGGACCTGGCCTACCTGTCGAAGGACCTGGTCACGATCCGACTCGACGCTCCCGTCGGCTTCGAGCTCGAGCACCTCGCGTACCACGGTCCCGACACCCAGGCCGCGCGCGAGCTGTTCGTGGAGCTGGACTTCCCTTCGCTCATCGATCGCCTCGGGGGGAAGGCGACCAGCGCCGACGACCGCGACTACCACGTGGTCACGACGGCCGCGGACTACGACGCGTTCCTGGTCGAGCTGCGCGCGGCTCACGCGGCGAAGACTCCGATCGTCTTCGACACCGAGACCACCGGGTTGCTCCCGCTGGAGTCCGAGCTGGTGGGACTGGGCTTCGCCTTCGGGGGCAACTCGGGCTGGTACCTTCCGGTCAACCTGGCCGAGCCGATCTTCGGCCCGAGCGGGCACGCGATCACCGCCCGCGAACGGCTGGTCCTGTTGTCGGCGTCGGGCGTGCCGGCGGGGGGCGTGCCGACCACGGGCGTGCGGACCAGAGGCGTGCCGACGGCGAGCGGCGCGTTGTTCGACACCTCGCCCGCCGACGCCGGCCCCACCGACGACGCGCTGCTGCTCACGGGCACGGGTGTCGCCGGTGACC
Organism: Planctomycetota bacterium; assembly: GCA_029259725.1. GTDB lineage: Bacteria > Planctomycetota > B15-G4 > B15-G4 > B15-G4 > JAJDER01. Next base: position 7,904 of record JAJDER010000195.1, on the reverse strand, counting down.
CCTTCGTGCCTCCCGCGGGCAGCGACCTGGAGCGCTTCCTGGCCGACACCGGTCCGGTGCTGTCCGACCCGCAGGTCCCCCTGGTCGGCCAGAACCTGAAGTACGACGCCCAGATCATGTCGCGCTACGGCGTGGCCTTCGGCAACATCGCCTTCGACACGATGCTGGCCTCGTTCGTGCTCGACGCGCACCAGGCCCAGCACGGCCTCGACTTCCTGGCGCTCAAGCACCTCGGCATCAGCAAGATCCCGACCAGCGCGCTGATCGGAAAGGGCACCAAGCAGATCTCGATGTGGGACGTGCCGGTCGAGACCTGCGGCGAGTACGGCTGCGAGGATGTCGACGTCACCGGCCGCCTGCACCGGCTCTTCGCGGACATGCTCGATGGCGACGGCGTCGAGCACGTGTTCCGTCAGATCGAGATGCCCGTGCTCCCGATCATCGCGAGCATGGAACGCCACGGCATCCTCGTGGACGTGGACTACCTGTCCGGCCTCTCGACGGAGATGGAGGGTCGCCTCGAGGAGCTCACCACCGAGATCCACGACATCGCCGGCGAGGCCTTCAACATCTCCAGCCCCAAGCAGCTCCAGGCGGTGCTGTTCGAGAAGCTGGCGATCCACACCCAGCTCGGCATCAAGCGCATCAAGAAGACCAAGAGCGGCTACAGCACCGACGCCAGCGTCCTGGAGCTGCTGAGCGAGCACCCGCTGCCGGCCAAGATCCTCGAGCACCGGCAGCTGATCAAGCTCAAGGGCACCTACGTCGACGCGCTGCCGAGCCAGGTGCACCCCTTCACGGGGCGCATCCACACCACCTACCACCAGGGCGGCGCGTCCACCGGGCGCCTCTCGAGCAGCGACCCCAACCTGCAGAACATCCCGATCCGGACCGAGGAGGGGCGGCGCATTCGCCAGGCGTTCATCGCGCAGGACGGCTACCGACTCGTGTCCGCCGACTACAGCCAGGTCGAACTGCGCGTCATGGCGCACCTCTCGGGCGACGAGGCCATGGTCACCGCGTTCCGCGAGGGCGTCGACATCCACCAGCGCACCGCGTCGCTGGTGTTCGGCGTGGGCGACGAGGAGGTCGGCCCCGAGATCCGCGCTCGCGCCAAGGCGATCAACTTCGGCATCCTCTACGGCATGGGCGCCCAGCGGCTCGCGCGCGAGACGGGCATGACCACCAAGGAAGCCACCGAGTTCATCGAGCAGTACTTCTTCACCTTCCCGTCGGTGAAGGACTGGCTCGACGGCACGCGCGACCTGGCCCGCGAGCAGGGCTGGGTCGAGACGCTCACCGGTCGCCGCCGCAAGATCGAGAACATCGACAGCGCCGAGCCGCGGCTGCGGGCGATGGCCGCGAACGTGGCCGTCAACACCCCCATCCAGGGTTCGGCGGCGGACCTGATCAAGCTGGCCATGATCGCCGTGGACCGCGCGCTGCGCGAAGAGGCGCCGGACGCGCGCATGCTGCTCCAGGTCCACGACGAGCTGGTGTTCGAGGTGCCCGAGGCCGACGTCGAGCGGGTCACCGCGCTGGTCACCCGGGAGATGCAGGGTGCCCTGGAACTCGACGTCCCGCTGGTCGTCGACACCGGGTCGGGCCACGACTGGCTGGAGGCCCATTGAGACCTCCGGCGCCCACGACGTCGACGGCTGCCGGCGCCGAGCGCGACCTGTCGCGACTCTCCATCCTGCTGGTCATGCTCGTGTTCCAGCTCGCTGCCGTCTTCATGCGTCCGGTGCTGTTGGGGGACGGCGTGCAGGCGCGCTGGCTCGACCTGATCTTCGCCGCGCTGATCCTCGCGGCGCTGTGGGCGGTCAGCCGCATGACCTGGGGACTCTTGCTCGCCGCGGGACTGGCCGTCACGGCATTGGGACTCGGCGCGGCCGCCCGACTCGAGGCCGAGGTGAGCCCGGCGCTGTTGGCGTCGCACGGGCTCGGCGCCACGTTCTTCCTCTTCGTGGCCGTCGTCCTGCTCCGCGCGATCCTGGTCACGCGCAAGGTGGACCGACACGTCCTGGCCGGTGCAGCCTGCGTCTACCTCCTGTTCGGCATGGCCTTCTCGCTGCTGTTCGGGCTCGTCGCAGCGCTCCAGGACGGCGCCTTCACGGGCATCGAGGAGACCGGGAGCCTGCCCCACAACTCCTTCGCCTATCTGGCCGACTTCCAGTACTTCAGCTTCGTCACCCTGACGACGCTCGGCTACGGCGACATCACGCCGGCGACCAGCGTGCCCCGGGGGCTGGCCGTGGCCGAGGCCGTGCTGGGGCAGCTGTTCCTGGCCATGCTGGTGGCGCGGCTCGTCGGCCTGCAGATCGCCACCGAGACCGCGCGGCGGATCCACGCCGAGGAACCGTGACCCCGGGCCGCGTCTCAGGCCTCGGGTGAGCGCGCGAACACCACCTCTCCACCGACCACGGTGAGCTGCGGCCAGCCGATCAGTTCGGCGCCCTCGTAGGGCGTCTGCCTGGCCTTGCTGAAGTGCTCGGCGCCGCGGACGACGCGGCGCTCCCGGGGGTCGACCAGGACCAGGTCCGCGTCGAAGCCCTCGGCCACCGAGCCCTTGCGCTCGAATCCGTGCAGGGCCGCCGGAGTCCTCGCCGCGCGATCGAGGACCGTGGTCAGGGGCAGCGCGCCGCGTTCCGCCAGGGTCAGGCACAGCGGCATGAAGATGTCCAGGCAGGGGATGCCCGACGGAGCCAGCGGAAACTCGCGCGCCTTCTCCTCCGCCGTGTGGGGCGCGTGGTCGCTCGAGAGGCAGTCCACCGTGCCGTCCCTCAGGCCCGCGAGCAGCGCTTCGCGATCCCCGGCGGTCTTGATCGAGGGGTTGACCTTCAGCAACGGGCCCACGCGGGCGGTGTCCTCGTGCGTGAAGTAGAGGTAGTGAGGGCACGTTCCGCAGGTGACCGGGCGTCCGGCACCCCGCGCGTCGCGAATCAGCTCCAGCGCGCCGCCGGAACTCAGGTGGAAGACGTGCAGGCGCGTGCCCTCGTCGTGGGCCAGGCGCAGCGCGTCCTCGGTGGCCTTGATCTCGGCCGCCGCCGAGCGCGCCAGATGGAACGCCCGCGCACCGTCGGGCCCGTGCCGCGCGATGCCCTGCGCGATCAGGTCACCGTCCTCGGCGTGCACGAAGAGCCAGTGGCCGGTGGCGGCCACCTCGCGGAACATCGAGCGCAACACCTCGTCCCCGCTGACGTCGATGCCGCCGGTGGACGGCCCCATGAACAGCTTGTAGCCATGCACGAGATCCGCCATCTCGCTCGCATGCCCGAGCGACTCGCGCACCAGCGATCCGTACACGCCGATGTTCACCACGGAGAGCGGCCGCACCTGGGCCAGCTTGGCCTCCACGGCCGCGCGATCCACCATCAGCGGCGGGTTGTTCTGGATCTCGAGCAGCGTGGTGATCCCGCCGGCCGCCGCGGCGCGGGTGCCCGTGGCGTAGCCCTCCTTGCGTTCCAGGCCCGGTTCGCGCAGGTGCACGTGGTCATCGATGAAGCCGGGCAGCAACCAGCGCCCGTCGGCCTCGACCACCGTCGCGGACGCTGGCACGGCCAGGCTGCCGCCCGGTCCCACACGTGCGATCTCACGCCCCTCGACCAGGACATCGAAGCGCTCGGCCGGGTCCCGCTCGGGCAGGACCACCTCGCGGAAGAGCCGGCCCGTCACGTCAGTCGGTGCCGTTGAAGCGGAGCACCGCGATGGTCACGTCGTCGGCATGGTCCGCGAGCTGGTCGCTATACTTCTCCGCGTCGGCGAAGAGCCCCGCCAGCAACTCCGGCGCCGTGCCGCCGATGTGCTCGAGCACCGACGCGCGGATGCGGTCGCGGCCGAAGAGTTCGTCGCCGTCGCGCAGCTCGGTCAGGCCGTCGCTGAACATGATCACGGTGTCGCCCTTGTTGAGGCGGAAGGGGCCGCGTTCCCCGAACTCGGCTTCATCCTCGATCCCCAGGGCGAACCCGGTGACGTGGTAGTCCTCCAGCTCACCGGTGTCGGCGTGGTAGAGGATCGGGTTGGGGTGGCCGGCATTGGAGTAGTGGAAGTCGCCGGTGCTCGGATCCAGCACGCACAGGAACATCGACATGAACATGTGGTCGGCGGTGTCTTGCGCCAGGTGCCGGTTGACGCGGCGCAGGATCGTGGCCGGTGAGTTCTCCTGCTGGCAGAAGCCCCGCACGTAGGCGCGCGCGCCGGACATGAGCAACGCGGATCCCATGCCGTGTCCGGAGACATCGCCCACCACCATGGCGATGCGGTCCCCCCGCGTGATGAAGAAGTCGAAGTAGTCCCCGCCGGTCTCGGTGGCGGGCTGCACCCGTCCGACCATCGAGTAGCCGGCGACGCGCAGCGGTTCGGCCGGGACCAGGGCGGCCTGGATCTCCTGGGCCAACTCCAGATCCTGGCGCATGCGCTCGCCGGCCAGGCGCTCCTCGAGCGCGTTGCGGTTGGCCCAGACGATCGACAGCATCTCGGCGAAGGCCTGGAAGAAGCGCAGGTCGCCGCGGTCGAAGTTGCGCGCAGAGGCCTGGCTGTCGACATACAGGGCCCCCATGCACTGGTCCTGGTGCACCAGCGGCACGCACATGACCGCGCGGATGTTGAGGCTCAGCATCGACTGGCTCGGGTCGAAGTCACCGCCCTCGTCCAGCTTGAGACAGACCGCCTCGACCTTCTCGAGGGTGTCCTCGACCACCCGCGTCGACCAGGCCGCCTGCGGGGGCAGGTCCCGGCCGTCCGAGGAGCGGGCGGTGCGGAGGATCGGCTTGCCGTCCTCGTCCTTGCCGGAGAGGAACAGGAGCCCCCGCTCGGCCTGGACCGTGACGATGGCCCGATCCACCATGCGGACCAGCAACTCGCGTGGGTCGGAGGCCGAACTGACCTCGCCCAGGCTCTCGACAAGCAGTTTGATGCGATCGGTGTCCCGCTTGCGATCGCCCGTGACGTAGATCGTCTGGCCCGCGTCGGCCCCAGGGGGCATGTTCAGCGCGGGAATCGTCGGGGGCGCCAGGGGCGCGTCATCGGGGGGCGTCTTGTCACGCCGGCGGAACCAGGAGGGCATGGCGGGAGTCTACCAGCGCGGCCTCTCGGCTTCTCTACGAGGGGGCAGGGGCTCGGGGAGCGGCCGGCCGGGGTGCGGCGCCACCGGGCCGCCATGGAAAGTCAGCTGCGACAGGCGACTGAGGGCCGCTCCCTGAATCGACAGGGCGAAACGAAGCCGGCGGGGGGCCGGCGCTTGACCCGCCCCGGAGGGCCTCACAGAATGCGGCACGCAACGCTCAGAGAACACCCGCGCCACGCTCGGCCGTCCCGCAACGGCGGCGGTCGCCCGGGCCAGAAGACCCACGAGCACCGCCCCCGCGGTGCGGTGCGACCCCCGAAGCGGAGAGACCTGCGTCCGATGAAGCTGCTCAAGGAGAACCTCGGGGGCGTCGTGGTCCTCACGCTCAAGGGCGAGTTCGACTCGTTCGTGACCAACGCCTTCGGCAACGAGATCGCCAAGGTCCAGGCTGACGGCACCCACCGCATCGTGCTGAACATGCGGCTGGTCAAGTTCGTCAACAGCACCGCGCTCGGTTCGATGATCAAGGCCCGCAAGGCCTGCCGCGCCGAGGGTGGCGACCTCGTCGTCAGCCAGGCCAGCTCGGCGGTCAAGGAGGCCATGGAATCACTCGGCCTCGACCGGCTCTTCACGATCCACGACGACGACGAGACCGCGCTCGCGGCCCTCGACGACAGCGACACCGTGGAACTCGAGCAGGGTGCCGAGAGCACCGTGATGATCATCGTGCCCGAGGAAACGCGGCCGACCGTCGCGCGGCTCGCCCGCCTGGACGCGGACGGCATGGAGTGCCGCATCGCAGGCAAGCCCAAGAGCCAGCTCACCCACGGCCGCGCCGTCAGCCTGAAGTTCCGCCTGCAGCTCTACCGCAAGGACTACTTCGAACTCGGCGCGCGCATCGAAGCCTCGGCCGAGACCGACGGGCAGACCGTGCTCACGCTGCGCTTCCTCGACGTGTCCGCGACCGATGCGGCCGACATCGAGCGCTTCGTGGCCGACATGAACGAGTTGCGCCGGGCAGCCCGCGAGAGTCGCTGAACCCCGACCGGGAACGACGCGGTCACGTCGCCAGGGCCACGACCCTCACCGTCGTGGCCCCGGCTCGTTTCAGGGCACGGCTGCAGGCGTCGACGGTCGCACCGGTGCTGAGCACGTCGTCCACGAGCAGCACGCTGCGACCTCCGATGCGTCCGGCCCCGGCCGTGAACGCCCCCCGCACCTGCCGCAGGCGCTGAGACCGAGGCGCTCCGGCCTGGGCGGGCACGACGCGGCGACGCCGCAGGACGGTCCCCACCGGCAGCGCCCACACGTCCGCGAGGGCCTGGGCGAGCAGCAAGGCCTGATCACTCCGCCCCGATCCCCGCCGCGACGGCACGGGCACCAGCAGCGTCCCGGCAGCTCTCCGACAGCCCGCGAACCGGGGCATCCCGGTCAGCTCCCGCGCAAACGTGACGGCCAGGTCGGCTCGGCCGCCGTACTTGAAGCGGTGGATCGCTGCCCGCACGGGCCCCCGGTGGCGCCACGCCGCCACCGCTGAAGAGAAGCTGTAGGCCCGGCCGAAGCGGCGGCAGCGTCCGCAGCCTCCTCGGAGGCGCGCCCGGGTCCAGGGGGCGCCACAACGCAAGCAGGCCGGCCCCGCCACCGGGATCACCCGCCGTCGACAGGAGCCACAGAGCCAGGCGTGGCTCGGGGCCGTGCATGCCGCGCAGGCCCGCGGCAACAGCAGGTCGAGGAGCGACTCGCGCGCGCCTCCCCCGAGCGGATCAGCCCCGGCGTTCGCTTCCCAAGCGACGCATGGGTGCGAAGGCGTCATCGGCCAGCGCCGACGGACGGTCGTGGGTCAGACCCAGCGACGCCCGGACGCGGTCGGCGTAGTCGCCGATCGAATCGTCCTCGCCGTGATCCACGCCGAGCAGGTCGCCCAGCTCGCGGGTCTCGTGCGGGTGCTTCTCGAAGTCCCAGTCGGGATGCTCGGCGAAGAACTCGGCCATGAGTCGACGGAAGACGGCCAGGCTCCAGGCGTTCTGCAGGAACCGGAGTCCGGCGGTGAGCACCACGATCCCGGTGGCCAGCACCGAGAGGGACTGGGCCCGGGTCCAGGCATCGTCCCCCGTGCCGGCCAGCGCAGGTGGATCGATGGCCGCCGAGATCTGCAGCGAGAAGCCCACGAGCAGCGCCAGGAAGCCGCAGAAGATCTGCGCCTTCGCGTTGAGCTGGTCGAGGACGCTGCGCAAGTGCTGCGGGCGCTCGATCCCGAAGTACTCCTGGATGAAGCGCCGCGGCTTGCGCACCGCCATCGAGTTGGCCAGGAAGATGACCCCGACGATGCTCAGGGCGAGACCGACCGTCAGCAGGTTGATGTAGCTGGTCAAGGGCCGTGGCTCCGGCGACTGCGGATCCGAATGCAGCGCAGCCATGTTGCCAAAGGGATCTGGGAGCCGGAAGCACGACGCCATCCATGTCGTGCCCGACGGGCTCCCCACGCCGACGTGACTCCGATCATGGATCCACGCCGGAACGGCGTGCCAGGGCCCGATCCGGGGGTCCCGCCGGGTGCCCGATCGCGGTACCGCCGAATCTGCCGCCGAGTTCGCTGGCGGCCCCGAGCACGGGGTGAGACCGCCTCAGGCGACGGCCGTGGCCAGCGACGCCTTGATCGCGAACGCCACCGTGACCCCCACCAGCATGATCACCATCAGGCCTTCGTGCAGGCGCGCGAAGCGGGCGCGGTCCCAGCTGCGCACGTTCTCGCCGTGCGGCGACAGGCGCGGGATCACCAGGGGGACGTGCGCCGCCCACTCGGTGTACGCCGCGCCGTGCAGCTTCGTCAGCCGGCCGC
>JAJDER010000194.1 GCA_029259725.1 Planctomycetota bacterium | reverse complement strand
GCATCGACCGCGCCGCTCGACGCAGCCATGGAGGTCCTGGTGATTCCGCAGCAGAAGCTGGTGAGAAGTCCAGGCTAGCGCTCGTCGAGATCCGAGAGGATGTCGGTCATCGAGGCGTCCTCCTCGGCATCGATGACGATCACGTCAGTCGACTCCGGGGTCCCTGGAGCCTGGTCGCCGATGTCACCAGCTCTCGGGGGTGAGCTCACGCTCTTGCCCGCCGCCGCGTTCTTCGCCGGCACGACCCAGCTCTCGCGCGCGGCCATCCAGCCGCGGTAGCGCTCCTTGGTCCACATGTCGTCGCGCGCGCCGGTCTGGATCGCGGAGGCCAGCTTGAACAACTGGCCGCCGCGGATGATCGAGCGCACGCTGGTCGAACCCGACAGCACCTCGAGCTCGGGCACGCGCAGTTCGAGCTGCTCGTTCCAGACCAGGCCCTGGTTGATGACCGAGATCAGGCAGTCGGCGATCTGCGCGCGCACCGACTCCTGCTCCGTCGCCGGGAACGCCGAGATGATCCGCTGCAGCGCCTCGGTGGTGGTCGAGGAGTGCACCGTGGCCAGCACCAGGTGGCCGGTCTCGCAGGCGTCGAGGGTCAGCCGCATGACCTCGCGCTCACGCATCTCGCCGACCATGAGCACGTCGATGTCCTCGCGCAGCGCGTCGATCAGCGCCTGCTCGAAGGAGGGCGTGTCGCGGCCCACCTCGCGCTGGCGCACGAAGGCGCGCTCGGGCCGCAACTGGTACTCGATGGGCTGCTCGACGGTGACCACGTGCCGTGCCGACGTGGCGTTGATCTCCTGCAGCAGCGCCGCCACGGTGGACGACTTGCCGGACCCGGTGGGGCCGCAGACCAGGACCAGGCCGTGGGCGTGCAGCGCCAGCTGCTTGAGTTGCGGGTGCAGGTTCAGGCTGGCGATGGTGGGGACCTGCCGCGGGAACAGACGCACGGCCAGGCCGATGCCGCGGCCTGTACGGGCCACGTTCACGCGGCAGCGCACCGAGCCGAGGCGCCGGGAGAGGTCCGCCGAGCCCCGGGTCTCCAGGCTGGCCAGGCCGTCGGCGTCCAGCAGGTCTCGGGCCATCCGCTCCAGATCCACGGCCACGACGGCCTCGCCGACCGGGACCAGCCCACCGCGCACGCGGATCGTGACCGGGAGATCCGGCTCGAGGTGCAGGTCGCTGGCGCCCTGTCGGGCGGCGACATCGACGAGTTGGACGAGGTCCATGACGTCTCCGGAGTGGCCCTGGGACGAGTCAGGCTCGCCGAGGCTTCCCCGCCATCCTGCCCCATCGCTCGGGATCGGTCTCCAAGGCGTGGCTCCGCGACCCACACATGAACTAAATTGGCCGGATGCACCGATACGCCCCCTGCGCTCCCACCGGCCTGGCCGGGCTGCTGCTCCTGGCCCTGCTCGTCGGCCCGGCTGCGGACACCACCCCGAGCGCGGTCGCCCCGGCCCTTGCTCCGGCCTTTGCTCCGGCTTTCGCCGCCCCCGCGACCGCCCTTGCCCCCACGACCCGGGCGGCACCGACGCCGGCACCCGGCGCCGGCGCCGAGCGCTTCGTGAAGCAGCAGACCGACGCGGCCAAGAAGGCGCTGCGGTCGAAGGACTTCGACGCGGCCGAGTCGGCCTGGAAGGCCGTGCTCGAGCTGGTCCCCGGATCGGTCACGGCCCTGAACGGCCTGGCCGAGGTCGCCGGCAAGCGCGACGACGTCGACGGGGAGATGCTCGCCCTCTCGCGGCTGCGCCGGATCCTCACCGCCGCCGCGGGCCGCGACGACAAGCAGGCGATCAAGGATCTCGCCAGGACGGACAAGCGCCTGGCCGACATCGATCCGTTCTTCGGTGAGGCCGACAAGCTCTTCGCCGACTACGCCGAGCAGCAGGAGGAACTCGGCGCCGCGTACCTCGCTGACGCGATGTGGGCCAACGCGCTGGTGGCCTGGAAGCGCTTCGCCGAACTGACGCCGCCGGGTGCGGGCCTCGACAGGGCGCAGGTCGCGCTCAAGCAGATCATGGAGGACGGCGGCGACTACGTGGCCAGCACGGGCCTCGACCCCTCGATCACCAGCGGCGGCCGCGACCCCGAGTGGATCGCCAAGCACGACAAGAAGAGCGCGAAGTGGGGCAGCGCGGCCAAGTGGGAGACGCCGCACTACCGCATCAAGACCAACGCCGGCTGGGAGCTCGGGCAGGGCAGCGCGGAGGTCATGGAGCGCGTCCACGCGTTCTACCGCGAGGTCTGGGGCATCGTCCCCGATCCGAAGCCCAAGCGGGTCGACAAGGAGCTGCGCGACATCACCATCCCGTCGATCCAGCTCGACATCTACCGCGACCACGCCGAGTACCTGCAGCGGTCCAGCGCCCCCGAGTGGAGCGGCGGGGTGTTCACCGGGAGCTCGGTGATGACCTACGACCACGGGCAGGGCGGCAAGGGCGGCCAGCGCGCGACCTACTCGACGCTGTTCCACGAGGCCAGCCACCAGTTCATGAGCGTGGCCGTGGGCTCGGTGCCGAGCTGGATCAACGAGGGCGTGGCCAGCCTGTTCGAGGGCATCGAACTGCTCAGCAACGGCTCGATCCGCCGCGACCTGCCGGTGCTCCACTATCTCACGCCGCTCGAGAAGGACCTGCGCGGCAGCGCAGCGCTGACGCTCTCGGACGTCATGGGCGGCACGAACGCCGGAGCCAACCAGCCCGAGTTCTACAAGTACCGCTGGGGCCTGGTGTACTTCCTGCGCATGTACGTCGACGGGCAGGGCAACTACGTCTACCGCGACAAGCTGACCGAGTTCATCTACTCGTTCCGGGGCGGCGGACCGGGCAACACGATCAAGCACTTCACCGAGTTCTTCATCACCGGCAAGGAGGCGCCGGAGGTCGCCGGCATCACCGACATGGAGAGCTTCGAGGCGCACTGGCGACAGTGGATCCTGGACCTCAAGCAGGAGCTGGACGAAGAGGACAAGCGCCTCGACGAGTTCCGCGACAGGGGCCGCAAGGCGCTGATCCGGAGCGACTGGGAGGAGGCCCTGCGGTTCTACGAGCGCGCCAAGGACATCGACCCGGACGACGCGGACAGCGCCTGGGGCATCGCCAAGGCCAGCGACAGCCTGCAGCAGACCGACCGCGCCGTGTTCCAGTACCGCCGCTTCCTGGATCTGTCGGAGCGTGACGAGCGCAACCGCGACGCGGCCGACAAGGCGATCAAGCGACTCGACCCGCACTTCGAGCTCCACGACGACAGCCGCCGGGACCTGATGGGCGGCATCTCGGGGCTGGCCCAGCGCTACGAGCGCGAAGGGTTCCCGCTGATGGCCATGTACTGGTCGCGCGAGGTGCTCGTGCTGGACCCCTACGACACGGCCGCGCGCAGCCTGCTCTCGCGCGTGGAGGAGGACACGGGCAAGTCCGTCGTGCTGTGGCAGCGCATGTTCAACGGCTTCGACCTCGACGGCTGGTACTGGCCGCGCGGTGCCGACGGCTTCGAGGTGGAGGACGAGAAGCTCATTTCCGATTCGAAGAACATGATCGGCCTCGAGGAGGGCTCGGCGCGCGACGGCACGCTGTACCGCACGATGTTCCTGACCCGCGCCGTGGACGGCGACTGGACGCTGGAGGTCACCGTCGAGGCCACCGACGCGTGGCGCATCATGGGCATCGGTTTCGGCCTGTCCGATGGCGAGCACTTCGAGGGTATCGTGCTGCGCAACCGTGGGGAGGGCAGCGGCACGAACAACCTGGACTTCGCGCGCTTCGACTCCGAGCTGGCCTACGCCTTCCGAGGCGACGGCTCGATGAAGGCGCAGTACGACCCGACCAAGCAGCCGGTCCAGCTGCGCGTGGAGGTCAAGGGGCGCCACGCATCGGTGTGGATCAACGGCGAGCGCATCCGACCCATCGTGGATGGGAAGGTGACGGACTCCATGGAATACCCACTCGGCGCACTGCGGGGTGACATCGGCCTCATCGTCTCGACGGGCAAGGCGACGTTTCACGACATCCGCCTGCTGGCCCGCTGAAAGGAACGGATATGACGGGGCTGATCAGCCTCAACGACCACGTCATCGTGTGCGGCTATGGCGAGACCGGCCAGGCCGTGGTGGCGGACCTGCGGAACGAGGGTGTGTCCGTGGTGGTCGTGGACAGGGATCCCAATCGTGTGAGCCGCGCCGAGAGCGATGGCCACCTGTCGATGCTCGGGGACGTGCTCGAGCCCGAGGTGCAGAAGGAGGCCGGGGTGGAACGCGCCCGGGGCATCCTGCTGCTGCTGCCGGGTGAGAGCGACAACCTCTTCGCCGTGATGACCGCGCGGGAACTCAATCCCGACGTGTTCATCATCGCTCGCCACCAGACCAGCCACGCCCGGGACAAGTTCGTGCGGGCCGGCGCCGACCGCGTGGTCAATCCCTTCGAGGAGACCGGGCGGCCGATCGGTGCCGAGTTCGTCAAGCCGGCGGTCATGGACCTGATGCGCATCTTCGCCGAGGCCGCGGACGGCGGCAGCGAGGTGCGCGTGCGCGAGGTGACCATCGAGCCGGGCAGCAACCTCGTCGGCAAGTCCCTGCGCGACGCGGACATCCGCGCCAAGTACGACACGATCGTGATCGCCATGCGCAAGTCGGGTGACTCGACGCGCTTCAATCCCGATCCCGGCCGCGCCTTCGAACCCGGTGACGTGATCGTCTGCATGGGCCGGCTCGACAGCCTGCGTGCGTTGCACGACCTCGGACGGGGGGTGGTGGAATGACGGCGGACCCGAGCGAGGCGTCGTCCGGCAGCCCGCCCGCGCGCCCCGACGGAACGGTGGTCACGCGCATCGCGCCGTCGCCGACGGGCGACCCGCACGTGGGCACGGGCTACGTCGCGCTGTTCAACTGGGCCTGGGCCAAGCGCAACGGCGGGCGCTTCATCCTGCGCATCGAGGACACCGACCGCGAGCGCAGCACGCCCGAGTCCGAGCAGCAGATCCACGACGCGCTGGCCTGGCTCGGCATCCCGGGGGACGAGAGCCCCTCGAGCGGCGGCGACTTCGGTCCCTACCGCCAGAGCGAGCGCGGCGCGATCTACACGCGCCACGCCGAGCAGCTCATGGCCGGCGGACACGCCTATCGCTGCTTCTGCACCTCGGAACGGCTGCAGGAGTTGCGCGCCTTCCAGAAGGCCGCCAAGCGTCCGACCGGCTACGACGGCCGCTGCCGCGAGATCGACGCCGCCACGTCCGACGCGCGCGCCGCGACCGAGCCCTTCGTGGTGCGGCTGAAGGTGGACAGGGCCGGCGAGACGCGCTTCACCGACCTGTTGCGCGGCGAGATCGTGATCCAGAACGAGAACGTCGACGACCAGGTGCTGATCAAGTCGGACGGCATGCCGACGTACCACATGGCCAACGTCGTCGACGACCATCTGATGGGGGTCACGATCGTGATGCGCGCCGAGGAGTGGATCCCGTCCACGCCCAAGCACGTCATGCTCTACGCCGCGTTCGGCTGGGAGTGCGCCGTGTTCGCGCACGTGCCCCTGCTGCGCAACGCCGACAAGTCCAAGATCTCCAAGCGCAAGAACCCGACGTCGCTGGGCTGGTACCGCGAGCAGGGCTTCCTGCCCGAAGCGATGCTCAACTTCTTCGCGCTCCAGGGCTGGTCGATCAAAGCGGACGACGAGGAGTTCACGCTCGAGGAGTTCGTCGCGCAGTTCGATCCCAAGGACATCTCCACCGGTGGGCCGGTGTTCGACATGACCAAGCTCGACTGGCTCAACGGCGAGAAGATCCGCAAGCTCTCGCGGGAGGAGTTGGCCGACCGCATCGTCGAGGGCGGGTTCGCCGGCGACTGGACCCGCGCGGAGCTGGTCGCCGTGCTGCCGCTGTTCCAGGACCGGCTCAAGCGGCTCTCCGAGTTCACCGCGCTGGCCGCGTACCTGAAGCACCGCCCCGAGCCGGACCTCGAGGGCCTGGCCAACAAGACCAGGAAGGCCGACCCGGATGCGCTGCGGGGGGCCGTGCGCAAGGCGGCGGACGTGCTGGTCGAGCTGCAGGGTCAGGGTGACGAGCCGCGTGAGGCCGCGTTGCGGATCGTGGCCGAGGAGGCCGGCCTGAAGGTCGGCAACCTGTTCATGGCGCTGCGCGTGGCCGTGACCGGCACGACGGCGAGTCCGCCCCTGCTGCCCTCCGTGGACGCCCTCGGGGTCGAGGAATCGGTGGTGCGCATCCGCGACGTGGCGGAGCGCTACGTCCCGGCGGGTGGTTGAGTCGGTGGCCGCACCCAAGCCGCTCCGGCTGACCAATCCGCACTCCGTGCTGGCCGCGCTCGAGCACCGCCCGGGTGCCGTGCGCGAGGTCCAGCTGCCGCCGCGCGGGGCGAACGAGGCCTGGCAGCAGGTGGCCGAACGGGCCCAGGCCCAGGGCGTGCCGGTCGAGCTGCTCCCGGGCGCGGCGGACGGACGCGGTGGCGCCCGACGCGGCGGCGGCCGTGACCACGGCGCTCCTGGCGCGGTGGCCCTGTCGGAGCCCAAGGACGGCCGCAGCGGATCGGCCTGCGCGATGGTGCGCCCCGCACCTGAGGCGCGCCTGGGTGATCTCTTCGCCGACGGCGCGTCTCGTGACGAGGGACACGGTCTGTGGCTGGCTCTCGATCAGGTCCAGGATCCGCGCAACCTCGGTGCGGTCATGCGCAGTGCGGCCTTCTTCGGCGCCCAGGGCGTGGTGCTCACGCGCGACCAGTCGGCGCCGCTCAGCGCCGTGGCCTACGACACGGCGTCCGGAGGCATGGAGTGCGTGCCACACGCGACGGTCACGAACCTGCGCCGCGCGCTCGACAACGCGCGCGACGCGGGGCTGTGGATCCTCGGCGCCGCCGGCGAGGCCGAACGGGACGTGGCCCAGGTCCCGCGCGATCGTCCCTGGTTGCTCGTGCTCGGCAACGAGGAGCGCGGGCTGCGCCGCCTGACCCGCGAAGGCTGCGATGACCTCTGTCGCCTCACGCCCCGGGGTGGCGTGGACGCGCTCAACGTCTCGGCCGCGGCCGCCGCGCTGCTCGCGCGCCTGACGGTTTGACCTGATCGTCGGCCCAGCCCCCCGCGAGCCTCCGGGTCAGACGCCCAGCGCCATCGCCAGCCGGCCGAGGGCCGCCTGGAGCTGCGTCCTCGTCGCCGTCGCTCGAGCTGCGTCCAGGTCCCAGGCCGACACGCGCAGGGCGAGGGCCTGCCCCGCCGGGCCGCACGAGAAGGCCTTGAGTTCGACCACGGCGGACAACTCCTCCCACGACAGGGCCGTTTCCCGGTCCGTGCGTGCGAGGACGCTGCCGGTCAGCGAGCCGCCGCCCTGCAGCTGGAGCGACACCTGCGACCCGACGTCGTCGCCGGGCGCCCCGGACTCGGTGAGCCAGCGCGCCAGGCCGTCCTCGGTGCGGTGGAACGGGATGACGTCGGCGAAGTCGAAGTGTCCCGTCCGCATGACCATGAAGCAGGTCCGCGACTTCCCCGCGTGATGTTCGAGGTAGTGCTTGAGCGAGGCCAGGGCCATGCTCCAGCCGGACTCCATGCCCCTGTACTCCTCGTCGAAGTCGGCGTCCTGGTTGAACCCCGAGTTGATCAGGCGGAGCACGGTCGCGCCGCCCTCCTTCGCGATCTGGACCTCGATCACCGCCAGCCCGTGGCCGGGCACTTCCAGCGTCATGGCGAAGCGCCGCTCGAAGTCGGACACCACGACCTCGAAGGGCTGCTCCATGCCCATCTCGTCCCAGAACCAGGTGAAGGTGGAGCCGACCGTCGGTGCGCCCGCGGCCCTGTCGGTGAACCAGGCGGAGATGCCGTCCGGGTCGGTCCAGGCGGTCCACACCTGGTGAGGGCTCGCGGTCGTGCGCATCTCGGCGCGGATCGTGCGACCGGAGTGGTGGAGGGGCTGCGTGTCGTCGGTGGCGGTCATGGGTTCGGATCCTCGTCGTTCGTGGGCCTCGGTGGGCGCGGGTTCAGTGGTCGTGGGTTCAGGCGGCGTGGGGCCAGTGGGTCAGCGTTCAGGCGGTCTGGTCGGGGGCGGGCTCGTCCGGCGGGATCGGGTGGCAGCCGAGCATCAGGCGGTAGGGGCGGCCCGCGGCGGGTGCGCCCGTCGTGGTCTGGAAGGGCGAGGCGAAGCGGGCGACGACGTCGGTGATGGCGGCCTGCAGGGCGTCGCCGAACGCAGCGCGCTGAGCTGGGTCGGTGAAGCGCAGCTCGGACATGAGCGAGAGCGTCGAGACGCGCAAGCCG
This sequence comes from Planctomycetota bacterium, assembly GCA_029259725.1. GTDB lineage: Bacteria > Planctomycetota > B15-G4 > B15-G4 > B15-G4 > JAJDER01. The sequence continues at coordinate 21,579 of JAJDER010000194.1, read as the reverse complement.
GCCGCGCCGGCCTCGGCCATGACGCGTCCGAGTTCGGATTGCGTGCGACCGGTCAGGGCCAGCAGGGCGGCGGCGCTGGCCGCGTCCTCGACGGGCAGACGTCCGCCGGCGAGGGGGCCGAGCACCTCAGGGCTGACCACGTAGCTGCGGGCCGTGGCGAGATAGCGCTGCTCGAAGAGATTCCGGCGACGGCGGCGGTCGTAGGGGCGCAGCAGGCCGGCGTCGACCAGGGCGCGCACGTGATAGTTGACCTTCTGCCTGGGCAGCGCGAGGCGGCGCCCGATCTCGCTCGAGGAGACCGGCTCGGCGGCCTGTCCCAGCACCGCGAGACGCAGCGGGTGGAGCAGGGCGGTCGCCGTCGCCCGTTCGCGGACGCAGGCCAGGGTCTCCGGAGCGGCCGGGACCGGGCCCGATCCGGCGTCGGGGGGCAAAGACGGTGCGGGGACGGCTGCCATGTCCCGCACCGTAGTCCATGACAGTTTATTTTGTCAATAGGGAGCACCGAATTCGTCGGCAGGCTGTGGGATTCTCTGCCGGCGTGGCATCCGGCCACCGACCACGACCCATCGAGCCCCTCGCTCTCGTGTCCTCCCTGCCCCGCTCCGACGCCGTCCCCAGTCCGTGCAACGACCGCTGCGAGCTCAGCGCCCGCAGCGTCTGTCTCGGCTGCGGGCGGACAGCGGACGAGATCATGCTCTGGACGTCGCTCTCCGCCGACGAGCAGCGCAAGGTCACCGAGCTGGCCCGCGCGCGCTGCGCCCAGGCCTCCGGACCCACCGCGCCGTGAAGCGGGCGGCCGCGCCCCTCGGCCGTCTGCTGCGGCATGCGCGCGGCCACCGCGCCGCGATCCGACGCGGCGTGCTCTGGTCGATCACGAACAAGATCCTCGACATCGCGCCGCCCTTCCTGATCGGGCTCGCGGTGAACATCGTCACCGAGCGCGAGCACTCCGCGCTCGCGGCCCTCGGCGTGCCCGACCCGGTCGACCAGGTCACCGTGCTCGGTGGACTCACGGTCCTCATCTGGGTGCTGGAGTCGGTGACCGAGTACCTGGCCGACATCACCTGGCGCAATCTCGCACAGACGCTCCAGCACGAGCTGCGCATCGATGCCTACGCCCACGTGCAGGACCTGGAGATGGCCTGGTTCGAGGAACGCAGTTCGGGTGGCCTGATGTCCGTGCTCAACGATGACATCAACCAGCTCGAGCGCTTCCTCGACGGCGGCGCCAACGACCTGGTGCAGGTGGCGACGACCGCGCTCGTCATCGGCGCCCTGTACTTCGTGATGGTCCCGCCCGATGTCGCCGTATGGGCCGTCTTGCCGATCCCGTTCATCGTCTGGGGTTCGATCCGCTTCCAGCGTCGGCTCGAGCCGCGCTACGCGGACGTGCGCGAGCGCGTCGGTCTGCTGAACGCGCGCCTGTCCAACAACATCGGCGGCATCGCCACGATCAAGTCGTTCACGGCCGAGACGCACGAGGTCGCCGGCCTCCAGCGGGAGAGTGACGACTATCGCCGCTCCAACCGCGACGCGATCCGCTACAGCTCGGCGTTCTCGCCGCTGATCCGCATGCTCATCGTGGTCGGCTTCACGGGCATGCTGATCCAGGGCGGGCGGCTGGCGCTGGCCGGTGAGCTGGACGTGGGCCTCTATTCGGTGGCGGTGTTCCTGACCCAGCGCCTGCTCTGGCCGCTGACGGCGCTCGGCCGCACGCTCGACCTGTACCAGCGCGCCATGGCCAGCGCGGCGCGGGTGCTCGACCTGATGGCGACGGAGCCCGGCATCCGCGACGGCGGGGCCGGTCTGGGATCCGGTGCCGTGCGCGGCGAGGTCGTGTTCGAGGGCGTGTCCTTCGCCTACGGGAACGGCGTGCCGGTGATCGACGGCCTGGACCTGACCGCCCCCGCGGCCCGCACCACGGCGGTGGTCGGCGCCACGGGCTCGGGCAAGACGACGCTCGTCAAGCTGCTGCTCCGCTTCCACGACGTGACCGCCGGACGCGTGCTCGTCGATGGCCGCGACGTCCGCGAACTGGACCTGGACGCCCTGCGCGGCGTCGTCGGCCTGGTGAGCCAGGACGTGTTCCTGTTCCACGGGACGGTGCGCGAGAACATCGCCTACGGGCGGCGCGACGCGACGGAGGCCGAGATCAGCGCGGCGGCGAAGGTCGCCGAGGCGCACGAGTTCATCATGGCCCTGCCGGAGGGCTACGACACGGTCGTCGGCGAACGCGGACAGAAGCTGTCCGGCGGCCAGAGGCAGCGCCTGTCGATCGCGCGTGCAGTGCTCAAGGACCCGCCGGTGCTCGTGCTCGACGAGGCCACGTCCGCGGTGGACAACGAGACCGAGGCCGCGATCCAGCGGAGCCTCGATCACCTGGCGGTGGGGCGCACCATGATCGTGATCGCCCACCGCCTCTCGACCATCCGGCACGCCCATGCGATCCACGTGCTCGACGCGGGGCGCCTGGTGGAGTCCGGTCGGCACGAGGAGTTGCTCGCCCGCGACGGCGTCTACGCCATGCTCTGGAAGGTGCAGACCGGTGAACTGATGCACACGGGCGGGCGTCGGCCCGCCGAGGACTGGAGGAACGCCCGGTGAACATCGCCACCGCGGATCTGTGTGACCTGGCCGAGGAGCGCGGCGTCGCGGTGCAGGTCGCCGGGCGCGTCCTTCGCAGCTACGGCGGGGTGGGGGCCTTCGGAGGTCCCGCGGCCACGGTCTGCGTGCGTGACGACAACGTGCTCGTGAAGCAGGCCCTGGGCGAGCCGGGCGACGGCCGAGTGCTCGTCGTCAACGGGGGTGGCTCGGACCGGTGCGCGCTGCTGGGCGACCAGTTGGCGGCGCGCGGCGTGGACCACGGCTGGGCCGGCGTGATCCTGTGGGGCTGCATCCGCGATGCCGCCGTCGTCGCGACCCTGCCTCTCGGGGTCATGGCGCTCTCGACCCACCCACGTCGCAGCGCCAAACGCGGCGCGGGGACGCGCGGGGGCGTCGAGACCTTCCTCGGGCTCAGCGTGCACCCGGGAGCTTGGGTCTACGCCGATGCGGACGGGATCGTCGTCGCGCGGGAGCCGCTTCACGCACCGGGCTGAGGCCGCGGGGCGCTCAGCTCGAGGGAGCGTCCGGCCCCAGCAGCCCGTCGATGCAGGCGAGCAACTCGTCCATGACGAAGGGCTTGGGCAGGAACACCACGCGGTCCGACGTCAGCGCGTCCGCCGCCTCGAGCCGGTAGCCGCTGGTGAGCACGACGCGCACGGTCGGGTCCAGGGCCTCGAGCGCGCGCAGCGTCTCCATCCCGCTCATGCCGGGCAGGGTCATGTCGAGCAAGACGATGTCGAAGCCACCCGGTGACGTGGCGAACGCTGCGAGTGCGCTGGGCCCGTCGACGGCGAGGGTGACGCCGCACCCGACCGCCTCGAGCAACTCGCGCGTCGAGCGGCGGACGATGTCCGTGTCTTCGACGAGGAGGATCGAGGCGCGCATGTCCGGACCGCGCGAGCCTGGGTTCCTGCTGGCCATGGGGTTGCCCCCACTTTCCAAACCCCGATCATCACGTTCGACGACTGGTCGGACAAGTGACGTCACATCGAGCGCGTCACCGGGGGGCATCTGCCCGTCCGTGTTCCTCGTCGTGCGTGCCCCTACGTGGCAGATGCACTTCGGCGAGCATGCAGCGAGCGCTGCCGCCACCGTGGCGTTCGATGGTGTCCAGCGGAGAGACCACGACCCGGCCGCGCCGTGAGAGCCGCGCGCGCTGGTCCGCGTCGAGCCCCTCATGAGCCGCACGCGAGAGCACGGTGACCGCGACCCCGTCGTTCGCGCGGAGCTCGAGCAGGTTGCCGCAGAACCGGGTCAACTGATCCAGGCGCAACTCGAGCAATTCGTGGCCGTCGGCGCGCAGGCGCGCGGCCACCGTGTCGCGCTCGACGACATCCGGCAGCGCCTCGAGGCAGACGACCGCCAGGCCGTCACCGAGGTTCATGACCACGTTGGTGTGGTAGACGGGCGTGCCCTCGGCGTCGAGGGCGTCGAAGAGCAGCACGTCGTAGTCGAGGCGCTCGGCCCAGAGCCGCACGGCCTCGTCGTCGGTACGCGGCGAGCGCGCGGCGTAGGCGCGGCGCGCCCCGCGATCGAACACCAGGCTGCCGGTGCCCTCGAGGATCAGGCCCTCCTCGGCCAGCGCGCGCAGGTCCACCGTGCGCGTCACGCGCCTTCCGTGCGCGGAGACCAGGGCGGCGACGAGGTCGGGGCGCACCTCGCGGCGGCGCTGCTCCGACAGCATCGGGTAGTAGACCACCGTGCCGTCGGCGTGGAACGAGACCCAGTTGTTGGGGAACACCGCGTCGGGAACCGGCGGGTCGAGGGTGTCCTCGAACACGCACACCTCGACGCCGGCGGCGCGCACCGCCGCGGCCAGCGCATCGAACTCGGCACGGGCTGCCTCGGCCACGGCCCCTTCCTCGCCCGCTGACACGGGGGCCTGGAAGGTGTTCGACCCGGCGGTCTCCGGGTTGCTCCCGAACGCTCGCGGGCGGATCATCATCACCGTCGAGGCGGTGCGCGCTTCGCGCGGGCGTTCGGTGCCCCGGGGAGCGTTCACGAGCCGTCGGGCTCGTCGCCGGCCGGGCCGGGCGTGCCTGTCGGGCCCGGCGTGTCGCGCGATGGCGGGCGCATGGCCGCGAACATCGCGGCGAGTTCCTGCTTGGGCCGTCGCGCCATCTCGTTGAACCAGCCGCCGGTGGCGAGGTGCTCCCCGCCGTCCATGGACACGATCTGACCGGTGATGTACGCCGAGAGGTCGCTGAGCAGGAACAGGGCGAGGTGCGTCAGGTCGTCGCGCGTCCCGAAGCGGCCCAGCGGGATGCGGGCGCGCAGGTCCTCCTCCAGCGCGTCGTCCGGAACCAGCCGCTTCCACGCGCCCTCGGTCGGGATGGGCCCCGGCGCGATGCCGTTGAGACGGATGCCGTGCCGGCCCCACTCCACGGCCAGGGAACGCGTGAGCGCCTCGATCCCGGCCTTGCTCACCGCGCTCGGCACGAGGTAGGCGCTGCCGGAGGCGGCGTAGGTGGTGGAGATCGACAGCACCGTGCCGCCGCGCCCCCGCTCGATCCAGCGGCGGCCACAGGCGGTCGTCGCGTGGAACGATCCGTAGAGGTTGGTGCCGACGACCGCGTCGAAGCCGCGCTCGGTGATGGTCTCGGTCAGCGCCAGGAAGTTGCCCGCGGCGTTGTTGACCAGGTGCGTGACCGGGCCGTTGTGGTCCTCCAGCGCGGCCAGGGCCGCGTCCACGGCGTCGGCGTGCTTGATGTCCGCGCTGGCTGCGGCCGCCGTGCCGCCCGCGGCCGTCACCAACGCCACGGTCTCGTCGAGCCGTCCGCGTCGGCGGCCGATCACGCCCACGTGTGCACCCACCGCCGCGCAGCGTCGCGCGATGGAGCGTCCCAGGCCGCTGCCGCCGCCGGTCACGACGACGTGCGCGCCCTCCAGCAGAGTGGCCGGAAACACCTCGGGGTCTGGCGGGGCGTCGTCACCCGGAACACGCTCGTCGCTCATGGGCTCGATGTTACTCTGGGCCACCGTGCCCCGACGAGCGCGCAGCCGTGCCGGGCGAGCCGGCCCGACGAGAGGGCCCGACGGGGCTCGACAGGGATCAGGGCGCGGACTCCCGATCCGTCCCGGTGAGGAGAGGCGACCATGGACCTGACTCCGCTCATCACCGCCGTCGCCCGATTGGAGCAGGTCCTGCGCGAGGGCGGCAACGAGGCGGCCGAGCAGTACGCGCGCCTGCACACCGAGTTGCAGAGCGGCCCCGAGGCCGACCGCACCCGTGCGCTCGTCGAGGAGATCCGGGCCTCGGCGCGCATCACGCAGACCGCGCGGTTCGATGCTGCCGCGCGGCTGGCCTACGCCGAGATGTGGGCGGTGGCGCGCGCGCTGCTGGCCTCGCTGGAGGACGACGGTGGCCGAGCCTGACCCGGTGCTGGGCGTGTGTTCCTGGTCGCTGCAACCCACCGACGCCGCGGATCTGGCGGCCAAGGTCACGGGCACGGGCCTGGCGCACGTGCAACTCGCGCTCAAGCCGCTGGAGTGGTGGGGGCGCCAGGTGAAGCGCACGGTCGGCGTGCTGGCCGAGGCCGGCATCGGTGTCCGCTCGGGGATGATGTCGACCGTCGGGGAGGACTACACCGACCTCGACACGATCCGCCGCACCGGCGGGCTGCGCCCCGACGTCCATTGGGCGGCCAACCAGAAGCTGGCCGAACGCACGGCGCGTTGCGCGTCGGCCCTGGGCCTGTCGCTGGTGACCTTCCACGCCGGCTTCCTGCCCCACGATCCGGCCGACCCCGAGCGCACCGAGCTGATCGGTCGGCTGCAACGGGTGGCTGACATCTTCGCCGATCAGGGCGTGAGGCTCGGGCTCGAGACCGGCCAGGAGACGGCGGCCACGTTGCTGGCCGTGTTGCAGGCGGTGGACCGCCCGAACGTCGGCGTGAACTTCGATCCGGCCAACATGCTGCTCTACGACATGGGCGACCCGGTGGAGGCACTGACGACGCTCGCGCCGCACGTGCTGCAGATCCACGTCAAGGATGCCGTGCGCACGAGGACGCCGGGCACCTGGGGCGACGAGGTCCCCGCGGGCACTGGCGAGGTGGACTGGGCGGCGTTCTTCGGCGTCGCCGCCGACGCCGGGCTGGACGTGGACTTCATGATCGAGCGCGAGGCGGGTGAGCAGCGCCTCGACGACATCGTCACCGCGCGTGAGCTGGTCCGCTCGCATCGCGATCGGGTGGCGACGTGAGTGCCGGGCCGGGCGTCGGCATCGTGGGCCTGGGCTTCATGGGCCGCACGCATCTCGCCGCGTGGCGTGACGCGGCGGTGGCCGGACACGCCAACCATCTCGTGGCCGTCTGCGATCAGGACCCGGAGCGACGCGCCGGGCGCTTCGTGGATGCCGGCAACCTGTCGGCTCGGGACGCGAGCGAGCCGCTCTTCGATCCCGAGATCGTCGCGGGGTGCCGGACCGCCGCCGAGCTCTACGCGCGGGACGACGTGGACGTCGTCTCGATCTGCACGCCGACCGACTCGCACGTGCACCTCGCTCTCGCCGCGCTCGAGGCCGGCAAGCACGTGCTGGTGGAGAAGCCGGTGGCGATCCACGCCGTGGACGTCGAGCGGCTCGCGGTGGCGGCCGACGTCGCCGCGGCAGCAGGACGGATCTGCCTGCCCGCCATGTGCCTGCGCTTCTGGCCCGGGTGGAGCTGGCTGAAGGAGACCGTGGACGGCGGCGCGCTCGGTGGCGTGCGCAGCGCGGTGTTCCGCCGGCTGGCCTCGCGCCCGTCCTGGGGGCAGGCCTTCTACGCTGACGCCGGACGCTCGGGCGGTGCGCTCTTCGACCTGCACATCCACGATGCCGACATGGTGCGCTGGTTGTTCGGGGCGCCGGACGCCGTGTCGAGCACGGGGACGCTGGATCACGTGACCACGGCGTACCACTACGCGGCGCCGAGCGTGGCGGGGGGCGTCGGCGTGGTCGGTCCGGCGCACGTCGTCGCCGAGGGGGGCTGGGATCACGCCGCGGGGTTTCCGTTCCGCATGAGCTTCGAGGTGATCTTCGAGGGCGGGACGGCGCTCTACGACTTCAGCGCCGACGCGCCCTTGCGCTTGGCGCGGGACGGCGAGCTGCAGGGGATCGAGCTTTCGCCGGGGACGGGATACGACGGGCAGGTGCGGCACCTGCTCGGGGCCATCGCGCGGGTCGGGGTCGGCGAGCCGGCGCGGCTGGGCGCGACGGTCGCCGAGTCCGCGGCGCTGACGTGCATGCTCGAGGCCGAGCGCGAGAGCCTGGTGCGCAAGCTGGCCGTCACGCTCACCTGACGCTCACCTGACGCTCACGGGACGCGACTCGATGCGCGTGGCGCCACCTGATGGCCGCACGCCGGCTCAGCGATCCTCGGTCGTCCTTCGGTTGCGCGTCAGGTCGAACACGAGCACCGTGCCCAGTGCCTCGGTCGTGACCCTCTGGAGCGGGTGGCGCTTGCGGAGCAGCTCCTCGACGAGCGCGTGCTCGTGGGGCGAGTAGGCGCGCCGCGGGACCACGGCCACCGTGAAGCCGGCGCTCTCGGGCAGGCCCCGGCGCTTCACGATCGTGTCGTCGACACCGACGACCATGCGGCGGCGGGCGTACCACTTGAGCGGGTCGTAGAGGGATTCGCAGAGCAGGATCTGATCGTCGGGATCGGTCTTGTCCGCGATGATCGTGCCGAGGTCGCGCGAGTAGGTGCTGGCGGCATCCGCGAATCGGTCGCGGGTCTCGAGCACGCCCCAGCCGGCGATGCCCACGGTCACGACGAGGATCGCGCCCGTGCGCAGGGACGCGCTCGGGAGCCGCCCGGCGAGGGACACCAGACCGGCGCCCGCCAGCATGAGCGCGGCCGGAGCGAGCAGCGCGTTCCAGAAGGAGTGCCGCGCGGAGCCTTCCAGGAACACGAGCATGTCGAGCAGCGCGAAGCCCGCGAGGGTCAGCACCACGGCCGGCCGTGGCGCGCGGCGCAGCGTGGTCAGTCCGACGATGGCGAGGGCCAGCACCGGCAGGCCGTACAGCCGGCGCAGATGGTGGGCGACGGCGCTCAGCGCGGGTCCCGCGCCGCCGAAGGGCTCGAGGCCACCCCACGTGCGCTGGAAGAAGGCGTCCAGGAGATCGGTGTTCGGCGCCGAGGGCAAGGCGGCCTGGACCCAGCCCTGGTGCGCGAGGTGGAGCAACGGCACGCTCAACGCCGCGGCGCCGGCCGCGAGGGCGATGCGCCGCTGACCGCCGCACCACGACACCACGGCGATGAGCGCGGCGGCTTCCACGCCCTGCCAGTTCGCGAGTCCGGCGAGGAACAGCGCGCCCGCGAGCTGGGCGAGGCGCCCGCGGGTCGGAGCCTCCAACGCGCGCCACCAGCAGCAGCAGCCCAGCACGATGAGCGCGATCAGGAGCGGGCCCAGCCCGTCGACGAGCGTGCCGTAGAACGCCGTGACGGGAAGGGTCGCCATGAGCGCCGCCGTGACGAGCGCGACCGGATCGCCGAAGAGGCGCCGCGCGAGGAAGACGGTGCCCAGCAGCGCGCCGAGGCTGGCCAGCACCGCGACCAGCCGCGCGGCCCATTCGACCACTCCGAAGATCTCGAAGCTCGCCGCCAGCGCGAGCACCAGCAGCGGCGGGTGGTTGGTGTAGAAACGCCACGGCGCGCCGTCCGGGGGCGGGGCGCCATCGAGGGTCGGGGCGAGGCGCAACTCGAGGTATCCGTGCTCGACGAGGTTGCGTGCCCCGTTCGACAACTGCGCCCCGAGCGCGTGCCAGCCCTTCTCCGACCACGGGTCGGTGAAGTCGGTGAGGCGCAGGAACACGGCGACCGCGAGCACGACCAGGAGCAGGACCCGGAAGCGCCGCCGGCTCACGCGTCCACCCGTGGCGGTCTCGTTCGTCACGCCCGCTACCGTATCGTCCCGGGAGCCGTCGCGAAGCACTCCCCGGCCCCCGGACGCCTGGGCCGCCCATCCCCCGGGTGGCGCTCCTTGGCAGCCGGCGCCGGGGCGACCGAACGGAGTCAGAGCACAGCCATGTGCGCCAGCCGACTCGACTCCGCGGACAGCCCGGGCACGTCCAGCGGCCAGTGGAGCCGTCGGAGCATGTCCCGCATGCGTTCGCCCGGGACGCCCTCGCGGCGCCAGCGCCGATACCTGGTGAGCTCCTGTGGAAGCAGTTCGGGGTGCCCGTAGGACGCCACGAAGAAGTACTGCGAGCGCACCATGACGCGGAGCAGGTTGGCCCACGCGGCACGGTCCACGCCCAGCTCGTGGGCCAGGAAGGCGAACTCGGCGAAGGCGAGGAACAGGCCGCTGTTCGGCTCGCACACGACCACGCCGCTCGGCGCGACCATGCGCAGATCGCCACACGCGAAGCTGTCGAGCGCGAGCCCCAGCCCGCGCGCCTGACGGGCGGATCCTCGCGGGCCGAAGTCCTCGGCGAGCCCCAGCAGCAGTTCCGAGACGGAGTCCACGCCCCACCTGTCGTCGGTGCGCGCCAGGGGGTCCACCACAGAGCCGGAGCCCCCGGGCCGGAAGCGGCGGGCGCGTTCCCGGATGCGGCGCCCGAGGACGGCCGTGAGCGCGCCGATGGACTCGCGTTGGCGAGTGCCGTCGGGGCCGCCCTGGGTGCTCGTGAGCCACGCATCGTGCGTGCGTTCGTCGAGCTTCGTGAAGAAGGCCGCCTGCCGGCGCACGGCCTCGTCCCCGATCGTGGCCAGCAGGTCATGGCGCTCCGCGAGCAGGGCGACCTCGTCCAGCTCCGACGTGTCGAGGCTCTCGGTCAGCTTCCAGGCGCGGCCGTTGCCGGGGCCGGACGCCGGCGGTGGGGCGGCGTCCCCCGAGTCGGTGTGATGGCCCGGCCCACCGGCCTCGCCGTCCTCCGGGCCGGCGCCGGAGTCCCCCGTTGGTGGGGGTGGCGCGTCCCCCTCGGGCGTGGCGTCGTCTCCCCGTCGCTTGTCGTGCTCGGTCATGAGGTCACGCCTGGAGTTCCGCGCCGATCTCGTACTCGACCGACACGTGCCCCTCATCGAGGTAGAGGTCGTGCCGGTACCGGGCGTTGTTGCGGAGCAGCACGAAGACCGCGGCGGTCGGAGTCCCCGTGGGTGGAATCCACCGTCCGGTGATGGGGTCCACGGTCCAGGGGTCGCCGGTGGAGAGGCTCCAGAGGTCGGAGCCGTCGTCGCTCTCGCCGAGCAGGGCCTCGACGGTCTCGCGCAGTTCGCTCACCGAGCCGTCACCGGCGTGATCGATGCCGTCCGGCCTGCCCAGCAGGAACCGGATCGGCGCCGGCGGCGCCAGGACCAGTCGAGACGTGACGTGGTCCGGCGGCACGGTCTGCGCGGCGTCGGCGGACGCCTCCACCGGTCGGACATGGATGACGAGACGGATCCTGGCCATGGTGTTCCCCCCTTGGGCTTGGATTCATGGTTCGAGACTGCGGGCGCATCGAAAGCCCATCCAGGTGCCGGCGCCCTGATCACCCTGGAAGGTGTGCATGTGGTCGGACAGATCAAAGAAGCGTGCGTCGTTCCGCCAGGAGCCACCGGAGACCTCGCGTTGATCGGGGTCCGTGCTCCATGTGACGTCGTCCAGTCGTCGCGACACGTGTGAGTCCGTGGCCTCGGCCACGTTGCCCAGCAGGTGGTGGCACCCGTCGGGGCTTCGGCCCTCCGGACGCGTATCCACCGGCTCGACGTGGTCCAGGTAGTTCTGGAGCCGCTCGGCCCCGCTGCCCCACTTGCCGTAGGTGGCGTCGTCGGCGAGCTGGGCCCCGTCGGCGATCGACAGCGAGGGGTCCTCCCACGGAGTGAGCCGACCGGTGGTCCCGCGAGCCGCCAGCGCCCATTCGGCCTGGGTCGGCAGCCGCTTGCCGGCCCACTCGGCGTACGCGCGCATGTCCTCCACCGAGACATCGCTCACGGGCAGGTCGTCCCAGTCGTCGGGCACCTCGACTTCCGGCAGCGACGCCCACGACAGCGGCTGTCGGTCGAAGCTCGTGGCCTCGAGGAAGGCGCGATAGTCCCCGTTGCTGACCTCGTGCCGGTCGATCCAGAAGCCGGGGAGCGTCACGGGCACGCCCTCGTTGGGGTGCGGCGAGGCCGGGTTGGCCGGGTGCGTGAAGGTCGTGCCCTCGATGCGCGCCATCCGCTCCAGCAACGCATCGACCGGTGGGGGCTGGCGCGCGCCGAGGTCGGCACGCCCCGCCAGGTCCAGCGTGCGCGTGAACTCGGTGAACGAGCCGTCGGGGAAGGTCACGACCACGCGCCAGAGCCCGGGCGGCAGCGCGTGGCCGGTGATCGGCGCGAGCCCCAGTTCCGTGCGTCCTCCGACGAGCCCCCGGACGGGATCGATGGGTCGCACGGCGACTTGCGCCGGCACCGGGCGACCCTCGCGATCGGTGGCCTCCACACCGAGGCGCGGATGCACCGCGACCTGGCTCGAGAGTTGCACGACACGGTCGTCCTCGGGCGCCAGCTGCTCGGCCTGGCGGAAGAAGTCGTCGGCGCGCAGCAGCGACGCGATGTGCTCGGCGGCGTTCGCGCCCGGTGCCCCCGCCGCCGCCAGCGCGATGTGCCCCTCGGCGAGCAGGCGATCCAGGAGCGTCGCGAGACGTGCGGTGATCTCTGCCAGCACGGCCTCCTGATCCGCATCGAGCGCGTCCCGCTGCGCCACGAGCTGATCGCGCGCCCCGACCAGACGCAGGCAGTCGGCGCGCATGTCTCCGGTTCCGCGCCCCTGACCGAGCTCGCTCCACGGCAGCGACTGCGCGATCGCGCGGGCCTCGTTCGCCGTGTGTTCGCGGCTGCTGCTGTCATGGAGCCAGGCCGAGATCGCCAGCGCGGCGGCGACCGCGAGCAGCGCGAGCACGGCCGTTGTCACGGCCGTCCGGTGCCGTTCGGCCCAGCGCCGCAGGCGGCGCCCGAGCGTGGGCGGCCGCGCGCGAATGGTCTGGTGGTCGAGGAATCGCCCGAGGTCCGCGGCCATCTCGGCCGCCGTGGCGTAGCGGTCGTGTGGGCTCTTCTCCAGGGCCTTGAGGCAGATCACCTCGAGGTCGCGGGGCACGTCGGGATTGAGCTGCCGCAGCGGCGCCGGCGAGCGGAACGAGATCTGATAGACGATGTCCGGCTCGGTCGGCCCGTCGAACGGCCGGCGTTGCGTCAGGCACTCGTAGAGCACGATGCCCAGCGAGAAGATGTCGGTGCGATGATCCACCGGCGCGCGCTGGGCCAGGACCTGCTCGGGGCTCATGTACGCCGGCGTGCCGAAGAGCTGCCCCGTGCGCGTGAGTCGGGACTCCTGCATCAGGGCGATGCCGAAGTCCGCGAGCCTTGCCGACCCGTCCGCGAACAGCAGGATGTTCTCGGGTTTCACGTCCCGGTGGATCACGCCTTCGTCGTGCACGAACGCGAGTCCGTCGGCGATGTCGGCCACCAGGCGGCAGGCGTCGGCGACGGGGAGCGGGCCGCGCCGCAGTCGTCCACCCAGCGACTCCTCGGCCAGCTCCATGGCCAGGTAGGGCCGACCCTCGGCCTCGCCGGCATCCCACACGGGCACCACGTGCGGGTGCCGCAGCTCCTGGATGGCGTGGGACTCACGCCTGAACCGCTCCATCAGGTTGGCCGACTGCGCCAGATGCACGTGCAGCGCCTTGAGCGCGACGACGCGCTCGTCCCGAGAGTCCCGGGCGCGGAAGACCTCCGCCATGCCGCCGGTGCCGATCCGTGCCAGGAGCTGGAACGGACCCAGCCTGCGGGCGTCCGTCGGGTCCCCCGGCCGGGCGAGCAACGGTTCCGTCTGCTGCCAGGTCGCGCACATCTCGAGGATCCGCTCGCGGAGCGCGTCGGGGTAGTCCCGCGCGAGGACCTCGGGATCCACGACTTCACCGTGCTCCACACGACGCACGAACTCCCCGAACGCCTGATCGACGATCGGGTCGTGGGCGCGCTCGGGCGGGTCGCGGGGATGGGGGGTCGTGGGCATCGGGGCTGGAGTCACCACGGAGCAGGGACCGGCACGAGGGCCCCCGAACAGAAGCGGAAGGGACGGTGAAAGCGCACACGTCCTCGGTCACCCGATTCGGAAGGGTCGTGTATCCTCGATCCGGAGGGGACGTGGGCGCCGGCAGGGTAGACGTGGACACCGGCAGGGTACCGGGGGGAGAGGTGGCGCGCGTGGCGACAGGCGGCGATCCCGAGGGAGACGACCTGGGGAGTTCGGGCGACACCGAACTCCTCGAGCTCATCCGCAACGGCAGCGGCGAAGCGCTCGATCAGCTGATTCGCCGCCACGAGGGCTGGGTCCGGCGCCGCGTCTCCGATCGGGTCGGCGCCCGGTTGCGACGCCGCCTCGACTCGAACGATGTCTACCAGGAGATCATGATGCGTCTCCTGCGGGCGAGTTCCCTGCTGCCGGTCAAGGACAGCACGCACTTCCGCAAGCGCCTGAGCGTGATCATCGAGAACACGATCAGGGATCTCGTCGATCACGTGACGGCAAAGGTGCGCGACGTGAACCGGGATGAGCTGCTCTCGACGCAGGTGGCGCTGTCCGTCACGGACCATCAGAAGAGCCCGGAAGAACGTGCCGACGACGCCCTGATGAAGGAACAGCTGCAACTCGCGCTGCTGCTGATCGCGCCCTCGCACCGCCATGTGATCCAGCTGCGTCGCTACGAGCAGCTCACCTATCCCGAGATCGCGGAACGCCTCGGCATCACCGACAGCGCCGCGCGGATGCGCTACCAGCGCGCGGCCGGCGCCCTGACCCGCGCGATCACCCAACTGAAACACGGCGATGAGGACGGCCTGCTGGACGAGCTGTTGGCGGAGGGAGCGGCCGCCGCCGCGGCGGAGGCCGAGGCGGAGCGTGGCGAGGAGGGCGACGCGGAGGGCGACGCGGAGGGTGGCGAGGAGGGCGACGCGGAGGGCGACGCGGAGGGTGGCGAGGAGCCGCGGGGCGGCTGAGCCCGCCTGGGGCCAAGTCGCTCCGGTGCCTTCCGGGAATCTCCGCGGGAGGCTACGGTGAAGACCTCGCCCGCAGGAGCGCTGCCATGCATGTCTCTGCCGTTGCCGCCGCGATCATCGCGCTGGTCCTCGCCGTCGACGCCTCCGCGCAGCAGGACGCGCGGCAGGACGCGCTGGTTTCGGGTGCGGACGAGGCCGCCGATCCGAGCGCGAGCCTGATCGCCGACCTGATCGCCGAACACGCGTCGGCCGAACTGGGGCGCGTCGAGTCCTACCTGGCCTTTCGTCCCCGTTTCGAGACCCTGGCCGAGGCGCACCGTGGCACCGACGCCGAGGTCCAGGCGCAGCTCTGGCTGCTGAAGAACACCTGGTGGCTGCGCGAGGGCGGCGAGATGGAGTCGACCGCCCTGCCCATCGCCGAGGACCTGCTCGCGCGACACGCGGACTCGCCCCGGCTCGACATGCTCATCGAGCAGCAGTACGTCTTCACCAAGGAGCAGCGCGAGGAGTTGTTCACGCGCGTGCTGGAGCTGTCCCCGCACCGCGCAGTGCAGGCGGCGGCGCACTACGGGCTGGCCAAGCTGTCCCCCGCGCGCGGCGACGACGGCGAGCCCAACGCGCACTTCGCCAGGTTGCTGGACGAGTACGCCGACGCGCGCTGGCGTCAGACCACCTACGGCCGCATCGCCGACGCGCACGTGAGTCCCTTCACGGCCGAGCAGCTCGGGGTGGGGGAACTCGCGCCGGAGATCGAGGGCGTCGATCAGGACGGCAAGCCGATGAAGCTGTCGGACCACCGGGGCAAGGTGGTGCTGCTCGACTTCTGGGGGGATTGGTGAGGCCCCTGCCGGGCCATGTACCCGCACGAGCGGTCGCTCGTGGAAGACTACGCGAACAAGCCCTTCACCATCCTCGGCGTCAACAGTGACCCGACGCTCGCGTTCCTGCGCGAGGTCATGGCCGAGAAGGACCTGAGCTGGCCGTCGTTCTTCGATGGCGGCGGCACGGGCGGGCCCATCGCCACGAAGTGGGGCGTGCGCGGCTGGCCGACGGTGTTCGTGATCGACGCCGAGGGTGTGATCCGCTACCGCGGACGCAGCGAGATCGACGCGTGGATCGAGCGGTTGGTGGCCGAGGCCGAGGCGACGCCGTAGGAGGGGAGCGTCGCCGAGCGCGTTCTCCTCAACTCGCGAAGATGCGGTCCATGCGCTCGGCGATGTCCGCCAGCCGCTCACGCCCGCCGCCGGGGATCTCCGCCGTGCCCCAGCCCGAGTACCCGATCTCGTCCAGCGCGGCCATCACCGCGGGCCAGTCGCAGTCGCCCTCGAGCAGCTCCACCTTGAAGCCCTCCCAGCGACCCTCGCCGTCGAGCTTCGCGCGGCTGTACTCCTTGATGTCGAGCTTCTTGATGCGGTGCCCGAGGGTGGCCACCCATTGCTCGGGCCAGCCGTAGAGCACGATGTTGCCGACGTCGAGGTAGAAGCCCACGCGCTCGCTCTCGAAACTGTCCACGTAGCGCGCGGCCTCGAGCGGGCTCAGCAGGAAGTTGTTCCAGACGTTCTCGAAGGCGATGTCGACGCCGAGCTCCTCGGCCAGCGGCACGAGCTTGCGGATCTCGGTGGTCGAGCGGTCCCAGGCCTCCGCGTAGGAGACGCCCTTGTTGACCACGGCGGGCACGAGCAGCACCGAGCTGGCGCCGTAGGCCTTCGCGTCGCGCAGGGCCTGCTGCATGGCGACGAGCCCCTCGGCGCGCACGGCCTCGTCCGGGTGCGAGAAGGGCTTGCCCCAGTGCACGTTGTTGACCACGCCGGGGAC
Source organism: Planctomycetota bacterium (assembly GCA_029259725.1). Taxonomy (GTDB): domain Bacteria; phylum Planctomycetota; class B15-G4; order B15-G4; family B15-G4; genus JAJDER01. The sequence goes on along the minus strand of JAJDER010000194.1, from coordinate 5,221 downwards.
CTGCAGCCCGGTGGCCGCCTTGGCCGCGGCGACCTCCTCGGGCGCGGGACCGTTGGGCGCGTCCAGCTCGACGCCGTCGAAACCCAGCTCCGCGAGCAGCTTGAACTTGTCGAGCAGCGCGCCCTCGACGTTCACCATGCCGATCTTCACGGCCTTCTTGATGTCCCGCGCGACCCGGCCCACGCCCGCCGCGCCGCCCGCCGCTGCCACGCCCGCCGCGCCGAACGCACGCGGATCACGCGCCACAGCGGCAAGCGCCGCCAGCGCCGGACTCGACGACACCAGCGCGCCCGCGGTTCCCGCCGCGAGCGCCCCGAGGAACGCGCGGCGTTCCATCAGGCGAACTTCGTGCGGCCGGGGATCGGCACCGGCGCGAAGCTCAGCTCGCCGTCCCAGCGATAGGTCTCGGGGCCGAGGCGCTCGGCGCTGTTCCAGGCCTGGTCCCAGGTGATCGTCTGGCCCGTGTACGCGGCCATCCGCCCCATGATCGCGAGCATCGTGGAGCGCAGCATCCAGGTCCCGTCATCGCGCGGGCTGCCGGCGCGGATCGACGCGAACAGCTCGTCGTGCTCGGCCTGGTACATGTCGTTGCCCGGGCCTTCGTAGCGCCACGCGTCGGGGCCCGTGATGATGTGCTGGTTGGCCCAGCCGTTGATCTCCGCGGTGCCCTTCGCGCCGTAGATGTAGTCGCTGTTCTCGTTGGAGCAGTTGGCCATCTGCCGGCACATGTGGAAGGCCTTGACGCCCTCCGGGTAGTCGTACGTCACGCTGAAGTGGTCATAGATGTTGCCGCGCTCCGCGCCCTCACGGGCCTGGCGACCGCCGATGGCCGTGCACTGCAGCGGCGGGGTGTCCTTGAACGTCCAGCCCTGCTTGTCGATCGAGTGCACCGCCTGCTCGACCAGGTGATCGCCGCTGAGCCAGTCGAAGTGCTGCCAGTTGCGCAGCTGCCACTCCATGTCGGTCCAGCCGTCCTGGCGCGGGTTGGTGCCCAGCGGCGTGGCGTTGTAGGTGGAGTACACCGCGCGCAGGTCGCCGATGGCGCCGTCGTGGATGCGCTCGTAGAAGGCGCGGTGGCGCACGTTGCTGCGCCAGCAGAAGCCCGAGACCAGAGCCAGGCCCTTGGCGCTCGCCAGCTCGCAGGTCTCGTGGACGTGGCGCACGCCCGGGCCGTCGACGGCCATGGGCTTCTCGGTGAACACGTGCAGGTCGTGCTCGACGGCGTAGCGCAGGTGCTCGGGGCGGAAGTGGGGCGGCGTGGCCAGCAGCACCACGTCGATGTCGCTGTCCATGACCTGCTTGAACGCGTCGAACCCGACGAAGCGATGCTCCGCGTCGACCTGCACGCGGCCGGCGCGTTCCTGCCCCAGCGCGTTGAGCAGGTTGGCGTGGCTGGAGTCGAGGCGGTCCGCGAACGCGTCGCCCATGGCGACCAGGACCACGGTGCCGTCCTCGGCCGACAGCGCCTGGAGTGCGGCGCCGGTGCCGCGCCCACCGCAGCCCACGAGGCCCACGCGGAGCACGTCGGGGTCGTCCTTGCGGATCGTGCGGCGCGAGGCGGCGAGAGTGGTCGGCGTCAGGATCAGCGGCGTCGCGGCGGCGGCGGCCGTGCCGGCCAGGAAACGGCGGCGCGTCAGGGGCGAGGCGGGGCGAGTCATGGCTCAACAGCTCCGGGGGCCGCAGCGGGGCATCGAGGTCCGGGGGGACGCGCGACGGGGAGTGCCGAGTCTATCGGGGTCGCCCGCTCCCGACCACCGCGTTGACGTCGGCGAGGTGGCCGTCGCCTTGCGCGCCGTTGGAGGGGCCCTCCGCGTGGGTCGACGACCCCATCGGCGCCCACGAGAGCAGCGGATGCCTGTACGCTGCGCCGCTGGGGAACCCCTGCTCGAAAGGGAATCGATGCGCCGTCCGACCGTCCGCCTGCTGCTCGCCAAGCTGCTGCTCGCCCGCCCGTTGAGCGTTCTCGCCCTCGCCCTGCTGGCGATGCCCACCGCCGCCCAGCGCGCGCTGCCGCCCGAGCGCCCCGACGATCCGCCCAGCGGCCTGGTCACCGCCGACCCGCAGCTGCCGCGCTCGCCGGCCTTCGCCGCGTCCGTCGGTCCGTACCGCAGCGTGCAGATCAACGTCGACGGCAACGGCGACAACATCGTCGGCGATGCCGCCAACGAGACCTCGATCGCGCGCAACCCGACCGATCCCGACAACCTCGTCGTGGGCTGGCGACAGTTCGACTCGATCACCAGCAACTTCCGCCAGGCGGGCTGGGCCTACAGCTTCGACCACGGCGGCAGCTGGACCTTCCCCGGCGTGCTCGAGAACGGCGTCTTCCGCAGCGACCCGGTGCTGGCCGCCGCGAACGACGGCACGATCTACTACCAGAGCCTGTACGACAACGGCGGGGGCATCCTGGTGGACGTGTGGGCCAGCTCCGACGGCGGCGTGACCTGGGCCGCGCCCGTCGACGAGTTCGGCGGCGACAAGAACTGGATCGCGGTCGACAACAGCGGCGGCCCGGGCGACGGCCACGTCTACGGCACCTGGCAGCCCTTCTTCGACTGCTGCAACGGCGACACCTTCACGCGCTCGATCAACGCCGGCGCCTCCTTCCAGGCGCCCGTGGAGATCGACACGAAGCCGCTGTTCGGCACCATGGCGGTGGGCGAGGACGGCACGGTCTTCTGCAGCGGGGTCGAGGGCACCTTCTTCCAGGACCTCGACACCTACGTCGTCGCGCGCTCGAGCAACGCGCAGGACGCCGGCTCGACGCCGACCTTCACCGGCGTCGTCGTGCCCATGGGCGGCGGCATGGGCATCAGTCTCGCGCCCAACCCCTCGGGGCTCATGGGCCAGAGCGTGGTCGACACCAACCCGGTCAACGGTGAGGTCTACCTGCTCGCCACGGTCGATCCGTCCGGCGCCTTCTTCAGCGGGCCGACGGAGCTGCACTTCGCGCGCAGCGTGGACGGGGGCGCGACCTGGTCGGCGCCGATCCGCGTCAACGACGATGGGCCGGCCAACAACAACTGGCAGTGGTTCGGGACCATGGACACCTCGCCCGACGGTCGCATCGACGCGATCTGGAACGACACGCGCAACACCGGCGCCGACAACCTGTCCGAGCTCTTCTACAGCTACAGCCATGACGGCGGGCTGACCTGGGCGCCGAACGTCGCGGTGAGCCCGGTCTTCGACAGTCACCTCGGCTGGCCCGACCAGGCCAAGATCGGTGACTACTACCAGATCCTCTCCGACGCCGAGGGGGCCGACGTGGCCTACGCGGCGACGTTCAACGGCGAGCAGGACGCGTACTACCTGCGCCTGTTCCCCGACTGCGACGGCAGCGGATCCTCCGACGTGGCCGACATCGCCGCGGGCAGCGCCGCCGACTGCAACGGCAACCTGATCCCCGACGCGTGCGACATCGCCGCGGGGACCAGCGCCGACGTCGACGGCAACGACGTGCCCGACGAGTGCCAGGGCACCTTCGTGGACCTGGGCAACGGCCTGCCCGGTACCCACGGCACACCGGTCCTCGCGGGCAGCGGCACGCTGCTCGGCGGCGACCCGATCACGCTCACGGTCTCCAACGCTCGCGCCAACGCGGCGGCGGGCCTGTTCCTCGGCGCGACGCCGATCCACGCACCGTTCAAGGGCGGCGTGCTCGTGCCGGCGCCGGACGTGCTCATCGACGGACTCGCCACCGACGGCTCGGGTGACGTCGTACTCGCCGGCACCTGGCCGACCGGGTTCCCGTCCGCGCTCTCCTTCTTCTACCAGGTCTGGATCGTGGACCCGGTGGGGCCGGCCGGCTTCGCCGCCACGAACGGACTGGAGTCGATCACGCCCTAGCGGATCGGCGTCAGCGCGCCGGCCGCTCCTCGCACACGACTCGGAATCCCGCGAAGGGCCCGTCGGCCAGCCACCACGGACTCTTCGGGATCTGCGGGTCGGATGCGTTCCACGCCGCGGTCTGCTCCTCACGCGACGCGCACCCGATCGCGTCGATCCGATCGAGGTAGCTGCCGCCCAGCATCAGCGCCGCACCGTCGGCGGTCAGCGCCCACTCCCCGGCGTTGCCGAACAGGTCGTGGATGCCGAAGCGATCGGCGCGCTTCTCGCCGCACGGGTGGGTCTTCCAGTTCGCGTTGTCGCGGTACCAGGCGAAGTCGGCCAGGGACACGTCCCCGTCGGCGGCCGGCTGGGGGTAGCCGCCGTCGCGGCAGATCAGGAGCCACTCGGCTTCGGTCGGCAGGCGCCAGCGCAGGCCGGTGTGGGCCGAGAGCCAGTCGGCCCAGGCCGCGGCGGAGTCGGCGCTGATCGAGATGGCCGGGTAGCCGTCGTGCCCGAAGCCACGATCGGCGAGCACGTAGGGGTGGCTCGGTCGCGCGACGGCGTCCACGGCCTCGCCGACCTGGAGTTCCTCACGGTCCTTCTCGAACACGAACGGGTCGAAGGCCTCCCAGGGGATCTCGATGGCGGAGATCCAGAAGGGCGCGACCTCCACGGTCGCCTGGCCGTTCATGGTCGCCTCCTCGCCGGAGCCGGAGCCGGCGCCGGACACGTCCCGAGGCGAGCCCGGCACGCGCACCGTTCCGCCCGGGACGGCCCGCATGTCGATGACCGCGACCGACCCCGGTATGGTCTGGCTCCAGGCCCTGGTCTCGGTCGTGTCGGCTGCGTCGCCAGGACCGGTGGCTGCCGGCTCGCCCTGTGCACGGGCCGACGCCGCGCCCAGCGACAGGGCCAGGACCATCAGCAGCCCGACTCCCGCCACCTGCCCCGCCCCCCGCCGACGGATCCCGCCCGCCATGCCTGCCCGCCGTCTCGACACGCTGCTGGTCCTCGCTCTGGGGTGCCTCGCCGTCGTCGCCTCGTCGGCGGTTGCCACCGATCGCGTCCCGGGTCGCCACGAGTATAGGCAGCTGGTCATGGGCGTCGAGGCGCGGCTGGTCCTGTGCGGCGAGGACGGCGAGGCCGCGCGCCGGGCGGCGGCGGAGGTCTTCGACCGGCTCGAGGAGATCGAACAGGTCCTCTCGGACTATCGCGTCGACAGCGAGGTGACCCTGCTCGCCGCGCGCTCGGACCACGGACCGGTCGAGGTCTCCGAGACGCTCTTCAACCTGCTGCTGCTGTGCGACACCTGGTGGCACCTCAGCGACGGCGCGTTCGATCCCACCGTCGGGCCCCTGGTCGATCTCTGGCGCCGCGCCCGCCTCGACGG
>JAJDER010000193.1 GCA_029259725.1 Planctomycetota bacterium | reverse complement strand
ACTGCCATGCTCGGTCGTGTGCACGCGCACCGAGCGGCTGCTCACCGAGGTGACCACGCCCTGCACCCGCGTGCCGACCAGCGCCGCGCGGTCGGCGTCGTGCTCGCCGGGACCCCGCTCACCGGGATCACGGGCCGGGCGCGTCTCGTCCGCGACCACGGCTCACCCTCAGCGGTTGCGCGTGCGGCGGTAGCCCAGGATCGACCGCTTGTACTGCTTGGCCATGGACTTGCCGAGGTCGGCCTTGTCCGGCGCCTGCTTGATCTCCTCGATGCCGGCGTCGAAGCCATCGATGTGCGCGTACGAGATCTCCTGGTTGATGAGCTTCTCGATCGAGGTGAGGAACTCGCCGTCGTCCTGGCACACGAAGGAGGCCGCCCAACCGCGACGGCCCATGCGCGCCGTGCGCCCGATGCGGTGCACGTAGTCTTCCGGGTTCTGCGGCACGTCGTAGTTGAAGACGTGGCTCACGTCCGGGATGTCGAGCCCGCGCGCGGCGACGTCCGTCGCGATCAGGAACGGGAAGTCCCCGTCGCGGAAGCCCTGCAGGATCTTCTCGCGCTTGCGCTGCTGCAGGTCGGAGTGGATCTCGTTCGCCTCGATCCTGCGGCCGCGCAGCGCCTCGGCCAGCTTGTCGGCGCCGATCTTGGTGCGCGTGAAGATGATCGCGCGCTCGGGCTTCTCGCGCTTGAGGATCTCGAGCAGCAGCGTGCGCTTGCGGTTCGGCGCGACGGCGTAGAAGAACTGCTCCACCTCGTCCACCGTCATGCGCTCGCTGTGGACCGTCACCCGCACCGGGTCCCGCATGTACTGCGCGGACAGGTCCATCACTTCCTGCGAGAGCGTGGCCGAGAACAGCAGCGTCTGCTTGCGCTTGCCGGCCGCCTTCATGATCTTGGCGATGTCGTCGCGGAAGCCGAGGTCGAACATGCGGTCCGCCTCGTCCAGGATCACGACGTCGAGGTCACCCAGGTCGATCGTGCGCCGGCGCATGTGGTCGAGCAGCCGGCCCGGAGTGCAGACCAGGATGTTCGCGCCCTTCTTGAGCTGGTCGAGCTGCTTCTGCATCGGTGCGCCGCCGTAGATGGCGGCCACCTTGACGTGCATCTTGTGGCCGAGCCGCGCGCCCTCCCGAGCGACCTGCATGGCCAGCTCACGAGTGGGGACGACGACGCAGATCCGGGCGCCCGGTCGGTCGGTCATGGCCTGCAACGCCGGGACCATGAACGCGGCGGTCTTGCCGGTGCCGGTGCGCGCCTGGCCGATGACGTCCTTGCCCTCCAGCGCGATCGGGATGGCCTGGGCCTGGATCGGGGACGGATCGCGGTAGCCGGCGCGAGCGATGCCCTGGAGCAGCTCGGGCTTCAGGTCGAAGTGGCGGAAGGCGCACTCCTCGACGGGGACGGCCGTGCCGTCACGCCCGCCGCCGTCGTGGCCGGCGTGGTGCTTGGCCTCCGCCGCGCGGGTGGCTTCCGCGGGTGTCAGCTCGGCGGTGTCCGCGTCGAGGGTCGCGTCGCGACTCACGTCGCCGTGGCCGTCGTCCTCGCGCTCCGCGGGCGACGGGTCCTCGGGGGCGCCGGCGCCGGTGCTGGGGTTGTCGCTGCCGCTACTGCTGTCGCTGCCACGGCGGCGCGAGCCTCCGCGCCCTCCACGGCGGCGGCGCGGTCCGGAAGCGCCTCCATCCCCGGCGGGGGACCGACTGCGCGCGGAGGGGGCGTCACCAGGGACGCCGTCGGTCGGGCCGACGGTCTGCTCATGTCGCGCGTCGCGCGGCTCCTGCGTTTCGTTTTGGCCCTGCGCGCCCCCGGAGCGACGTCGTCGACGGCGCGGGGGGCGGCTCGGGCCCTGGTCCTGATTGTCGCTCATGGGCTCCGGGCGGCCGCCGGCGTGGTGGACATCTCGTGGTCCCCGCGTCCAGCGGCGCTGATCCAGCTCGCCCTATCCTACTGGTTTCGCCTGCTGGAAGGTGCACGTCCTCGATGTCACGGCGGCATAATCGCCCCGTCGATACGCCACCCGGCCTTCCCCGCCGGCCTGTCGGCGTCCGCCCGAGCCCCGCGGGCCGGCCGCCAGAGGAGATCCCCATGAGACGCGTGCCCCTGCTCCTCGCCCCGCTGGGCGTGATCCTCCTGGCCGCCCTCGCGGCGGGGACCTCGGTCGTGCGGCTCGACTTCGAGGAGTTGGTCGCCCACGCCGCCGCGATCCTCGAGGGCCGCGTCGTGGCCGTGCAGCCCGGGCTCGACGGACGCGGGATGATCGTGACCCGGGTCACGGTCGTGGCCGAGGCCGGGTTCAAGGGTGTGGGCGGGGGGCAGACCTTCGAGTTCGCCCTTCCCGGCGGGGAGCTCGGCGACCTGGGCACCGGCGTGGCCGGCATGCCGCGCTTCGCGACCGGCGAGGACGTGCTGCTCTTCGTGACCGAGGAGACCGAGCGTGGCATCGCCCTGCCCGTCGGCCTGGGGCAGGGCGTCTGGCGCGTGCAGCGTGATCCGATCACCGGCGCCAAGACCGTCGAGCGCTCCTTCGGCGACGTGGCCGTCTTCGATCGCGCGGGCCAGGCCGTGCCCACTCCGGTTCCGGAGAGCGTGGACCACGCCGTGCTGATCGAGCGCCTCCAACAGGTGCTGGCGGAGCAGGCGCGATGACGCGCACCCGAGCGTCCGCCGTGCTGCTCGCCGTGGCTGCCCTGACGGGCACCGGCCTGCTCGCGCACACGAGTTTCGAGACCTCGGGCGGCACGCCGCTCCGCTGGTCCGGTGGCGGGCAGGACATCAGCTTCGTGCTCAACGACCAGGGCAGCGCCGACGTCCCCGACGCCAGCGACGACCTGGCCCTGCGCCTCGGCTTCCACGAGTGGGAGCGGGTCGAGGACGCGACGGTCTCCTTCGCCGAGAACACCAGCCCGACCCAGCAGGCGCGCACCGACTGGGAGTCCACCAACATCCACCTGGTGCTGTTCGACGAGAACAACTCCACCGGCGAGTTCCCGGGCGGCAGCCAGACGCTGGCGTTGACCTTCGTGAGCTTCAACACGATCACCGGCGGGATCATCGACGCCGACATCCTCTTCAACGGCGGTTTCAACTGGTCCACCGACGGCTCGAACGGCACGTACGACATCGCGAGCGTCGGCACCCACGAGATCGGGCACTTCGTCGGCTTCAACCACTCGACCGTGATGGGCGCGACGATGTCGCCCTTCTCGATCACGACGCAGCTGAACCAGCGCTCCCTCTCCTCCGACGACAAGGCCGGGCTGCGCCTGATCTACCCGGGCGCGGAGGATGCCGGCACGGGTTCGCTCCAGGGGCAGGTCCAGCGCGCCTCGGGTGGTGCGGCGGTGCGCGGTGCCAACGTCTGGGCGCGCTCCGGCAACGGCCGCGTGCTGGCCCAGGACATCACCGATGACGCCGGCAACTACGTGCTGACCGGCCTCGAGGACGGGGACTACACCGTGGTCGCCGGCCCGATCGACGGAGCGATCCAGCCCGGGAACCTGGCGCTGGCCGGCGGGTTCGCGGAGACCGACTTCGAGACGGGCTCGATCGCCGCCGAGGTCTCGCTCGGCGGGGCCACCAACGTCGCCGCCCTGCTCGTGACGACCAAGCCCAACCCGCCCATCAAGGTCACCTCGCCGGGGACGCCGATCATCGTGCGTCGTGGGCAGGTGAAGGGAGCCACGATCCTCGGGCAGGGACTGAGCGCGACCTCGGTCTCCGTGCCGAGCGGGGGCACGGCGGTGTCGGCCACGGGCGGAGGGAACAACATCTCGGTCACGGCCTCGGCCAACGCCCCGCTGGGCACGTTCGACCTGTTGGTCACGGGAGCGACCGGCACCGACACCGTGACCGGATTGATCGAGGTGATCCCCGTGGTGCCGTCGATCGCCTCGGTCCAGCCACCCGTGGGGCCCTTCGGCGGCGGCACCGTCGTGACGCTCTCGGGGCAGGGCTTCGGTGACGATCCGGTGGTGCTCTTCGACGAGACGATCGTCGCGCTGGTGCCCGACCCGGGCGCCGATGGTGGCACCGATGGTGGCGCCGATGGTGGTGCGGGCGGGGACCCCGACGGGGGCCCTGACCTGCTCTTCGTCCTGACCCCGGGCATGCCACCCGGTGGCGTCGACATCGGGATCATCAACGACGGCGGCGAGCGCTTCACGCTTGCGGGCGGCTTCACCTTCGGGCTCGCCCCGGTGGTGGACTCGGCCTTCCCGGCCACGGTCAGCGCCGACGGCGGGGCCGTGGTGCGCATCAACGGGAACAGCTTCCTGGAAGGGGCGACGGTCAGCTTCGGCGCCACGCCGGCGGCGTCGGTCAGCTTCATCGATGCGACGCGCGTGGATGCCACCGTGCCGGCCCTCGTCCCTGGCGGCTACGACATCACGCTGGCCAACGAGCCGGGCTTCGGTGACTCGATCGCCTTCGGATTGACCGTCGTGGACGAGTCCGACCCGATGCCCGTGACCGTCACGCCCGACATCGTCTCGACCGCGGGCGGTGACGTCGTGACCGTGACCGGCGCCGGGTTCCTGGCCACGCCCCTGGCCAAGCTCGGAGCGAGCATGATCGACGGGAGCGGCGGCGTGGCCGCTCCCTCGGTGATCTTCGACGACGCCACCCAGCTCACCTTGACCCTGCCGCCCCTGGACCCGGGCAGCTTCAACCTGCTGATCACCAACCCGCTCGGTGCCCAGGGGCTGCTTGACGGGGCCGTGACCGCGGCGCCGACCGTGGGCGGCAAGGACAAGTTCAGCGGCGTGATCAGCAGCGGCGCGGACAAGGACGCGGTGTTCCTCGACGCGATCGGCGGCACCGAGCTCACGGTGACCGTGAAGCGAGGCAAGCAGAGTGCGCTCAACGCGAAGGTGATCGTGCGCGCCGAGGACGGCTCGGTGATCAGCTCCTCGGACGACGCGGACGCCGAGTTCGACCCGCTGGTGGCCAAGGTCTCCGCCAAGAGCGTGCGGCTCAACAAGTTGCTGCTGCCGGCGGATCCGGTCGCCAGTCGCATCGCGATCGAGATCACCAGCCTCGACGGTTCGGTGGGCGCCTACAAGCTGAGCTTCAAGGAGAAGCTGCCCAAGGCACTGACCAAGCTCATCTTCAGCAAGCAGGAGCCCACGGCGGTGACGGCGGCGGCGCCGCTCGAGATCGCCCTGGTGGCCAAACCGAACTCGACGGTGAGTGGATCGCTCAAGAGCAAGGACGGAGTGTTCCCGATCGTGGAGGCGCTGCTCGATCCCGAACGGCTCGACATCGTCGCGGCGACGGAGATCGTGGAGACCGTCACGGTGGCGGCCAACCAGAAGTCGGTGAAGTTCAAGAAGATGCCGCTGGCGCTGTTCGGCGAGTACCTGCTGACGCTGGGCACCGACGACGGCAACGGGGGCGCGGACGGCACGATCACCGGCAAGCTCACGATCAAGCCGCCGAAGTCGAAGCAGAAGCTCTCCGAGTAGGGCGGGCGACAGGCGGGTGGGCGACAGCAGGGCGGGCGACAGTCGGGTGGGCGACAGGCGGGCGAGCGACGGAGCGGGAACGATGACCGGCAACGACCAGGTGACGGCGGCCTTCGGGCACGAGTCGGCGAAGTACCTGCGCGAGGTCTACATGCCGCGGCTGCGTGTGGCAGTGGCCACGCTGTCGTCGGAGGACCTCTGGTGGCGTCCGCACGGCGACACGACCTCGGCGGGCAACCTGCTGCTGCACCTGGAGGGCAACATCCGCCAGTGGGTCCTCTCGGGGCTCGCCGGCGCGCCCGATCAGCGCGAGCGGGACGGTGAGTTCGCCGCACGCGACGGCAGCAGCGGGGAGCAACTGCTCGCGGCGCTGGGCGCCACCGTCGAGGAGGTCGCGTCGGTGCTCGAACGCCTCGACACCGCGACCCTGCTCGGCCCCTTCGAGATCCAGGGCTTCCACACCACGGGCCTCGAGGCGGTCTACCACATCGTCGAGCACTTCTCCTGGCACACCGGGCAGATCACCTGGATCGCGAAGTTGCGAGCCGGCGAGGCCCATGGGGTGTCGTACTACGACGACGACAGCCTGAACGCTGCGCGCAACCCCGGCGAGGACTGAGTCCGGGCGTCGCGTTCGAGGAGGGGCCGCGCGCGGAGCCCGGCGTCGTCGAGCAGGCGGTCGAGTTCCGCGAACACTCGTCGGGCGCGCGGTGTCGGCGCGCGCGGGTCGCCCCGGCCCCGGTTGAAGCCGGCGCGGATGCGCGCCGGGACGGCCGGCACCTGCTCCCCGCCGCCAACGTGCGCCAGGCAGCCAGGTGCGCCGCGGGTGGCGTGCTCGGCGGCGCGCAGCCGGAGCAGCCAATCGAGGGCCTCGCGTGCGGATCGGCAGCGTCGCCGGTTGGGTACCGAGACGCGTCCGGGCTCGTCGAATCCCTCGAGCCCGCGGTGGACGGCCCGGAGCGTCCTCGCCACCGGCGTCGACACGATCCCGATGCTCGCCGGTGTTGCGACGGTCGCGGCGACGAGTCGGCGCCACCGTCGGAACGGGTCCAGCCGCGCGGCGGCACGCCGCCGCTGGGGCCAGGTCTCGACGTAGGGCAGGACCGTGTCGATCAGTTCCTCGACCGACCAGCGACCGCGGCGGACCAGGCGCCCGAGCAGGTGCACGGCGAGGGGCCGCGCCCGGCGTCCGGCGTCGTACTCCCAGGCGAAGGCGTCGGCGTCGGCTTCGGTGGGTTCGAAGCGCCGCGCCAGGGTCAGGGCGCGGAACGCCAGGGAGGCGACCGCGTCCTCGAGAGGCGTCTCGTCCAGGAAGGCCTCGATGCGCACCTGCTGCCGGACGGTCTTCCGGTCGAGTCGCCCCTGGATGCTGCGCCGAGTGTGATCCAGGTCGGTGGCCACGATGCGGGTGGCGACCAGACGGTCGGAGGCGAGCGTGACGATGTGAGCGCGGGGCACGACATCCAGGGGACTCCGGTTGCCGCGGTGCCGCCACGGCGTATCCGGTACCAGAGGACGGTCACGGATCGGGGAGGTTCGGGCCGCGGGAACCGGAGTGGTACCGGACCGGTACCGACGTCTCGCGGCGGGCACACCTAGGATCGACGCCACGGAAGGAGCGGCCGATGAGCTTCGACGACCTGCGCAACGACGTGATCGAGTGGTTGGAGATCCTCGAGCGCCACCAGGCCTGGCTGGCCGAGACCATGCTGACCTGGCAGCGGGACAACAAGGTGGCGCCGTACACCCGGGGCACGCTCAAGAAGTACGTCTCGAACTTCCTCAACCCGGACCTGCGCTGGGTGCCGCGCGGCGGCTGGGAGTCGCCCTTCATGCAGGCCCTGCTCGCGGTCAAGCGCGCCCAGGAGCGCGGCAAGCTGCACGCGAGGTCGGCGCGGGAGGACACCGCGGCGCGGGCGACCGACGACGATGCGGCCTTGGAGCTGCTGCCCGAGTTCGTGCTGGCCTCGGCGCGCGAACTCATCGACGAGCGCGGGGCCGGGCGCGCGCTGCGCCGCGACGGCCTGTTCTTCGGCCTGGCCCGGACCGACTCCGAGCAGGAGGACCGCATCCGCCTGGCGACGCTCTTCTTCTACATCGAGTGCCCGAACCGGATCATGGAGGCGCTGCTGGCCGGCGGCTCCATCGAGGCCGACGAGCAGGACCTGCTCCGCGCCCAGCACCGCGCCGATCTCGTCGCGCGCCTCCCGCGGTCGGCGCGTTGCCCGGAGCCGCACGTGGCCGGGGTCGAGCGCGCGCTCGCCTGCCGGGCGGCCATGGCGCGGTTGCTGTGCGCGGGTGTCGCCATCCGGTTGCACGGTCCCGCCACCGCCTGCGCGAACGCGACGGACACCGAGGCGATGCTGGAGGCTCTCGGCGATGTCCTCGACCTGGCCCACGCGAGCCGCGAGGAACTCGACACGATCCTGGAGGAGGCGCGCTTCGCCGTGGGCCTCGCCTCCAGCCTCGCGCGGCTGCTGCGCGGTCACCCGCTGGGGGACGAGGTCGTCGACACCCTCACCGCCGCGGCCGCGACCTGGCCGCGCGACATGCTCGAACAGATCGCACGCACGCGGCCGCTCGGGCCTCTCGACCACATGCTGACCGACGAGCGCCTGCTGGCCGCCGTCCTGGGGAGTTGACCGATGAAGACCCGACTGTTGCTGCTGATGCTCGCCCTGATCCTGTTCGCCGGTGCCGCCGTGGCCGCCGTGGACAACGACCTGGGTATCAAGGGGTCCGTCGACGTGTCCGTCCGCCCTGTGGGCCACTGACCGGCGGCGAGCCAGGCCCCGTCCCCTCGAGCTCGCCCATGGGGAGCGAGGGCGGGCGACCTCTCTTCCGAGATCCCCGGATTCTCGTTACCCCCCGGTGCTCCGCTCCTGCGCAGCGTGGTGACCACGGTGTCGCTCTCCGTCACCCGCGCCACGCCGAAGTCGAGCACGATCGGCTGACCCTCGGCGTAGGGGGGCGAGTAGATCTCCACCGAATGCGCGGGCACGTCCCAAGGCGAGTTCGGATCCGTGTCGACGTTGTCGGGACAGCCGGTGCTGCCGTTGCGCGCGGGCATCGGGACAGCATCACGCGCGTGAAGGGATCGCCCTGATCGGGAGGCGGCAGCAGTGCCAGGTGGACGATCTCCTCCGTCGTCGGCCAGCTCTGCGCCACGCCCTGGGTCACGTCGACGGGATAGGGCCCGGCCCATTGCCCGGCGTCGTACGGCAACTGGCCCTGGGCCGCCACGGCAGGCGCACCGACTCCGAGCGACGACGCGACGAGCAAGGCCGACAAGACACACTCCACCAGCGTCCGATGTGAGATCGAACCCATGTTCCCTTCTCCTCGGGCCCATGGCGGTCGGCGCCGCGGACCCCTTTCCCAAGAGCCCTTCCGCCATGAAGATCGGCGCGTCTCCCACTCGCGGTCGCCGCGCCTTCGGAGTTAGAATCGCGCGTTCGCCCCGCACGGGCGCAACACCGGCCGATCCGTCAGCCTTGTCATCATCGGAGCGACGGGCCCGGCAGCGCCACACGACACATCCCGGAGGGAACGATGAGCACCACCGACATCCCCTACACGACCGTCAAGACGATCGCGCCGGTCAAGGCGTTCCTCGCGCGCACGCACAAGCTGCTGATCAACGGCGACTGGGTCCCGTCATCGAGCGGCGAGACCTTCGAGGTCGAGAACCCGTCTGACGGCACCAAGCTCTGTGACGTCGCCAAGGGCAACGCGCAAGACGTGGACCGCGCCGTGAAGGCCGCACGCGCTGCCTTCGACCACGGCCCGTGGCGCACGATGTCCGGTCGCGAGCGCGGCAAGCTGCTCTACAAGGTGGCCGAGCTGGTCGAGACCTACGCCGACGAGTTCGCGCAGCTGGAGAGTCTCGACAACGGCAAGCCCGTGGGCGTGGCCAAGGCCGCCGACGTCGCGCTGACCGCCGAGCACTTCCGCTACTACGCCGGTTGGGCCGACAAGCTCGAGGGCGAGACCATCCCCGTCGCGCCGCCGTACTCGGGCGCGCGCTACCTCAACTACACCGTGCGCGAACCGGTGGGCGTGGTCGGGCAGATCATCCCCTGGAACTTCCCGCTGCTGATGGCCGCGTGGAAGCTCGGCGCGGCGCTGTGCAGCGGCTGCACCGTGATCCTCAAGCCCGCCGAGCAGACGCCGCTCACCGCGTTGCGCCTGGCGGAGGTCTTCGTCGAGGCCGGCTTCCCCGAGGGCGTGGTCAACGTGATCACCGGCTACGGCGAGCCCGGCGCGGCCCTGGCCAACCACCCCGACGTCGACAAGGTGGCCTTCACCGGCAGCACCGAGGTCGGGCACGAGATCGTCAAGGCCAGTGCGGGCAACCTCAAGCGCGTGACCATCGAGCTGGGCGGCAAGAGCCCCAACATCGTCTTCGCCGACAGCGACCTCGAGACCGCCGCCGCAGGCGCCTTCAACGCGATCTTCTTCAACCACGGCCAGTGCTGCTGCGCGGGGTCGCGCCTGTACGTGCAGGGCAAGGCCTACGACGAGGTGGTCGAGCGCGTGGCGGACATGACCAGGAACATCCGCCTCGGCCCCGGCATGGCCACCGAGACGCAGATGGGTCCGCTGGTCTCGGCCGAGCAGAAGGCGCGCGTGTCCGGCTATGTCGACGCGGGCCAGGCCCAGGGCGGCAAGGCCCAGTTCGGCAGCGAGCTCCCCGGCGGTGACCTGGAGGGCGGCCACTTCGTGCGTCCGACGGTCTTCACCGACGTGAAGCACGACCACAAGGTGGTGCAGGAGGAGATCTTCGGCCCGGTCGTGTGCCCCATGCCCTTCGAAGACGTCGAGGAGCTCGCGCGCGAGGCCAACGATTCCATCTACGGTCTGGCCGCCGGCATCTGGACCAAGGACATCGGCAAGGCGCACCGTCTGGCGGAGCTGATCCGCGCCGGGACGGTCTGGATCAACTGCTACAACATGTTCGACGCGGCGTCGCCCTTCGGTGGCTTCAAGCAGAGCGGCTACGGTCGCGAGATGGGCCACCACGCGCTGGACAACTACCTGGAGACCAAGAGCATCTGGGTCGAGATGTAGTCGACGGGACGCCCCCTGACGGGGACGCATCGACGGCCGTGGCTGCGTGGCGCCGGGAACGGACGCGCAGGCCCCGATCGGCGGCCCTCTCGGGATCGCATGCCGCGTCGCCCGTCTCGATCGGGATGATGGCGCCAGTCACGGAGAACCCCTGGAGGCAGAGCCATGGAGCTCGTCTGGTCGCTCGCAATCGGTGCCCTCGCCGGACTCATCGCCGGCAAGCTCATGCGCGGTGGGGGTTTCGGCCTCCTCGGGAACATCATCGTCGGGATCCTCGGTGGCATCGCCGGCAACTGGCTGTTCGGCGTCGCCGGGATCTCGGTGGCCGACGGCGTCCTCGGTCACCTGATCACCGGTGTGGCGGGGGCCGTGGTGCTGTTGTTCATCGCGGGCTTCTTCAAGAAGGGGGGCTGACCGCGGCCGCAGGCGCGCCTCCCGAGCGGGGCCTCGCCCTCTGGCCGTCGTGCCCCCGCATGCGCATCATGGGTGGGCCCGTCTTCGCGGCCGGGCCGCCGCCCCGTGGCGCACCGTGCCCGCACGCCTGCTTCCCTCGCGACACTTCGCCGGACTCCGCCATGACCCGCTGCTCGACCTCGACCTCGACCTCGACCTCGCCCTCGGCCTCGGCCCGCCGCCTCCACGCCCGCCCGCTCCCCTTCGCGCTGCTGGGGGCGATGCTCCTGCTCGGGGCGTGCCACTCGCTCTACATGTCCACCATGGAGTCGCTCGGCTACGAGAAGCGCGAGCTGCTCGTGGACGAGGTCATCGACGGACGGGACGAGCAGGAGCAGGCCAAGGAACAGTTCCAGTCGGCGCTCGAGGCCTTCAAGGCCGTGGCCGACTTCGACGGCGGCGAACTCGAGTCGGTCTACAACCGGCTGGCCGACGAGCTCGAGTCCTGCGAGGACCGCGCCGCCGCGGTGGACAGCCAGATCGGCGACATCCAGGACACGGCCGATGCGCTCTTCGACGAGTGGCGCAGCGAGCTGAACCAGTTCACCGACGCGTCCTTGCGCGCCGACAGCGAGCGCATGCTCAAGCAGACCGAGCGCTCCTACGACGACCTGCTGAGTTCCATGCGCAAGGCCGCCGACGCCATGGACCCGGTGCTCGACGCCTTCCGCAACCAGGTGCTCTACCTCAAGCACAACCTGAACGCGGCGGCGATCGCGTCGCTCGAGGGCCGGGTCGTGGAACTCGAGAGCGACATCGCCAGCCTCGTGGCCGACATGGAAGCCGCCATCGCCGAGGCCGACGCCTTCATCAGCACGCTCGGCTGAGCCGCGTCGCCCCACGGCGCGTCCGCGCGCGGCGCGGTGCTCGGCACGCGGTCAGGCCGCACCCTGCCGCTCAGGCCCGGGCGTACTCGGTGTGGTAGCGCAGCTGCTTCACGTCGACCCGGCCGGTCTCGACGTTGAACACCCGGCACGCCTTCAGGTCCGCGCCGTAGGTGTGGATCGTGACGGACACCGCGTCCGGGACCGCGTTGCGGATCAGATGCACGTCGTCGTGCGGTGGCATGCTCGCCACGACCTGCCCGGGGGCGAACTCGCGGTGCCGCAACTCGAGCAGGTTGGCATGGCACTCGTTGGTGCCGTCGTCCTGGCGCAGGTAGTCGACGGTCTCGACGCGCCCGGTGTGCACCGCGACCACGCCCCAGGTGCCGTGGTCGTGGATCGGCGTCCCGATGCCGCCCGGCCAGGTCAGGGCGATGACCACGAAGCCCTGCTCGGGACAGCGGTACAGCAGGTGCCGTCCGTAACCCTCGGCGGGCGGCTCGAAGCAGTAGCCCGGAAGCTCGACGGCACCGGCCAGGGTCTCGCGCGCCGAGGCCTCCACGCGGCGACCCCGGGCGGCCATCGACAGGCGACCCCGACAGATCTCGGCGGTGCGCTCGATGTGATCGACCAGACGTTCGTCCATGGGGCTCCATCCTGAGGGGCCGGGACGACGGGGTCGACCGGGTCCGGGTTCGGGGGCGCCGGCGTCCAACAGCTCCGTCCGGCGCGCGCCCATGATACGGGCAGTGGAGCCGTGTGTCAGCTGGGCGGCCCTGGCGTCGGGCTCGGTGCCCGGCGATGCTGGCGGTGATGCGGCTGCGCTCCGGACAACACCTCTGCTACTGCACCAACGTCCACCCCTACGCCGACCTGGCCGGGCTGCGGGCCGCGCTGGTCACCCACGCGTCGGTTCTTCGGGAGCGGCTGGCTTCGGGGGACGAGCCGTTCGGAGTCGGGCTCTGGTTTCCGGCGGACGTGGCCGCAGCGGTCGCCCGTGACCCCGGACCCCTGCGGCGGACGCTCGACGAGCTGCGCCTGGAGACGCGCACGCTCAACGCCTTCCCGGCCGGGGCCTTCCACGGCGACCGCGTGAAGGACGAGGTCTTCCGGCCGACCTGGGCCGAGCGCGCTCGTCTGGTGCACACCCTCGATGCGGCGGAGGCCCTCGCCGCGCTGCTGCCGGAGGACGCTGTCGGGTCGATCAGCACGCACTCCGGCGGCTACAAGGGCTGGTCGTCGCCGCCCACGCCGGAAGCCGTGGCGGCGGGCTGGCTGGCGGCGGCGCAGGGTCTCGCGCGCATCGAGGAGCGCACCGGCCGGCACATCGTGCTGGCCATCGAGCCCGAGCCGTTCTCGCTGCTCGAGACGACCGACGAGGTCGTGACCTTCTTCACCGAGCACCTGCTGCCGGCCGGCGAGTGGGCGGGTCGCCACCTCGGGCTCTGCTACGACGCGTGTCACCAGGCGGTCGAGCACGAGGACATGGCGGTGTCGGTGGGGCAGTTGCGGGCGGCAGGGATCACGATCGCCAAGGTGCAGCTGTCGTCGGCGCTGGTCGTGCCTGACCCGGTGGCGGCCGCCGAGCGGTTGCGGGCCTTTGCCGAGGACCGCTGGTTCCACCAGGTCATCGAGCAGCGCGCCGACGGGAGCTTGCGCCGCATCGCCGACCTGCCCGAGGCCCTGGACGAGCTGGACGCCCTGAGGCACGGGGACGCGGACGCCGGCGGAGCCGCGCAGACGGGCGCGGGCGTCGCCGTTGGCCCCTGGCGCATCCACTTCCACGTGCCGATCTTCGCCGAGCAGCTCGACGACGAGGGGTTGCTGCTCACCACGCGACCCTGGCTCGAGCAGCTGCTGGCCGAGGTGGGAGATGCGGAGGTCACGCCGCACCTCGAGATCGAGACCTACTCCTTCGAGCTGATCCCACCGGATCGGCGCGCGACCCTGGGTACCGTCGAGCTGCTCGATGCGCTGGAGGCCGAGTACCGCTGGGTGCTCGCGCAACTTCCCCGCGCGTGACGCCGCCGTGACCGCGGCCGTGCGGATGCACGACAGTCCCCGCTGCGAGGGAGGGACTCCGCCGATCCGCCGCGCTCGAAAGGGCGTCGTCAGAAGTGCGTCCCCGCGCGAGTCCTTGTCGCGCGTGACGCGAGGGTGACGCGAAAAGGCGGGACGGCTCTCGCTCGTCCAAGCGCGCGGGAGCGGGGCCGGGCACGCCGGCCCGGGACGGGTGGCACGGTCGCGTCACCCGGCGCAGCGGCTTCGGTATCGACAGCGGTGCCGCTTCGGTGGTGGCCCCTGGAAGTCGAAGAGGGACAGGGACAGAGCGGGTTCGCAGGAGCAGGAGGTCCTCGACATGCTGTGCAGACTCACGGCCACACTCGTACCGGCATTGCTGACTGCCGCCCTGCTCACCGCGACCGCCCCCAGCGCGCGGGCCGCGGCGCCCGGCGACCCGAACCGCGATGTGCGGCTGGCGGAGTTGCTCGACGCCGTCTACCCCGAGGGCGTCGAAGCCGCCCCGACCGCCGGCCGCGAGCTCTTCCTCGCGGTGCTCGGCGACGCGGAGCAGTTCGAGCATCGCGCCGTGGGGCCCTTCGACCTGTACCTCTACAAGATCGACGGGCAGGCCAAGGAGCGCACGGCCCAGAAGACCGCCGACAAGCTGGCCGACGGCCTCGCGCCACTGGTCCCGTTCATGGACCGGCACTTCGGCGAGGCCGACGGCACCGGCTTGATGAGCGGGCGTCGGTTCCCGATCGTGGTCGCCGAGTCGCTGCGCGACCAGGGTCAGCAGGGCTTCGACCGCCTGGTCGCCCTGCTCGATCGGTGCGAGGACCTGGGCTTCTCCGACTGGAAGCCGGTCAACGAGGTCTGGAGCAATGGCCAGCGAGCCGCCGAAGTCGTGCGGACCTGGGAAGTGCAGCTGTTCAACCTGGGCGACGAGGTCATCGCGGACCGCGAGAAGGAGTGGTTCGCGCACGGCATCGGGTACTACACCATCGCTCACATGACCAACCGCATGCTGCGCCGGGGGGCGTGGGGCACGGCTCCGCCGTGGCTGGCGCAGGGGCTCATCGACGAACTCGACATCGAGGCGTACGGCGAGGCCTGGGTGGGGAGCGACACCTGGGAGCGGCAGGTGCCGGGCTGGCACCGTCAGGGCTGGTCGGGTTTCGTGCCCAAGGGTTCGTCGCCGCCGCCGGCCGTGACCGGACCGCCCGCCGACCTGGCCGTGACCATCCGCAACACCGGGGACTCCTGGGCGCACCGATCCAACAGCCCCACGCGCCACTGGGAGGACCTGGCCACCGATCGCAAGTCCGAGGCGCCCGCCAGCTTCGCCTTCATGGCCCGGAACGAGAGCTTCCTGCCGCGCGACCGGGCCTACGCCCGCTGCGTGCTGCACCTGATGCTCGCCGTGGCACCGCACGAGCAGGGCCCCAGCCTGGTGTCGCTGCTCGATGACGAGGTCAGCACCCCGCACCACGGCATGCCCGACTCCGAGCCGCTCACGGTGCTGTTCGCCGAGGCGCTGGGAGGCGTGCCCGCCGTCGATGAGCTCGAGACGGAGGGCCTGGAGGACATGCTCGCGATCATCGGCCGCAGCGACATCGCCGACAGGATCCGCGCGCTGGGTGCCAAGGACATGCTCCGCGTGGCCGACCACCGGGCCCAGGCGCAGTGGCTGTACGGCACCTCGAAGTTCGATCTGGCGACGCGCGGCGAGCTGTTCAACCTGATCCTGGAAGCCGAGTACTACCAGCAGCTCCACCAGTGGGAGCTCATCGGCCAGGCACTGGACCGGGGCGCCGGCGCGGTCCTCGCTTCCGCCAAGCGCTACCCGAAGCGCGACAAGGACCGGCAGAAGATCAGCACGACGTTCTGGTCCGCACTCGCCGACGACCCATCGGCGGACGGCTGAGTCGCGGCGGGGGCGCGGCGGTCAGGCGCCGGACGCCTTTTCCGTGGACGACGGAGGCTGCGTCTCCGGAGACGAGCGTTTGCGGGCGAGGCGCGGGTGCATGACGATCCAGTCGTGTCGCCCCTCCCGGACGCGCGACCAGGCCAGCTGACGCTCGACCCAGGACTCCGCGGGCTCACCCAGCGCGCGTTCGAGACGCAGGGCGAGATCGAGGCTCAGCGGCACGCGACCGCGCAGGAACGAGCCCAGGCTGCGACGTGACACGCCGATCGACTTGGCGAAGCCCTCCTGCGTGACGGCCAGGTCGTCCTCGAGCATGCGCCGTAGCAGCAGGCCCGGGTGTTCCGGTTGTCGCGTGAGCCGAGGCATGGGTGGTGTCTCCGTCGGGCCCGCGGGGGCACTAGCACACCTGCTCGTGGTCATGGATGCATCCGTCGGAAGCGAGCGTCCTCACTCTCGGTAGCCCTGTCGTCCGTGGAGTGACATGACTTCAATCGTGTCCAGGGCAGCGCGCGGAAAGGGAAGGGGCATTCCCGCGCTGTGCGTTGACGTGCGCTCGACAGCGTCTTAGTACAGGGGCTCGGGCGCGCAGGTTGGGGGGACGACACAGTGTTCGAGACGGTCCGCGGTCGGTACCTGGATGAGAGGGGAGTCGCCCCGGACTTCCGAAGCACGCCGCGTGGCGCGCGCCTCATCCCCACCGCCGCCCCACCCCGGCCGTCTCGCCGCTCCTCCCTGCACCTCCCACCTGTGGGACGTCGGTCGTTCTCGCCGTGCGTTCCCCTGGTTTCACCGTTGGCCCGGGGCTCGAAGTCCTGCAGCCCCCCTGTGTGACAGGGAGCCTCGGTCGTGTCCGCCCTGCCGTAGCGCCCACGGCGGGGCGGACACCCTTCGGGGGTGAACGCCCCAGGGGGCAGTGGGTCGATTCGGTTACGATCTCCGGGCTTCGGAGAGACACCGTTGATGACCACACTCTCGACCCACGGTCTCGCCCTCGCCCTCGCGTTCGTGCTCCCTGTCGAGGAGGGCCGCGGCGCTGACTACGAGGCGGCTCTCGTGTCCGCCCTGCAGCGCAGCCTGCCCGGAAGCATCTCGGCCCATGGGCCGCCGCCGCCGGGCGACGAGGCGCTCTTTCGCGACGTGCTGGAGACCGACGCGTTCGTATCCGAGACCGTGGGTCCGTTCGACGTCCACGTGTCCACCATCGACGGCTTGACGGACCGCGCCGGCGACGTGCTCGACCAGGTAGCGGTGGGGCTCGAGCCGGTGGCCGGCATCATGGAGCGGTACTTCCCCTACGAGTCGGGACTCATCTCCGGTCAGCGCTTCCCGATCGTCGTGGTGGATGCCCGGATGGCGGCCGGAGATCGCAGCTTCGACGAGGTGCTCGCGCTGCTCGACTGGTGCGACCGCGACTGGACCGGCTACGTCGGCGCGAACGGAACGCTCTGGTCCGACGAGCAGCGCCTGGCCTTGACCGGCCGCACGTGGGATGCGCTGATCATCAACCTCGCCCATGAGACCGCCGTCGAGCACGGTGACTTCTTCATCGAGCACGGCATCGGCTACCAGGTCATCGCGCACGTCGTGACCAAGCTCTTGCGTCAGGGCAGCTGGGGCAACGTGCCGCCGTGGATGGCGCAGGGTCTCGTCGACGAGCTCGACATCGAGGCCTACGGCCAGGCCTGGGTCGGCGGCGACTGGTTCGAAGAGACCACCGAGGGCTGGTACCGCGCGGGCTGGTCCGGCTTCCTGCCCACCGGTCACAGTCCGCCCCCGGCTCCCTCGGGCCCGCCCGCCGATCTGGCCACGACGGTGAAGAACACCGGCGACTCGTGGGCGCATCGTGCCAACAGCCCCGATCGTCACTGGGTCGAGCTGGCCGCCGACCGCGACAGCGCGGCGCCGGCGAGTTTCGCCTACCAGGCGCGCAGCGAGAGCTTCCTGCCCCGCGACCGTGCCTACGCGCGCTGCGTGCTGCACCTCATGCTCGAGATCGCGCCGAACGAGCAGATGGGCCTGTTCGAGCCGCTCGACCAGGTCTACGCGACGCCGGCCAGCGGGATGCCCGACAGCCATCCGTTGTCCGCCGTCGTGGCCGAGGTGCTCGGCGGTCTGCCCCGCGTGGACCGGCTCGAGGCCATGGACATGGAGGCGCTGTGCTCCGAGCTCGGCCGCACGGACATCGCGGACCGCATCCGGGAGTTGGGCGCCGAGGAGGTCCTGGCCTACGGCGACCACCGCGACCAGGCGGGTTGGCTGTACTACCAGCCCGACTTCGACTGGGCCGTCCGGGGGGAGCTCTTCAACCTCTTTCTCGAAGCCGAGTACTACCAGCAGATGCTCGAGTGGGAGGTCGTCGGCGAGGCCCTCGACCAGGGTGCCGAGGCCGCCCTGCGGGTCTCGCCCGGGTACCCGGCCTCGGGCGCGGCACGTGACGCGGTCGCTGCGGCCTTCCGGAGCAGCCTCCCGCTGCGCTAGCCTGCGCGCGTGAGTGCTGAGCTGCCCGAAGACGATCCGGCGCGGTTGGACTTCGCTCCGGAAGCCCGGCGCGAACTGGCCGAGGCCGTCATGGCCCGCGTGCTGGAGCACGTCGCGACGGTCGGCGACGCGCCGTCGTGCGGCGATGTCGACGCGCGCGAGTTGTGCCGGTCGATGCGGGAGTCGGTGCCCGAGCACGGCACCGACATCGAGTCCTTGCTCGGACCGCTGTTCGACGAGTGGGTGCCGCGCTCGTTCGGCACGCCGCACCCCGGCTACCTGGCCTTCATCCCGGGGGGGGGCCTGTTCCCGTCGGCCCTCGCGGACCTGATCGCGGACACGACCAACCGCTTCACGGGAGTGTGGCAGGCGGCGCCGGCACTCGTGCAGCTCGAAGCCAACGTGCTGGACTGGATCCGTGACTGGATGCAGTTCCCCGAGACGTCGCGAGGCCTGCTCACCACCGGCGGCTCGATGGCCAACCTCACCGCCGTCGTCTGCGCCCGCGAGAAGCTGCTCGGCGACGACATCGGCGCGGGCGTGATCTACACCAGTTCGCAGGTGCACCTGTGCGTGACCAAGGCCGCGCGCCTGGCCGGGATCCGCGCCCACCGCGTGCGGCAGTTGCCCGTGGACGCGCAGTTCCGCATGCGCATCGATGGCCCGGGCGGGCTGGTCGAGACCCTGGCAGCCGACCGCGCCGCGGGCAGCAAGCCCTTCCTGCTCGTCTCGTCCGCCGGCACCACCAACACCGGCGCCGTGGACCCGCTCGACAGGGCGGCGGACGTGGCCGAGGCCGAGGGCTTGTGGCACCACATCGACGGGGCCTATGGCGGCTTCTTCCACATGGTCCCCGAACTGCGCCCGCTGCTCGCCGGCCTGTCGCGGGCCGACTCGCTGGCCCTCGACCCGCACAAGGGCCTGTTCCTGCCCTACGGGACCGGCGCGCTGCTGGTGCGCGACGGCGAGGACCTGCGCGCCGCCCACGCCGACACCGCCGGCTACCTGCCGGCGCCGCCCGACTCCGAGTTCTACGACCCGAGCCAGTACGGCCCCGAGCTCTCACGTGACTTCCGTGGGCTGCGCGTGTGGCTCCCGGTCAAGCTCTACGGCGCGGCACGCCTGCGCGCGGCCGTGGCCGAGAAGCGCTGCCTCGCGCTGCACGCGGCGCAGCGCCTGGCCGACGTGCCGGGGCTGGTCATGGACGCGCCGCCGCAGTTGTCGCTCTTCGCCTTCCACCTGACCTGGCCGGGCGCGTCCCGGGCCGAGGAGAACGCGGCCACGAGCGCGCTGGTGGAGCGCGTCACCGCGCGCGGACGCGTGATGATCACCGGCTGCGTGGTCGAGATGGGCGCAGCGCCACGGCGTCTCGCGCGCGTCTGCGTGCTGAGCTTCCGTACGCGCGCCATGCACGTCGACCAGGCCATCGAGGACATCTCCGCCGAAGCCGCGGAGATCCTGGCCGCCGTCCGTGGCTCCTCGGCCTAGGAGCGCTCAGCCCGTCTCGGACCTGCCGCGCCCACCGCTCGGTCTCGGGCGTGTCCCGGCGTTCTTGGTGACGAAGCGGTGGTTCTCGACCAGCTTGAGCAGATCGAAGGTGCTCAGGATGCCGATCAGCTTCTTCTCGTGCGTGATCACCAGGTGGTGGAAGCCGTGGTTGCGCATGATCCGCGCGGCGACCTCGGGCTTCTCGTAGCGGGGGATCGAGTACACGCGCTCGGACATGATCGAGGCCACCCGCGCGCCGTCGTTGGCTTCCGCCATCAGGTCGGTGAGGCTGACCATGCCCACGGCGGCACCCTCATCGTCCACGACGGGCATGGAGCGCAGCTGGAGTTCGCGCATCAACTCGCGGAGTTCAGCCACCGACTGCCTCGCGCGGACGGTGTGCACCGGCGAGACCATCAGATCGTCGACGGTGGTCTCGGGGGACGGCTCGCTCTTGGTCGGATCGGTCAGGTCGGCGACGCGGCGGTTGCCCATGGGGGATCTCCAGCTCGGGGTTGGACCGGCCAGCTGGATTCTATCATCTGACACGCAAGTCATTAATAATCAACAGGCGAAGAGGCCGGATCGGCTTGCGATGGTCGATCCTGGAGGTGGCGATGGGCGACGTGCGAGCGGTGCGGGTCATCCTGGCGGCGGTGCTGCTGTCGGGCGTGGCGGCGGCGGGGGGCGAGCGCGAGGAGGTCGGAGCGCCGGCTCGGGTCTCGATCACGATCCTCGCGCCGGCCGAAGTCGAGGCCGCGGCGATCGCGTCGGCCTCCGCGGCGGTGCCGGATGCCGCGGCCGAGGTGACGGCTTCCGTGACGGCTTCCGCGACGGCATCCGCGGGGGCTGGCGACGTGCGCGCGACGAAGTTCGCCAACCGGCGTTGGGAGGAGGACTGGACCTTCCTGGGCGACCCGGGCGCCCTTTCCGACCACGCGTATCCGGAGTCCAAGTTCATCGACCTCGGCGACGGCTGGTCGCTCGGTGTCGGCGGGCAGGTGCGCTACCGCCTGATGAACGAGCACAACAAGTCGCTGACCAAGACCTCGCCCCAGCGCAACAACTACAACCTCGTGCGCACGCGCGTCCACGCCGACCTGAGGAACGAGAACGGATTGCGCCTCTTCGTCGAGGGACTCGACGCGCGCATCCACGGCAACTCGCGGCCCCCGACTCCCATCGACCGCAACGACTTCGACCTGCTGAACGGGTTCGTGGAGTGGGACGCGGGTGAGCAGACCTTCCGTTTCGGGCGCATGGAGTTGCAGGAGGGCGCGCAGCGTCTCGTCTCGCCCCTGGACTGGGGCAACACGCGACGCACCTTCGATGGCGGCATGATCACCGTCGAACACTCGCTGGGGCGCACGGATGTCTTCGTCACGCGCCCGGTGGTCGTCGATCCACATCACGACGACAACAAGCTGTCCGACCGCTGGTTCAGCGGCATCTACAACACGACCAGGCTGGAGAGCGGCGACACGGTGGACGTGTTCGCCCTCGCGCTCAACGACACCGACGACATCTTCACCGCCAACGACGGATCCATCGGGGATCGGGACCTGTACACCGTCGGCGGGCGCTTCGCGGGCCGCCGCGGAGACACCGACTTCGAGGCCTGGGGCGCGCAGCAGTTCGGCCAGGTTGCCGGTGACGACATCGACGCCTACGCCTGGAGCCTGCGCCTGGGGCAGACCTTCCCCGAGGCGCCCTACGAGCCGCGCGTGGGACTCGACGTGGACTACGCCAGCGGCGACAGCAATCCCACCGGGGGCGACGTCGAGACCTTCAACCAGCTCTTCCCGCTGGGCCACGCCTACTTCGGCTACCTGGACCTGGTCGGTCGCCAGAACGTGATCGACATCCAGCCCAACGTGGGGCTCGTGCTCGACGAGCGCACCAAGGCCAGGGCCGCGTTCCACTACTTCCAGCTCGCCGAGGCCGAGGACGCGGTCTACAACGCCGGGGGTGCCGCGAGCTTGGCCGACCCGTCGGGGGATGCCGGCGACAACCTGGGCAACGAGCTCGACCTGACCGTCTCGCACACTCCGGAGTGGCTCGCGCCGCACGGCAACGTGCTCGTGGGCTGGTCACGCTTCTGGTCGGGTCGGCACGTCGACTCCGCCGGCGGCCGCGGTGACGCCGAGTTGTTCTACGTGCAGCTGCAGCTGACCTTCTGACGCCCGAGCCTGCGCCCGCGCCCGCGCTCGCGCCTGCGCCTGCGCCTGCGCCTGCGCCCGCGCCCGCGCCCGCGCCCGGAGGGTGCCCAGGCCGCCCCGCATGACAGTCTCATGACAGTCAGCCGGGCTGTTTCGCTACAACGGCGGGATGGACCGCATCGCCGTTGCCGGCCTCTCGATCCACGGATCCGACGTGTCGGGCCTGGAGACCGTCCAGCGTCCCGACCCCGCGGGGCTCGCGCTGTTCCTGCGCGACCTGGCCGATGTCCTGGGTGCTTCGGAGGTCGTGTTCCTGGCCACCTGCAACCGCGTGGAAGTCCTCTACGCCCGCGAGGAGGGCGAGCGCCCCGACGAAGGCGACCTGGACGTCCTGGCTGCCTTCTTGACGCGAACGGGCGACGACGGCGACGGCCCGCGCGCCACGGCGTTGCGCGAGCTGCTGCTGCTGCGCCGCGGACGAGAAGCGGCGGCGCACCTGTTCCGTGTGGCCGCCTCGCTGGACTCGCTGGTCGTGGGCGAGGACCAGATCCTGGGCCAGGTGCGCGACGCCTACGCCAAGGCCAGCGAGATCGGCCTGGTGGGTCCGCTGCTCGGGCCGATGTTCCACCACGCCCTCGCCGTGGGCAAGCAGGTGCGCAGCGAGACCGGCCTCGCGCGTCACCCGATCTCGGTCGTGAACCTCGCCGTCCACGCGCTCGTGGCCCACGCCGACTCGCTGCCCGACGGTCAGCGCCCGGTGGTCGCCGTGGTCGGCGCGGGCGAGATGGGGGCGTTGCTGGCCCGCGCGCTCACGGCCGCCGGCCTGCCTCCGTCGCTGATCGTGAACCGCAGCCTGGCGCGGGCGCGTCTCGTTGCCGCCGACTGTCATGCGCTGGCCATGGACCTCGACGGGTTCCGCGCCGGTGCCGTGGCCGTCGACGCGGTGGCGTGCGCGACGTCGGCGCCGGGCCTGGTGCTCGATGCGGCGACGCTCTGCCGCCTCGCGGCCTCCACACCCTCGGGCCGGCCGCTGCTGGGAGTGGATCTGGCCGTGCCGCGCGACCTCGAGCACGCGGACGATCCCCGGCTCGAGATCCTGGACCTCGATGATCTGCGCGCCATCGCCGAGCAGAACCGCTCGCTGCGCGCCGAGGCCGCCGCCGTGGCCGAGCTGCTGGTGGAGCGCAAGGTCGAGACCTTCGCGCGCCGCAGCGGGGAGCAGGCCGCCGCCCCGGTCGTGGGTGAACTGCGCGATGCGGCCGAGGAACTGCTGTCCCGTGAACTGGTGGGCCTGCTGTCGGGGCGCCTCGCGCACCTGGCCGAGAACGACCGCCGCGCCGTGGAACGCTGGGCCCGCGCGACGTTCGGTCGGCTCATGCACCTGCCCATGACGGCGCTCAAACGCATGGCGGCCCGCACCGAAGACGACGCCGGACTGCCGCTGCGAGACGAGCCGTGAAGATCCGCCTTGGTACCCGCGCCTCGGAGCTCGCGCTGTGGCAGGCGAACCGGGTCCGCGACCGGCTGTTGGCCGAGGAGGGGGTCGAGGTCGAGTTGATCAAGATCTCCACCGAGGGGGATCGCGTGCGCGACCGCCCCCTGCGGGAGCTGGCGGGCAGCGGCTTCTTCACCAAGGAGATCGAGCGGGCCCTGCTCGACGACGAGATCGATCTCGCCGTGCACAGCCACAAGGACCTCGCCCTGGCCGCGCCCGACGGCCTGGTCATCGTGGCCGTGCCGCCACGCGCGGCGCTGCACGAGCGCCTGTTGATCCACGCCGACGCGCACGACCCGGGCGGGGGCCTGCTCCCGGTGGCTTCCGGGGCGAGGGTCGGCACCGGCGCGCCCCGTCGCAGGGAGCAGTTGAAGGTGTTGCGCCCGGACCTGGACGTCGTGGACCTCCGCGGCAACGTGCCCACGCGCGTGGAGCGCGTCCGGTCGGCGCGGCTCGACGCGGTGGTGCTCGCCGCCGCCGGACTGGATCGGCTGGCGCTCGACACCGCGGGCATCGTGGTCGTCGACCTGGAGCCCGACGTCTTCGTGCCCGCTCCCGCGCAGGGCGCCCTGGGCATCGAGGTGCGCGCGACGGACACTGAACTCGTGGCCCTGTGCGGGCGCCGGCTGCACGATGTCGACACCTCGCTCGTGGTCGAAGCCGAGCGTCTGGTGCTGGCGAAGGCCGGGGGCGGCTGCCATCTCCCGCTCGGGGTGACCGTGGCGCGCGGTGAGGACGACGAGTCCGGCCCGACCTGGATCGCCCACGCGTTCCTGGGGCCGGGCCACCCCGAGGAGGGCGCCCCGGCGCGCTGGGCGATCGGTCACGGCGGCTCGCCGCTGCTCGCGGCGACCGAGGTCTGGCGCAGCCTGGCCACGTGCCAACCGACCGGCCGAGGTCCTCTCGGCGGCCGACGCGTGGCGCTGGTCGGCTCCGGTGAGGAAGGCGGTCGCGGCAAGCTCGCCGAGCGCTTGCCGGCGCTCGGCGCCGAGGTCGTCTTCGAGCGCGTGCTCGCCTTCGAGGACACCAAGGCCCCGACGCTGAGCGGGCTGCTGGGCCGGTTGGGCCAGGGTGACGCGGTCGTGTGCACGAGCCAGGAAGCGGCGCGGCGGCTGGCCGATCACTCCGTTCCGCAGGGCGCACTCATCGCGGCGGTGGGGCCGGCCACGGCGGCGGCGCTCAAGGCCATCGGCTGGACGCCGGGGCTCGTGGGCAGCGGCGGCGCGGCGGATCTGGCGCGGCGACTCGAGATCGAGCCGGGCCACACGGTCGTGTTCCCCTGCGCGGAGCAGGCGCGACCCGAGCTGCCGAAAGTCCTCGCGGAGCGTGGCGTGAAGGTCGAGTCGGTGGCGGTCTACCGGACCGTCGAGGCCGAGGACGTCGAGCGGGCCGACGATGTCGATGCGCGCGTCTACATGAGTCCGTCGGCGGTGCATTCGGCGGTGTCCCTCGGTCATGAGGACGGCGTCGAGGGCGTGGCCCGACTCGGGCTCGGGCAGGCGACCTGCGATGCGCTGCAGGACGAGGGCCTGCGCCACACGCGGCCGAAAGGCAGCGGCGCCGACGCCCTCATCGCCGCCCTGCGGGTCGCCCTGCGTCGTGCGCCCACACGCGAGCCGCCCGCGGCGGCAACTCCTCCGAGCGAGGGATCATGAGCAACTCCCGCGACTTGCTGGGCCGCGCCCAGCGCGCCATGCCGGGCGGCGTCTCCAGTCCGGTGCGCGCCTTCGGCGCCGTGCAGGGTCCGCAGATCTTCCTGGCGCGGGGCGAGGGTGCCCACGTCGTGGACGTCGACGGCAACCGCTACGTGGACCTGGTCGGCTCCTGGGGCCCGTTGATCCTCGGCCACGCCCACCCGGCGGTGGTCGAGGCGGTGACGCGCGCGGTGCGGGACGGGTTGACCTTCGGTGCCACCTGTCGGAACGAGGTGGAACTCGCCGAGCGCGTGCTCCGACGCTTCCCCTTCGCCGAGCGGGTGCGCTTCGTGAACAGCGGCACCGAGGCGGTGATGAGCGCAGTACGGCTCGCGCGCGGTGTCACGGGCCGCTCGCGCATCGTCAAGTTCGAGGGCTGCTACCACGGTCACGTCGACAACCTGCTGGTGAAGGGTGGCTCGGGGCTGGCGACCTTCGGCACGCCCAGCTCGGCCGGCGTGCCCGCCGAGTTCACGGCGCTCACGGATGTCCTGCCGCTCGACGACGTCGAGGCCTTCACCGAGCACATGCGCGCGCATGGCGACGCGATCGCCTGCGTGATCATCGAGCCCATGCCGGCCAACGCCGGGCTGCTGCTCCAACGTCCGGAGTTCCTGGTCGCGCTCCGCGAGCAGTGCACCGCCCGGGGCGCGCTGCTGATCTTCGACGAGGTCATCTCCGGCTTCCGCGTGGCGCCGGGGGGCATGACCGAGCTGTCCGGGCTCACCCCCGATCTGGTCACGGCCGGCAAGATCGTCGGGGGCGGCATGCCCGTCGGTTGCTACCTGGGACCGGCGGCGAGCATGGACCAGGTCGCTCCCCTGGGCGGCGTCTATCAGGCCGGGACATTGTCGGGGAACCCGGTGGGCATGGCCGCGGGCGTGGCCACGCTGGACGTGCTCGACGCCCCGGACAGCTACGCCCAGCTCGAAGCGCGTGGCGCCCGGTTGCAGGCAGGCTTGCTCGACGCCCTGCACGCGACCGGCACGGCGGGCAGCGTGGCGCGCGTCGGCTCGGTGCTCTGGATGAGCCTGCAGGACGGCGACACCCCGCGCACCTACCCCGACATCCGGGCCGAGAGCGCGGCGCTCTACGGGCCCTTGCACCGGGAAGTGCTGCGTCGCGGCACCTGGATGGCGCCCTCCTCCTACGAAGTCGCCTTCGTGTCCACCGCGCACACCGACGCCGATGTGGACGCCGCCGTCAGCGCCGTGCGTGAGGGGCTCGCCGCCTGCGAGGCGACCGTGTAGCCCATGGCCAGCCTGCGCACCAACGTCTGGGTCTACGGCTTCATCGTCGCGATCTACGTGACGCTGGTGGGCTGGTGGGTGTTCTTCTTCTCGATCCAGGGCGATCGGCTGGTGGACCGCATCGTGGCGGACGGCGGGGTCGCCGATGCCGTGGCCATCGAGGCGCTCCAGGCCGCGACCGGTGAATCGGCGCACATGTTCCTGCTCGAGGGCGGGTTTCTCGGGCTGCTCATGCTCGGCTCCATCGCGCTGGTGCTGCGGGCCATGGTGCGCGAGCAGGCCCTCGGCCGGCAGCAGCGCAACTTCCTCTCGGCGGTGACCCACGAGCTGCGCAGCCCGCTGGCCTCGGCGCGGCTGTACATCGAGAGCCTGCTGCTCGGGCGCGTGCCGGACAGCAAGCGCGAGCGCTACCTGGAGCACGCGCACGATGACCTCGACCGTCTCTCGCTGCTGGTCGAGGACCTGCTCGCGGCGCGGCGTTTCACCGAGAAGGGCGTCGAGGTCGATCCGATCGCGATGAACCTGGACGAACTCGTCGCTCCGCTGGTCGAGCGGCTCACGGACCTGCACCGCGCGTCGGGCGCCACGATCCGCTTCGAGCGCGCCGGCCCGCTGCCGGTGCAGGCGGATCCGGGCGCGCTCGAGCGCATCGTCGACAATCTGGTGAGCAACGCGGTCAAGTACGGCGGCGAGGCCCCGCAGATCCTGGTGCGCGTCGGTGCCGAAGGCGATCGGGTGGTGATCGAGGTCCGCGACGACGGGCCCGGCCTGCGCGGGGAGGACGCCGCACATCTGATCGAGCCCTTCGTGCGCGGCGGAGACGAGAACGTCCGCACGCGGCCGGGCGCCGGGCTCGGGCTGTTCATCGTGCGCGAACTGACCGAGGCCCACGGCGGGCGTTTCAGCCTGACCGACCGGTCCGACGCCGTCGGCGCCCTGGCGCGCGTGACCCTACCCCTGGATCGGGGCGCGGTGGCGGAAGCGTCCCATGGCTGATGCGTCCAAGCCGAGCGGTTCGAAGGGCGCCCCGCGCGGGGCACGCCTGCTCGTGGTCGAGGACGAGGCGCACCTGGCCGAGGTCATCGCCGACAACCTCGAACTCGAGGGATACGGCGTCGAGGTCGTGGCCGAGGGAACGGCCGCGCTCGAGCGCATCCGTGCCGCCGAACACGACCTGATCCTGCTCGACGTGATGCTGCCGGGCCTGGACGGCTTCACGATCTGCGACACCGTTCGCGCCGAGGGACACCGCGTGCCGATCCTGTTCCTCACGGCCCGAGGCGGCCGCGAGGACCGCGTGCACGGGCTCTCGCTGGGTGGCGATGACTACCTGGGCAAGCCCTTCGACCTGCGTGAGCTGATCCTGCGCGTGGCCGCGCTGCTGCGTCGCGCCGAGTGGTGGACGGAGAGCCAGCAGACCGATGACTCGGCCCTGGTCCTCGGCGACGCGCGAGTCGACTTCCGCGCCTACACCGCGCAGGTCGGCGACAAGGGCTACGACCTCTCCGAGAAGGAGACGATGATCCTGCGCTGCCTGGCCGAGCGACCCGGCGAGGTCGTCTCCCGCGCCGACATCCTCGACCGCGTGTGGGGTTACGACGCCTTTCCGACGTCGCGCACGGTGGACAACTTCATCGTGCGGTTGCGTCGCCTGCTCGAGCCCGATCCACGCAATCCCCGCTACATCCACACCGTGCGCGGGACCGGCTACCGTCTCACGCCTTGACGCCCGTCCGCCAACCCGGGACCCACCGATGACCAAGACCAGCGACGACGCCGACCTGCGGGCCGCGCTCTCCGCCGCCGCGAGCGACAAGCCGATCCTGCACGCGCTGCGGCGGCAGCCGCTCCCGGCGCCGCCGGTCTGGCTCATGCGCCAGGCCGGCCGCTACCTGCCCGAGTACCAGGAGGTGCGTCGCCTGTCGGGCGGGTTCCTGGCCATGTGCCACGACCCCGAGGCCGCCGCCGAGGTCACGCTGCAGCCGGTGCGCCGCTTCGGCGTCGACGCCGCGATCCTGTTCAGCGACATCCTGCTGCCGCTCGCGGCCATGGGCATGGAGCTGGAGTTCCACGAGGGCCACGGTCCGGTGCTGCCGCGTCCGTTGGCGGGCGCCGCCGACATCGCCTCGCTGCTGCCGGTGAACCCGGCCGAGGACCTCGACTTCGTGGGCGCCGCGCTGAAGCTGACCAAGGCCGAGCTTCCGTCGGGCACGGCCATGCTCGGCTTCTGCGGCGCGCCCTACACGCTTGCCTGCTACGCGCTCGAGGGCGGCAACCCCAAGCAGCAGGCGCGCGTGCGCGGCCTGATGCACAACGAGCCGGCGCTGTTCCGGCAGCTGCTCGACAAGCTCGCCGACGTGGTCTCGGCGCACCTGCGCTTCCAGATCGAGAGTGGCGCCGACGCGGTGGTGCTCTTCGACACCTGGGCCGGCGACCTGGATCGTGACGATTACCGGGAGTTCGCGGCGCCCGCCAGCGTCCGCGCCCTGGCCGGCACCGAGGGGCTGGCGCCACGCATGGCCTTCGTGCGCGGGTCCATGCACCTGCTCGACGAGGTCGCGAGCCTGGGCACCGAGGGCATGGTGCTCGACTGGCGCAGCGACATCGGCGAGGCCTTCGACCGCTACGGCGACCGGCTCGCGCTCCAGGGCAACCTGGATCCGACCGTGCTGCTGGGCCCGCCCGACCTCGTGCGCGAGCGCACGCGGAAGCTGCTCGCCAAGGTAGGCGGCCGACCGGGGCACATCCTGGCCCTGGGACACGGCGTCATCAAGGAGACCGACCCCGAGGCCGTCGCGGCGTTCGTCGAGACCGCGCGCGCGGCGGGGAGTGCGTGATGGACGGAGCGCTGCACGTCGACGAGTCGGTGCTGCTGCGTCTGGCGGGCGCCGGCCCGCGCTACACCAGCTACCCCACGGCGCCGGAGTGGACCGACGACTTCGGCCCGGACGACGCCACCGACGCCGCGGTGCGGGCCTCGGCGACGCCCGACCAACCGCTCTCGCTCTACGTGCACCTGCCCTTCTGCTCACGGCTGTGCCTGTACTGCGGCTGCACGGTCGAGATCAGCGGCAAGCCGTCCCGTGCCGACGCGTATCTCGATGCCGTGGAGCGTGAGATCGAACTCGTGTCCGCGACGCTGGGCGAGCGCCGCGACCTGGTCCAGATGCACTGGGGCGGGGGCACGCCGACCTTCCTGTCCGTCGAGCAGCTGCAGCGCATGCACGGCCTGGTGGCCGAGCGCTTCCGCTTCCTGCCCGGCGCGGAGATCTCGCTCGAGGTCGACCCCCACGTCACGACACATGCCCAGATCGATGCGCTCATGGACCTGGGCTTCAACCGGGTCAGCATGGGCGTGCAGGACCTGGACCCGCACGTGCAGCACGTCGTGCGCCGCGAGCAGACCGCCGAGGAGACCGACGCGCTGGTCGCGCGCTGCCGTGAGCGGTCCGTCGAGGGCCTGAACATGGACCTCATGTACGGGCTCCCGGACCAGACCGAGGAGGGCTTCGGGCGCACGCTGGACGAGATCGTGCGGCTCGCGCCGGATCGCCTCGCGGTCTTCGGCTACGCCCACGTGCCCTGGATGAAGCCGGCGCAGAAGGCGCTGGAGGCGCGCGGCACGATGCCCGGGCCCACCGAGCGCGCGCGGTTGTTCGGACTGGCCATCGAGAAGCTCGGCGCGGCCGGATACGAGGTGATCGGCCTGGACCACTTCGCCAAGGCCGACGATCCCATGGCCAAGGCGCTGCACGAGGGCACCCTGCACCGCAACTTCATGGGCTATGCGCTGGCGCCCAGCGAGGACATGGTCGCCTTCGGCATGAGCGCCATCGGCGAGTTGGCCGGCACCTATGTCCAGAACGCCCGCACGACGGCCGAGTACGAGGCGGCGCTGTCGGACGGGAGGTTGGCCACCATCCGCGGGCTGCGCCGGAGTCCCGAGGACGAGTTGCGTCGCGCGGTGATCCTCTCGCTCATGTGCCGCATGCGCATCGACCTCGACGAACTCGAGGCCCAGACCGGGCGTGAGGGGCTGGCCGAGCACTTCGCCGCCGAGTGGACCCGGCTGCGCCCGTTCGCGGACGAGGGCTTCTGCCGCATGGGCGAACGCCGTCTCGAGGTCACACCGACAGGACGGCTCTTCCTGCGGCACATGGCCATGGTCTTCGACGAGCATCTGCACCGCCGCCGCGCCGAGGCCGCCGCGAGGGAAGCGGCGGGCGAGGACGGCCCTCGATTCAGCCAGACCATCTGAGCGACACTGCGGTCCGCCGCGTGGAACGGCTCCGAGCACCACGCGTACCGTGAGGCCATGAGCGAGTCCGTCCACACCGTCGTCATCGGAGCCGGCATCGCCGGACTCGCCTATGCCCACGCCCTGGGCGAAGGGGCCGACGTGCTCGTGCTCGAGGCGTCGTCGCGCGTGGGGGGGCTGATCCGGACCGAGCACCATGACGACGAGGGTGGCTTCCACGTCGAGTGTGGCCCGGAGGCGCTGCAGGACAACGCGCCCGAGACGCTGGAGCTGATCGGGGAGCTGGGCCTGACCATCGCGTTGGCGGACGCGGCCTCGCACAAGCGCTTCCTGCTCCGGCCCGACAACAAGCTGCTCCCGATCCCCACCGGGCCGGGCGCGTTCCTGCGCTCGCCGATCCTGACGCTGGGGGGCAAGCTGCGAGCGCTCACCGAGCCGTGGCGCTCGCGGGATCCGGGGCTGCAGGGCTCGGTGGCGGACTTCGCGCGCCATCGCTTCGGGGAGCAGGTCCTGGAGCGGCTCATCGACCCGTTCGTCAGTGGCGTCTACGCAGGCGCTCCGGATCAGCTCTCGCTGCGGGCGACGTTTCCGACGCTGCACGAGATGGTGGCCGACCACGGGAGCCTGATGAAGGCGATGAAGGCCCGCGCCCGGGCGCGGCGCGAGGCGGGGGAGGACAAGCCACCGGTGCCGTCGCTGCTCAGCGTGGCCGGAGGGTTGGAGCAGCTGCCGCGTGCGCTGGCGCGGGGTCTCGGGGAGCGTCTCGTCCTCGACTGCGCGGTCGAACGGCTGAGTCCCGATGGGGACGGTTACCGCGTCGAACTCGCCGCCGGGCGCGGGATCCACTGCCGTCGTGCCGTGCTCGCCGTACCCGTGCGCGCGGCGGCCGGATTGCTCGCCGCCGACTTCACCGACCTCTTCGAGCAGCTGGGCTCGATGACGTCCGAGGCCGTGGTCTCCGTCGCCCACCTCTGGCGCAGGCAGGACGTGGCGCACGCCCTCGACGGCTTCGGCTACCTGGTGTCGTCGAGCCTCGGGCTGCTCCACCTCGGCACCGTGTTCAGCAGCTCGCTGGTGCCGGCGCGCTGTGCGCCGGACCGCGTGCTGCTGCGGACGCTGCTGGGCGGCGCGCGCCACCCCGGCCTCGGCGAGCGCAGCGATGAAGAACTCGTGGACCTCGTGGTCGCCGAGGTCGGCCCGGTGCTGATGAAGGCGGGCATGGGGCCGGTCTGGTCGAAGGTGACGCGCTGGTCCCACGCCCTGCCGCGCTACGACCTGGCCCAACCGGGGCGACAGCGGCGTATCGACGAGCTGCTCGCGGTGCGCCCCGGCCTCGCGATCCTGGGCAACTCCCGCCGCGGCATCTCGGTCAACGCGCTGGTCGAGTCCTCGCGGCGCCTGGCGCACAGTCACCGCCTGGGCACGGGCGGCAGCAAGCTCATGCGGCGTCCTCCGCCGTAGGGGGTGCCACCGGCGCGAAACCGACCCGAGGGCATCCCCAAGGACTCCCGCGCGCGCCGGCCCCGGGGTTCCGCGCGTCCGCGTGCCGGTCGCGGCGCTGGACGAGGCCCACCCGGTGGATAGGATCGCAGCCGTCGCGGGCCCCGCCCGCCGCTCCAGGAGCCCGGGATGTCCGCCGACCCCTCTCGCCGCAGCCGGACCGACGGCTCGGGCTGCGCCCACGTGAGCGCGCGATGAAGGGCCTGCCCGAGCAGGATGCCCAGGTCGTGCTCTTCGTGGCCGCGATCGAGGAGGTCGATCGCGAGGGCGTCTTCCTCGATCCGGCGGATCGCGCCGCCGCCACCGCCGACGCACGTCAGCTGCTCTCACGCACGCGCACGTCCGTTCCGGATGAGGACGACGAGCGCCGCCTGCTGGCCAATCGGGCGCGCCGCCTCGTGAGTCGACTGCCGCCTTCGGTGCGCGGACTCGAGGCCTGGTTGCGGGCGACCCGCGTCGGCGCCGGCGTGCTGCCCACGGTGCTCGGGCTCGCGCTCGCGCTGGGTCTGTCCACCAACGCCCTGGGTCCCGAGCGTCGGCTGGACCTGCTGGCCTTCCCGTTGTGGGGGTTGTTCGTCTGGAACCTCGGCGTGTACCTGGCGTTGGTCATCGGAGCCCTGCGGCCCCGCGGCGGCAGCGGTGAACGGGTGGGCGGGCCGGGCGCGATGCTGGCCGGGGTGCTGGCGTGGCTCGCCGAGCGGGCCCAGCGTCGGATCGCGAGTCGCAGCCCCGAGCAGGCCGTGTTGGGCGCGGCCTGCGCGGCCTTCCTGGTGCAGTGGAGACGAGCGGCGGGCCCGTTGCTGGCCTGCCGTGTGCGGGCCATCCTCCACGGGGGCGCGCTGGCCGCGACCGCCGGCACCGTCGCCGGCATGTACGTGCGCGGGCTGGCGTTCGAGTACCGCGCCGCGTGGGAGAGCACCTTCCTCGACCATGCGGCCGTGGATGCGTGGCTGACCACCCTGCTCGCGCCGGCCTCGTGGGCCTCGGGGATCGGCATCCCGCTCGTGCCCGAGCTGCCCGGTGTCGAGACGGGCGCGGCACCCTGGATCCACCTGCAGGCGGTGACGGCCGTGCTGGTCGTCGGGATCCCGCGGCTGTTGCTCTGCCTGGTGGCCTCGGTGCGGGCGCGGCGTCTCGCCGCGGACGTGCCGATCGACTCGGGGCGCGCGTCGCTCCGCCGGGTGCTCAGCGCCGATCGGGGCGGAGCCACGCGCGTGGGAGTCGTGCCCTACAGCTACGAGCCCGAGCCGCGCCTCGCGGACGCGCTCAAGGCCACTCTGCACGACGTGTTCGGCGCCCGGGCGGACGTGGTCATCGCGACCGGCCTGGCCTATGGCGACGAGGCCGGCGCGCTGCTGGCGGCGAGCGCGCCTCACCAGGCTCCGCGTTCGGGAGCCCTCGGCCAGACCGCCGACACGCCGCGCGGCGCCGCCGTCGAGACCTGCCGCGTGGTCCTGTTCGGGCTGGCGCAGTCCCCGGAGTCCGAGGTGCATGGCGCGCTGCTCGACGGCCTCCGCGCCGCGGCCCGCGAGGATCGGTTGCTCGTGGTCGTGGACGCGTCGGCCTATCGCCTTCGGGTCGGCTCCGGCGAGCGGGTCGAGGAGCGCCGCCGCGCCTGGGACCGGGTGCTGCGCGAGGCGGGCTTCACCGCCGGTCACCTCGATCTCGGGGCGGGCTGCTCCGACGCCGAGCTCACCGCCGTGTCCGCCGCCGTGGTCACCGGCTCCGAGGCCACGCGCGTCGCGGCAAGCGGGTCGCGCCGACCGCGCGGCGCCGGGGCCGGCGACGGCTCGACCGGCACCGGGGCGGGTGGCACCGGGGCGGGTGGCTGATGCGCCACGTGACGCTCAGTCTGGTGTCGCACACCAACGTCGGCAAGACGACCCTCGCGCGCACGCTGCTGCGACGTGACGTGGGCGAAGTCCTCGACAAGGCCCACGTCACGGACGTCAGCGAGGCCCACGACCTGCTGGTCACCGACGACGCCACGCTGCGCCTCTGGGACACGCCCGGCTTCGGTGACACCGCGCGCCTGCTCAAGCGCCTCCGCGCGGAGGGCAATCCCCTGGGCTGGTTCCTGCACCAGGTCTGGGATCGCCTCTCCGATCGTCCGCTGTGGTGTGGTCAGGAAGCCGTGCGCAACGTGAAGGAGGAGGCCGACGTCGTGCTCTACCTGGTCAACGCGGCGGAGGACCCGGGCGACGCGGGCTACGTCGATCTGGAGCTGGAGCTGCTCGACTGGATGGAGCGCCCGGTGCTGATCCTGCTCAACCAGACCGGGAGCGAGGGCGCGTCCGGCGACGCCCTCGAGCAGCGCTGGGCCGAGGCCACGACGAAGTGGCCCCACGTTCGAGGAGTGGTGTCGCTCGACGCGTTCACGCGCTGCTGGGTCGAGGAGGGCGTGCTGTTCCGCCGGGTCGCCGAGGTGCTGCAAGGCGAGGCGCGCGCGACGATGCACGACCTGACCGCGGCGTGGGAGGACCGGCACCGTGCCGTGTTCGAGCAGAGCGTGCAGCTCATGGCGGGGCACCTGGCCGAGATCGCCGGGGACACCGAGTCCCTGGGTGGTGGTCGCCTGGACGTGGGCGCGAAGAAGCGTGCCATGCGGGCGTTGGCGGAGCGGCTCGACGCGTCCACGGCCCGGCTCATGCGGGACCTGATCGCGGCCCACGGCCTGGACGGCACGAGCCAGACCGCGCTGGAGCAGAGTCTGGAGGACTTCCAGGTGAGCGGCTCGGCGAACCTCGACGAGGGCCGCTCGGCCCTGCTCGGCGGCCTGCTCTCCGGCGCCGTCGGGGGCGTGGCTGCCGACATCCTCGCCGGCGGCATGACCTTTTTCGGCGGTGCGGTGGTCGGCGCGGCGCTCGGTGCCCTCGGCGGCTACGGTCTCGCGGCGGGCTTCCGCCTGGTGAGCGGCGATGAGGACCCCGCGGTGCGTTGGTCGACGGAGTTCCTCGACGCTCTCGTCGAGCGGGCGTTGCTGCTCTACCTGGCGGTGGCCCACTTCGGGCGCGGTCGCGGCGGTTACAAGGACATCGAGCAGCCGGCGGAATGGCGGCGGCGCGTGGACGAGGCCGTGGCCGATGTCGACGCAGCGCTCGAGCGGACCTGGAAGCTGGCCGCCGAACGCGACGAGCAGGCCTCGGCCGCGGAACTCGCCCCACGGTTGGACGCCCTGGCTCGCCGGGTCCTGCGCGACGGCTATCCGGCCGCGGCGGCCGTGCTCGACTGACGACAGAGGGCCGTGCCGGACTCGCGAGGAGTCTGCGCCACAGATCGGGGAATTGAAGCTCAAGACATGGCGTCCTAGAACGAGGCGATGGGACAGATCTTCGAGCCGTGCGAGCCATACAGCACGGGGATCTTCTCGTCGCGGAAGATCGCGGCAGGGGTCGA
>JAJDER010000192.1 GCA_029259725.1 Planctomycetota bacterium | reverse complement strand
CGCGTCCGGCCGGCGCGGGCGGGGTCGCGGGAGCTCGCGCGGGCGTGCGGGCCCGAAGTGCGCCTACTCCATGACGACGACGCCCCGGTCCAGGAGCCCGCCCGGGCGTCCGCCTTGCCCGGTGGTCGCGCCGGTTGCACGATCGAGCGTCGCCACGGTCGCCTCGAACTGGTGCTGGGCGTCAGCACGTGTCGTTCCGATGCAGGTCACGCCCACCTTCCCGTAGCGACTCAGCGCGCCGATCATGTGGAACAGGGTGCCCGTCTGCGTGGCCGGGGTGAACTCCAGGCCCTCGGCGACCAGGATGTCGAGCAGGTCCTCGGCCAGCAGTCCCCGGTAGGTCGGGGCCGTGAGCGCGTCGGTCGCCACGTAGCAACGGGGCTCGCCCTGCTGGGTGTGGAACTCCCCGGTCTCGGCGTCCAGGGCTCCCCCGGTCAGGAACTGCAGCGCGAGGAAGGGGTGCGTCGTGCCGCCCATGCGCAGGTTGATCTCGATCGCGTGGGCGCACCACTCACCGCCGGGGTCGCGGGTGACGACGAAGTCGATGGCGAAGCGGCTGACCACCCCGAGCTGCTTCAGCACCTCGCCGATCTTCCGCGCCTCGGCCTGGATCAGCGGCCTGTACTCCGAGTCCGCCGGGAACTTGCAGCCCAGGTAGACCTGGCCGGTGGCGCCGCCGAGGATCTGATCGTGGGAAGACACGACCTGGACGTCGCCGGTGGGCGTGATGCGCATCTGCACGCTCGGGGAACTCACCTCGGCACCCTCCACGAAGGCCTCGACGATGCCGCCCATGCTGGCCAGCTTGCCGAAGTAGCGTGAGGCCGTTTCGTCCGGCGCCGACCACGCGAGGCTGTCGAGCTGGGCGTCGAGCGCGTCGCGCAAGGCGGCCGGGTCGGCGGGCAACGGCTGCGGAAGGCGCAGGACGGCGTTGCCTTCGCCGGCGAAGCTGTCGTCCAGCTTGACCACGGCCTTGCGCGGAGCGGGCTCGAGTCGGCAGAGCTCGGTGAGCGCGTCGAGCACGTCGCTCCGGCCGTGCACGTCTTCGCGCCCCGGCGGATGGGGCACGCCCGCGCGCCGGAAGGCCTTCCGGGATCCGGACTTGGTGCCCCAGGGGAGCAGCGCCGGGTCGGCGCCGTTCAGCGGGATGCCGAGGGCCAGCGCCAGCCGCTGCTCGAGCCGCGTGGAGTTGAAGCAGGTCAGGTAGGCGCGGTTCGGATCGCCGATCCACGCCCGCATGCGCTCGATCACGCGCGGGCGCTCCAGGATGCGCTGCGTGAGCGGGGTGGGGGTGTCGTCGTAGAGATGCAGGACGCCCAGACGCCGGCGCGCATGGCTGCCGGGGACGCCCGCCAGCAGGTGCAGGTAGTAGTCGATGATCTCGGGGTGGATCGGCTGGCTGCTCACGTAGAGCACGCGCGCCTTCGGGTGGCGCAGGCGGATCAGGCTGAACAGCAGTCGTTCCTCGTAGCAGGCGGCCCCGGCGATCTTCGCGATCTCGTCCGGGTCGAAGCTGATCGAGGGGATCACGACCGACGTGTGTGCCGCGTCCGGGGCCTCGTGCACCGCGCGCCAGAGTTCCGGCAGGCGTGCCTGGATCTCGGCGAAACGGGAGAGTTCGGCCTCGGAGGGAGGCGTGTGCATGAGGTCGACGGCGCGGTTCATCGGGCTCCCCGGAGGCGCCGGATGTTAGCAACCGGTGGTCGTTGCTACTCGCGTCGCACTCCGAAGTGTGTGGAGACGGGGCGCTCGGCGCCGTCGCTCGGCATGTTCACGACGCCCGCCAGGCAGGCGAGCACCATCGTGGTGGAGCCCCCCTGGTCGCACCACAGGGCCTTCTCCGCGCCGAACACGGTCATGACCCTTGCGGCGGTTTCCAGGTCGAACCCGAGGCTGAAGCGCGCGGAATCCCCGGTGACGGCGCCATGACGGCCCGGTCATGTCCGGTGCCGGCCTCGCCCGATCGGTCATCCGGCGAGTTCGAGCCGGGCGATCGCGTAGGCGTGGTCGCTGGCCTTGCCGCCCCCGCGCCCCGGTTGGGTGCCCGTCAACGCATTGGCGTGCAGGATCTCGTACTCGACGGTGCGCCCTTGCAGCTGCCGCCTCGCGACGATGCCGTGCATCAGCGCCTGGGAGATGCCGCGGTGGTTGTAGTCGAAGCGCCGCGCCGCGGCCACCCGCTCCACCAGGTTGACGCTGTGGTCGCCGGTCAGCGCGCGCAGGGTCGGGCTGAACTCGAAGTCGTTGAAGTCGCCGGTGACGTAGTAGTCCACGCCCTGGGCGCGCAGAGGCGCGAGGTGGGCACCGATGCACTCGGCCTGCTCGATGCGCAGGGCGGCGCGCGGATCGACACCGGGTTGCTCGGGGGCGAACAGGCCGCGCTGATGCCGCTTCGAGGCCAGGTGGACGTTGACCAGCTCGACTTCCCCGCGGTCGTGCAGCAGGCGGAAGCGCGCGGCCAGGGGCTTGCGGGAGTCCTCGAAGGCGGGATCGTCGTTCCCGAGGCGCTCCAGGGTGCCCTCGACGAGCTCCACGCGGCGTGGGTCATACAGGTAGGCGTTGCGGATGTTGCCGCCGGGTTGGCCGCCGTCGGCTCCGGACTCCGGCGGCACGTCGGCCCACGCGTAGGTCGGGCCGCCCGCGCGTTGCACCGCCGCGATCAGGCAGGCGTAGGTGCGCTCGGCGGTCACGACCTCGGAGAGCTCGGCACCGTCGTCGTCCTGGATCTCCTGCAGGGCGACGATCGTCGGACACGCGGCGTCCTGCGCGATGGCGCGCCCGAGCGCGGTGAAGCGTCCGTCGGCGACGTCGTCATCCACGTCGCGGTCGGGGTCGTCCACCCGGTTGCGGCGCTCGATCTGCGCATCCAGGTTGAACCCGTTCAGCGTCAGCACCGTGATGCGCGATCCTGCCGGGTGCAGGCTCGTCACGTGCGTCTCCACCGGTGCCGGACCCGCGCGCACGGGCCCCGCGGTGGCGATTTGGAAGGACGCCACGCGGAAGTTGAGCGGGCCCGTGACGGCCTCGAGGAGTTCCGCGCCGACGTTCACGCGCGGGGCCTCGGCGTAGTCGAGCAGGCGGAAGCCCGGCAGCCAGCGCTCCGGTTCGGTGGGATCGATCAGCACGCCGCCATACTCGGAGCGCGTCAAGTCGGCCCCGGGGGGCAGCACCACGTAGTCCCCGTAGGCGTTGCTCGGGGCGACGAAGGTCGAGCCGGCGGGGACTCCGACCAGCATGCCCTCGTGTCGGTTCAGGAACCGCGAGAGCTCGGCGCGCGGCACGAGGACGCGCTCGGCGGTCAACCAGACCGGCTGGAGCGCCGGGCCGCGATCCGTGAGCACCTGCGTGGTCTTCTCGATCAGCTGGGTGGTGGGGCGCGCGTCGTCCTCGGCCTGGTAGTCGATCACCTCCCCGGAGACTTCGACCAGGCTGCCCACCGCGGGCTTGCTGCGGCGGTCGAAGACGAAGAGGCCGTGGGACGCGTCGTGGTCGGGATCGCCGCGCGGATCCTGGATGAAGAAGCCCTTGCGGGTCGCGCCGGTCACGACGCCTCGGGTCGTGACGTGGCGCTTGGCGAGGGGCGAGAAGAGCCCGGGGCCCTGGATGTCGCGGATGGGGGTGATCTGCACGTGGGGTCCCGGGGTGGCCGAACGGCCCGCATCCTACGCGGGGGCGGACCCAGGGGCCCTGTCCGGGTCGAGCCGGGCACGCAGGGTCGCGATGACGGCCGCGACGACGGCCTCCCAGGTCTCCGAGCCGCGGTAGCGCTGGTTCAGCTCGAGCTCGAGCCCCAGGTAGCTCAGGGAGGAATGGCTCCGGCGGAGGTGCGTCGTGAAGCCGTCGGCGGAGCCGCGATAGGGCCGGTTCGCGTGCAGCCTCAGCTCCGGAAGTGCGTGGCGCAGGTCGTCGAGCCACATGCGGGCGAAGGCGCGTTCGGGGCCGCGCGCCGGGTCGTACAGCAGGCTCGCATCCGTCGGGCGGGTGCGGCCGTCGAGCCGGGGCGTGAACGAGTGGACCGACAGGTGGAGCACACGGCTTCGCGCTGCGATGCGCTCGGCGACCAACGCCTGCACCCGGTCCCGGTAGGGACGCCA
Source organism: Planctomycetota bacterium (assembly GCA_029259725.1). Classification (GTDB taxonomy): domain Bacteria; phylum Planctomycetota; class B15-G4; order B15-G4; family B15-G4; genus JAJDER01. The sequence continues at coordinate 13,367 of JAJDER010000192.1, read as the reverse complement.
GTGCCGAGCGAGGATCCGCGCCCGGGTCGTGGGCGACAGCAACCGGGTCCGCTCGGAGAAGAGCCGCGGATGGTGCGCCGACCGATTGAGATCGACGAGCAACCGGGTCACGCGTCCCAGCACCAACGGCGCCCCCAACGCTCGCGCGAGGCGCCCAGCAGCGGCGGCGGCCCCGAAGTCCACGGCGCGGTGCCCGGAGCGTCGGATGTAGGACGCGGGCAGCACGTCGCGGAAGGCCGCCGGGACGCGGTCGCTGGCGTGCTCACAGCTGATCACCAGCGAGGGCGCCCCCGCGAGGCGGCTGCTCACCCGAACAGGCGTCCTTCGGACAGGCAGTCCGCGAGGTCCGCGTAGACCGCGTGCAGGCGCTCACGCGTGGGCTGCCCGCCCGTGGCCCTGAGGATGCGGCGGGCAAGCGTGCCGTGCTCGAGCACGTGGTCGAGCGCCGGCCGCCAGACCTTCGACGTGGTGTCCGCGGACGGGAGCAGAGCGTCCACGAGATGGCGCCACAACTCGCCGGCCGTCGCCGCCACGCCCGGAAAGCCGAATCCCGCGAGGTACTCCCTGTCCTCGATGTGCGCCTCCTCGGCGTGGGCGATCACCTCCGTCAGGATCGCCTCGAGCCGTCGCTCGTCCCAGGCCTGCTGCGCGCGAAGCGGGCTCCAGCGCTCCTCGACGAGGGCCTTGACCAAGGCGATCACCGCGGCGCACACACTCAGGTCGGCGCGCGGACACTCCTGGACGTCGAGCAGGCGGATCTCGATCGCGTCCCGATCGAAGCGCGCGATGGCGCCCCGCGCGTTGACCCATTCGTGACGCAGGATGCCGTCGGGGTCGTGGGTCGCCATGGCTGCGTGGATGCCACCCAGGAGGTCCTGCTCGTAGTCTCGGCGGGTGAACACGCGCTCGGGAACGACATGGCCCGCGACGGACGGCACCCGCGCGCAGTTCCTGCGGTAGTGGTGCAGGCGTGTGTCCAGGATCCCCGTGGGCAGCCCGTCGGCGATCGGCGTGCTCGCCGCCAGGGCCGGCAGGATCGGGAGCACCAGGCGGACCGCTGCGTGCAGGCGCCCGAACTCCTCGTCGCCCGAGAAGGGCAGGTTGATGTGGACGCTCTGGAGGTTGGCCCAGCCGTGGCCGCGGCAGTCGAAGATGCGATGGAAGCGATCGTAGATCGGGCTGGCCCCGTGCGGCCAGAGCAGGAGCTCGCGCACAGGGTCCATCCAGGGGTGCATGCCGGTGGGCAGCAGGCGTGCTCCCAGCGGGGCGGCGAGGGCGTTCGCGCGTCGTACGTCGGCCTGGAACAGCTCGGGCAGCGGCACGAGCGAGGGGGCCGGACCGTTCGTCTTGAACTCCAGCACGTGCAGCGCCAGCTCGTTGGACCAGGCCGTCGGTCCCAGTTCGACCTCCTCCTCGATGTGCCCCGCGATGGCTTGCAGCACGCGGTCGCAGACGGGACGGACGTCGAGGCTGGACGGATCCACGAGCATGTACTCGATCTCGATCCCGTAGCCGGCGAAGAGTCGGAGCGTTGGCATGCTGGAAGAGCCCGCGCGATCAGGGCTTCGCGGTGCGATGGCCGGGGGGAGAGGATCTCGGGGTCTCGGCGGACGGGGCGGTCCCCGGGTCGCCGAAGGTGCGCCTGCGCGTGACGATGCGATCGAGGAAGACCTGCAGGATGCGCCGGTAGAGCTCGTCGCCCAGCAGGCGGTCCTCGTACCCGGCTTCGATGTTCGGGTTGTCGTTGACCTCGATGACGTAGGCCCGCTTGCCGATCGACTTGACGTCCACGCCGTACAGCCCGTCGCCGATCAGGTTCGCCGCCTTGACCGCGGCCCGGACCACGAAACCGGGGGCGTCGTCCAGGAGCACGGGCTGGACCTTGCCGTACTGCTCGCGGCCGCCCTCGGTGCGGTGGACGATCTGCCAGTGCCGGTGCGCCATGTGGTAGCGGCAGACGAAGAGCGGCTTGCGGTCGAGGACGCCGACGCGCCAATCGAACTCGGTGGCGAGGAACTGCTGCGCGATGACCAGTTCGCTGTGCTCGAGCAGCCGCTTCACCTGGACCTGGAGCTGCTCGACGGACTCCGCCTTGGTGACCCCCAGGCTGAAGGCGCTGTCGGGCTGCTTCAGCACGCACGGGAGGCCGACCGCCGACTCGATGGCGTCGACGTTGGCCTTGCTCACGAGCAGCGTCTTGGGGTGGGGGATGCCGTGGTGCTCGAGCAGCTCGGCCAGGAACACCTTGTTCGTGGCGCGCACGATGGACTGCGGGTCGTCGATGACGACCAGGCCCAGAGCCTGCGCGCGGCGGGCGAAGTCGTAGGTGTAGTGATCCACGCTCGTCGTGGCGCGGATGAACAGGGCGTCGTACTCGGCGAGGCGGCCGTAGTCGTCCCTGGTGACCAGCGTCGTGCCGATGTCCAGGGTGGCGGCGGCCTTGCGGAAACGGGTCAGGGCGCGGGGGTCGGACGGTGGGGACTCCTCCTCCGGGTCGTGGAGGATGGCCATGTCGTAGCGAGGCCGCGCCCTGTGGCGCACGGAGAAGCGCCCGCCGGCGAAGTAGTCGCGCGCGGCGGCGATGACGAAGTCCCGGTGCGAGATCGGGATGGTCTCCGCGGCGATCGGCTGGATGGAATGCACCTGCCAGCCGTCCTTGCGCCGGTCGAAGCGGGCGCGGAGCAGGGGCATCTGGAACAGGTTGTAGAGTGCGCGGGCAAGACGGTCATGCCGCCGGGCGAGGTTCTTGCCGAAGTAGACGCTCAGGATGAAGGAGCTGCTCTGGATGGAGGCGAGCGACTTCTGCATGAGCTGATCCAGCTCCTCGGAGATCGTGCGGACGAGGGAGCGGCTGCGAATGTCGCGGAGGTTGGAGACGTTCGGGATCGGACGGTGGCCACGCGCCGTGGCGAGCAGCGAGACGTACCAGCCCATTCCCTGGTAGCGGTACGACCGGCACAGGTTGAACAGCGTCACGCGGCCCTTCCAGCGTCCCGGTTCGGAGAGGTAGGTGCGTGCGTCCACGAGTTCGACACCCGGAAACGCAAGCGGCCACTCGGACGTGTCATCGACGACGACGAGGATGATCATGGGCGACCGATCACGAGCAGGTTGGCGTCATAGGTGAGGATGCCCAGGTGGATCGCGCTGATCGCCCGCTGGACGTCCACGGTGTAGTGATGGCCTCGCGCGATCGGATTGGGCAGGTAGGGGTCGGCGACGCGTACCTTGCGGTCCGAGGGGTCGTATCCGACGAGCACCACGAAGTGCCCCGCCGGCTCTCCCCGCACGTCGTCGTAGACGCAGTCCGGTCCGAACTCCCGTGAGCTCTGGTAGAGCCACGTCGCGCTGAGCCCGGCGAGGATCGGCGTCTCGCGCTTGAGGATGCGTCGGATCAGCTTGGGCGTGAAGGCCTTCATCTCGATGCGGCCGCCGTGCTCGAGGAAGTCGATGTAGGCGTCCATGGCGTGGCGCAGCTTGGGCCCCTCCTTCACCTCGCGCTGCGCGCGCAGTTTCGCCACGAGGTCGACGGGCCGACCGTTGAACCACGACGGGTCGAAGACCTGCAGGTTCAAGGTGTAGATGGTGGCCTCGAATCCGTGACCCAGCGCGTGGCGACCGAGTTCGACGGCGAGCGAGCCGCCGCCTTCGAGCGCGGGCACCTCGGCGATGACGTCCTGCAGCGGGACCGAGACACCGTGGAAGGAATAGACGGCCTGCAGGCACGTCGGTCCACAGGTCGTCAACGACGGCTGCGGAAGGATGTCGAGGTGGAGACGCACGGCGGCTCCTCGTCCTTGGTGCGCCTCCCTCGCCGGGGGCATCGCCGTCGGGGACATGGCCTGGGGCGGATGATGCCGTAGGGCGGGGGGCATGACGAGGGGGCGGGCCGGGTATTCTCGGCGTACGGCGGCCCCTCCGCGGCGCCGTGACCTGCTCGAGTGGGCGATCGTCCTGCCTGTCAGCCTCCCGGGCCCATCTCGACGATGGTTTCCTGTCCCCCCGGTACCGCGACCCAGCGCGGGGAGATGAACGTCCCGTCGATGTTGGGCCAGACCCAGTACTCGCCGGGGAGCACGTCGGAGAACGTCGCCGAGCCGGCCGCGTCCGTCTCCGCCTGGGACTCCTTCTTCGCGTGGGCTCCCGGGCCCACGCCGAGGCCCAGCCCGGTCATGTTGTTGAGGCTCACCTTCGCTCCGGCGATGGGTTGACCGTCCTGTTCGCGCACGGTCACGACGAGCGAGCCCAGGTCCAGGTGCTCCCGGAGCTCGACGGTGAAGGCATGCTCGAGGCCGCCCGTGACCTCGACGAACTCCAGGTCCGAGAGCCGCTCGGGTCCGACGGCCTGCAGCAGGTAGCGCCCCGGGGGGAGCTCCTCCCAGCGGCACGCGCCGTGTACATCCGAGGTGCGCGCCGAAGCGTCCGTGAAGAGGTCGGGCTGCTCCTCACTCGCCGCTCGGGACGCCAGGCAGTAGGCGCCGGAGATCGGCTTCCCGGACTCGTCCACCGTCGCGACCGTCATGGAGGCCAATCGCCCGAGTTCGATGACGACCTCGGTGGTCCCGGAGTCGAGGTCGAGCGGGCCGACGGTCTTGGGCGGATAGCCCTCGGCCACCACGCGGAGGGCTCGCTGAGACGACTTCAGGTGCTCGAGACGGAAGCGCCCCGCCGGGTCCGAGACCTGGACCGTGCCCGACACGCTGGACAACCCGCGGATCCAGTACCCGTAGCTCACGGCGAAGTCCTCGATCGGACTCCCCGTCGCCTCGTCGATGACCGTGCCGGTCACCGTGCATCCCTGGGCCACCTCGGGTTCGAGCACGATCTCGACTCCGGTGGTGCCCGGTGCCACCCCGTCCAGCGATGACGACGTTCGGGTCGGTGCACCGCCGGACGCCCTGAGGTTGTAGGTGAGCCCCGGATGGAGCCCGGTCAACTCGAAGCTGCCATCGGTCTTCGAGCGCGAGAAGCCGCCCAGCTTCGAGTAGAAGCGCTGCGCCGAGAGGTCGTCGGACTCCACCTGAGGTCGGGCGCTGACCATGGCCACGGCAACGGGTTCGCCGGTCGCCCACCGGACCGTACCGGACACCGACGCGCCCGAGGCCAGGCGGAGGGTGATCTCGGCTGTCGGAGCGGCTTCCGTGAGCTCGATGACGAGGGGTTCGAGCTGCACGAGCCCCGTCGACTGCGCCACGAGGAGGTAGCCACCCGGGCTGGCGAGCAGCGCCGTGAAGCGGCCGTCCTCGCCCGCGTCGACGCGCTTGTCGTCCATCACGCTCCGCTCGACCCGCACCGACGCGCGGGCGACCGGTTCGTCATCCGGCCCCAGGACGACCCCGGAGATCGAGTAGGCGCCCGTCATCCGGAGCGTGACCTCGTAGCTCCTGCTCGACTTCGCGAAGACGGTGGCCTCCTCGGCGGTCGCGTCCTCGAAGCTCGCCGAGACGTGGGCCGTGGTCGGGGCGTCGATGGGAAACGAGAAGTGGCCCTCGGCATCACTCGTCACCGGCGGCGGCGCGCGAGCCTCGGTCTCGCCCCGTCCGTAGTCGAAGGTCGAGACCGTGATCGCGGCGCCCGCCAAGGGCAGGCCCTGCTGATCGAGGACCGTGCCGGCGATCTCGGCCTGGGGTCGCAGCACGAGCGTGAGGCGGTGTTCGCCCTCGGGCGGCGAGGTCGGCTCGACCGCAAGGCCTCCCGACGCCGATCTCCGAAGGGGCGGAGACCACACCCCCGAGGTCCCGACACCGTCCTTGGACACGTGGACCCGTGGCCGCCGGGCCGCGATCGACACGCGGCACCATCCGTCAGCATCCGTGGTGCGGTGGAGGGGCTCGGGTTCGACGGCCCTTCGTGCGCTCATCTCCGTCAGGTACGCGCTGATCTTCATGGGGTCCGGCTTGCCGTCCTTGGTGCCCTTCAGAAGCTCCGCCATCGCCTCGTTGTCGGCGCGGGTGAACGCGACGCTGGCATCGGCGAGGACTTCGACCGAGGCATCCGCGATCGCACGCCCCAACTCGTCCGTCACGTGGATCGCGAGGTGCCAGGTGTCCGGCCCGGTCGGAGCCGAGCGAGCCGCGTCGGGGGCCGAGGCGGCCTCGAAGATCGGGACGTCCGGCTCGACGGCCTCGGCGACGAGCGGCTCGACGACCTCGACGGGCGGAGCACCGGCCGCGTTCGCGAGGGGCGCCAGGGTGACGTCGTCCTGACCCGCGGACGGCACGAGGACCGGCGCCCGGGCCACGCCGGCTTCGTCAAGCCGCAGGAGGTAGATGATGAGGACGAGCGCCGCTGCGGCGAGCAGGAGCACGCGGGACTTGTTTCGTGACATGCTGCACTCCTCCGCTTGGTATGCGCCGTTCCGGCGGGTCGTCGGCCAGGAGGGCCGCTCCGGCGACCGGACGGGCCCGAACCGGCGGGAACTGCGCGCCGAGGCTCACGGACCCAGGAGGGCCCGCGCCGCGTCGACGTCCGGGTGGTCCACGTCACCCCACCAGGCCAGGTAGCGCTCCAGCCCTCGCCGTCCCTCGTCCTCGCGGCCGGCGTCCATGTCGATCAGGGCACGGTCGTGGAGCGCCGAAGTCCAGGCGACGGGCTGGCCGAGCCGTTCGATGCCGCTGCTGATGAGCCCGTCGAGTGCCGCGGCCGCCGCGGCCTCGTCGCCCGTCGCGAGGCACGCTTCGGCCAGTCCGGCGCGCAGCAGCGGGCCGATGCTGTTCTCGGCGACGTACCAGTCCTCCAGCAGCCGCGCCCCCTGGACGAGCTGCCGGAAGCGTTCCCGTGCCGTCGCGGATTCGCCCAGCGCCAGCGCGAGCTCGGCGGCGGCCGCGTCCCGGTGCAGGGTGACCGTCGGAGTGCCGTACTCCACGACGAGTTCCTGGAGCCGGCGCTCCAGCTCCAGCACCGTCGGGATGTCGCCGCGCAAGCGCGCGTGGCGCACACCCAGGTAGAGACAGCGCGGGCTGTCGGGCTGCCAGGCCAGGGCGGCGTCGATCTCGGCCCGGGCCGCCGCGGCGTCGCCTCGCAGCGCCAGCAACTCGGCCAGGCAGTGGCGCGCGGCATTGCGCGCGTTGGTCACGAAGCCGTCGGGGCTGACGGGACCCTCCACGTCGACCGCCAGGCGCAGCAGGTGCAGGGCGTCGTCGAAGCGTCCCACGCTCACCAGCGCGTCCGCCCGCGCCCGCAGGGACAGCACGCGGTACACGCCGCTCTGCTCCGCCAGCTCCTCGAGGAACGCGGCGACCGACGGCGCGAGCGCCGCTCGCAACGCCGGGGACGGCACCTCGTCCTCGAGCAGCAGGATGTCGATCCGGTCCCCGAGGGCTGCGCGTGCCTCCGTGTGCCGACCCTCCCACAGGGCGAGCTGTCCCGCGCGCTCGGGCAGCTCCTCGATGTCGTCCTCCCGCCATCGGTCCACCCAGCGCCGCGCGCCGGAGTGGTCGCCTTGGCGGAGCAGCGCCGAGAGCAGGTGTTCGTAGACGAGCGAGAAGCCCGGGTCGATCTCGAGCAGGTGCCGGTAGGTGTCGGCGGCCTTCCCGGCGTCGCTCCAGAGGGCCGAGTGGGTGTAGACCTCACCCAGGTGGTAGAGGGCGCTGCGATGGTGCGGGTCCCGCTCCACGACCTGCTCCAGGAAGGGCAGGGCCACGCTCATGCGATCGTTGAACAGGTAGGGGCGCGTCTCCTCGAGGAACTCGCGCAGGTCCTCGGGCAGCCGGTCGGCAAAGGCGACGGCGCGCTCGAACGCCGGCCGGGTGGCGCGCCCGGTCCAGACCAGGGCCATGGCCTGGTGGTAGTGGGCGAGGGCGAACGACGGGTCCTCCTCGGTGGCCTCGCCGAACGCCTCGATCGCCGCCTCGACGCGGTTGCGTTGCAGCAACTTCTGCCCGCGCGCGTAGGCGCGATAGGCGTCGACCGAGGTCGTGATCTGCTGGGAGAGGGCCAGGCGCTCCTCGGGCGCGAGGTCGGGCGCTTGCATCTCGACGCGCAGCAGCCGGCCCAGCGTCTCGGCCATGGCGAACAGGTCCCCCGCGTCGCGACCGCGCGCGCTGAGGCTGCCCAGCGCCCGCCCGGACCCGGTGTCCACCAGTTCGGCGGTGGCGAAGAGTCCCTCGCCGAGGCGATCGACCTGGCCCAGCACCATCGTGTCGACGCCCGCGAGGCGCGCGATCTCGCTGGCATTGGCGCGCGTGATGCGTCCGTCTTCGTGACCGGCCTGACGGGCCACGTCGTACATGCGCTGCTGGCTGAGGAGTTGGAGATCGCCTCCGGCAGAGAGCTCGGCGGTCACCAGCAGCGCGAGCATGGCGCCCAGCTCATCCCCGTCCTCCGGGTCGGCGCGATTCTCGAAGCACATGATCGCGAGCAGCGCGTCAGCCCGGGGCCCGGCATCCCAGGAATCCGAGGAATCCCAGGAATCCCAGGGTCGCAGCACGATGACCAGGAGCCCCGCCGCCACCGCGAGCAGGGCGAGGGCCCGCCGGCGCCACGCCGCCCGGGTCGCGGTCCCGCCGGCCCGTGGGGGGCTGGGGCCACGGAGCGGCGCGACCGTTCCCGTCACGCCGCTCAGACCCCGCAGGTCGGCCGCGAGGTCAGCGGCGCCCTGGTAGCGGTCTTCGGGCTCCTTGCTCAGCGACTTCTGGATGATGGCCCAGAGCGCGGGCGGGCACCGTGACGGGTTCTCGGTGAGTGACGGAGGGTCGGCGTGGGCCACCGCCTCCATGGTCTCCAGGACCGTTTCGGCCTCGAAGGCGGGGCGCCCGGAGACCATCTCGTAGAGCAGGCTGCCGAGCGAGAACACGTCGCTGCGGTGATCCACCGGCCGTCCGAGCGCCTGCTCGGGGGACATCGCGCCCGGCGTGCCCAGGATCTCCCCGCGGGCGGTGAGCGGGGGGCGGCGCGCGGTCTCGGTGTCGGTCTCGGTGTCGGTGTCGGCCGGCGCCACGCTCGGCGGCTCGGCCCACTTGGCCAGGCCGAAGTCCACCAGTTTGACCGTGCCGCGGTCCGAGAGCATGACGTTGGCGGCCTTCACGTCGCGGTGGATGACACCCTTCTCGTGCGCCAGGGCCAGCGCCTCCGCCAGCGCCAGGGCGACCGCGAGCAGCTCGGACAGCTCGAGCGGGCCCTCCCGCAGGACGTCGGCCAACGAGCGGCCGGGGACGTACTCCATGGCGATGTAGTCGTTGCCGTCCGCCTCGCCGATCTCATGCAGCATGGCGATGTGGGGGTGACTGAGACGCGCCGCCGCGCGCGACTCGACCAGGAAGCGCGCGCGCCGATCGGGGTGGCCGGCGAGGCTGCGAGGGAGCACCTTGAGCGCCACGTCGCGACCGAGCACCGGGTCGTGGGCGCGGAAGACGCGGCCCATGCCGCCGGTGCCGAGCAGCTCGCGGATCTCGTAGCGCCCGATGCGTTCGGGCATCTCGGAGGCGGGAGGGGAGCCGCGTCCGTCGAGGGTCGGCGAGTTCATCCAGCCCTCGCCCCGGTCGTACCCGTCGAGCAGCGACTGCACCTCCCGGCGCAGCTCAGGATCGCCGTCGGTGACCTCGTCGAGGTAGGCGCGCCGCTTCTCTCGGTGGAGTTCGACCGCCCGACCGAACACGGACTTGACGTGGTCCCACGAGCTGTCGCTGGTTGGATCGGACATCGGGGACCCGACGTGTCCTCATGCGGGGACGAAGAGTCGCTCATCTCCGCGCAGCGGCCACTTCGGCCTCGGCGCCTTCCCGGTGCCATTGTAGGCCAGGGATGAGATCGTCGCCCATCCCGATTCGGCGAGCCTGCTCCGGGCGATGACGCGGACCCCGGCGCCAGGAGGATCTACACTGGGGGCGTGAGTCCTGACGAGCGCCCTTCCGACACCGATCTGGCCGGCCCGCCCGCGAGCGGCGATGGCGGGGACCTGTTGCGCCTGCTGGATGACGTGGGCAAGGGGCGCGTCGGGGCCAGCGAGGAGCTGCTCCCGCTCGTGTACCAACAGTTGCGGCGCGTGGCCGCGAAGCAGATGGCGAGCGAGCGCAAGGACCACACCTTGCAGGCCACGGCCCTCGTCCACGAGGCGTACCTGCGCCTCGCGGGCGGAGCCGCGATCACCTGGAAGAGCCGAGCGCACTTCCTCGCGGTGGCCGCCCGGGCGATGCGGAGGATCGCCATCGATCACGCGCGCGACCGGGGCCGGATCAAGCGCGGCGGGGAGGTCCGGCGCGTCCCCCTGGGCAGCGTGCTCGACCTGCTGACCGAGGTCGACCTCGACGAGGCCATCGCCATCGACGAGGCCGTCGAGCGGCTTGCCGTGAAGGACCCCCGCATGGCCGAGATCGTGCACCTGCGTTTCTTCGCCGGGTTGTCGATGGACGAGACGGCCCGCGCCCTGGAGATCTCGGTGCGCACGGTCCGGCGTGAGTGGAACCTCGCCCGGGCGTGGCTGGCGCGGGAGCTGGGGGTCTAGGGGGAGCGGCGCGTGTCGAGCGGGATCGGATCGGAGGGCGAGCCCCGGCGGGCGCGGCTGCCGAAGAGGGTGTAGAGCGCCGGGAGGACCATCAGGGTCAGGAGGTTGTCGGCCAGGATCCCGCCGATGACGACGGTCGCGAGGGGGCGCTGGACCTCGGCGCCGATGCCGGTGTTGAACGCCATGGGCACGAAGCCCAGGGCCGCCACCAGGGCCGTCATCAGGATGGCGCGCAGGCGCAGCAGTCGCGTCTCCTCCACGGCCCGCTCCAGCTCGAGGCCGTCCGCGTCGATCTTGCGGCGGATCGTGGAGACGAGCACCAGCCCGTTCAGCATCGAGACGCCGGCCACGGCCACGAAGCCCACGCCGGCGGAGATCGTGAAGGGCATGTCCCGCAGGGAGAGCGCGACGATGCCGCCGACGGTCGCGAAGGGGACGCCGGTCGCCACGATCAGGGCGTCCCGGACCGTGCCCGTGCTGAGCAGGAGCAGGAACAGGATCGCGCCCAGCGCGATCGGGACGATGATCATGAGTCTCTTCGAGGCGCGCTCCAGGTGCTCGAACTGCCCCCCGAAGCGCACGAAGGAGCCGGGCGGGAGCTCGACCTCCCGGGCGATGCGGTCCTCGGCCTCGTCGACGAAGCCCTTCAGGTCGCGGCCGCGCACGTTGGCCTGCACGACCACCCGACGCTTCTGCCCCTCCCTCGTGATGGTCGAGGGCCCCTCGACCTCGCGGATGTTCACGAGCTCGGTGATCGGCACCCGCTGGCCGGAGTGCGTCGGGACGCGCAGGTCGCGGACGCTGCTGGGATCGGCGCGGTAGCGGTCGTCGACACGCACCACGAGGTCGAAGCGCTGCTGTCCCTCGCGGATCTCGCCGACGCGGATCTCGCCGAGGGCCTCGACCAGATCGAGGACCTGCCGCGCGGAGATGCCGTGCCTCGAGAGTGCTTGTCGATCGACCTCGATCTCGAGGACCGGCTGGCCGGTGACCTGTTCGGCGGTGACGTCCGCCGCCCCGGGAATCGACTCGAGCGTGGTCTGGATCTCGGCGGCCTTGGTCCTCAGGACCTCGAGGTCGTCGCCGAACACCTTCACGCCGAGGTCCGCCCGGATGCCGGCGGTCATCTCGTTGACGCGCATCTCGATGGGCTGGGTGAAGATCGCCCGCATGCCCGGCATCACCTCCAGGGCCGCCTGCATCGCGGCCGTCAGCTCGGCCTGGTGGTCCGCCCGCGTCCACTCGGCGCGCGGGTTCAGGGTGACGAAGACGTCGGTGACCTCCAGACCCATCGGGTCCGTCGCCACCTGGGCCGTGCCCGTCCGGCTCCACACGTCACGGATCTCGTCGGGGAACTCGTCCAGGAGCAGGCGCTCGAGCTCGAGGCCGTAGCGCACCGACTCGTCGAGGGCCACCCCGGAGAGCCGCACGGTGTTGATCGCGAGGGCCTCCTCGTAGAGCCTCGGGATGAAGGTGCTCCCGAGGCGAGTCGCCAGCAGTCCACCCAGGAGCAGGACCACGATCCCCGCCGCGACGACCGAGCGCGGGAAGCGCAGGGCGACGCGCACCACGGGCCGATAGACCCACTGGGCGGCCCGCACGAGCACGCTCTCGCGCTCCGGGGCGCGCAGTCTCCCCAGGCCGAAGCTCACCAGGACGGGGATGAGCGTGAGCGAGAAGATCAGCGAGCCGGAGAGCGCGAAGATCACCGTCAAGGCCATCGGGCGGAACAGACGCCCTTCGACTCCCTCGAGCAGGAGGATGGGGACGTAGACGATCAGGATGATCAGCTCCCCGAACATCGTCGGCTTGCGGACCTCGAGCGTCGCGTCCCGGACGATGTCCAGCATCGGCCGCGTGCCGCTCTGCTGGCCGAGGCGGCGCACGCAGTTCTCGACGATGATGACGGAGCTGTCGACCACCAGGCCGAAGTCGATCGCGCCCAGGCTGAGCAGGCTCGCCGAGATGCCGAAGCGCAGCATCGCGTTGAAGGAGCAGAGCATCGCCAGCGGGATCGCGGCGGCCACGATCAGCCCGGCGCGCAGGTTGCCCAGGAAGATGAACAGCACGGCGACCACGAGCAGCGCGCCCTCGAGCAGGTTCCGCTTCACCGTCTCGATGACGCGGTCGACGAGCTCGGTCCGGTCGTAGAGGACCTCGACGCGCACGCCCTCCGGGAGGCTTGCGCTCGCCTGCTCGAGACGTTCCCGCAGCCGGCTCGTCACCTCGTGGCTGTTCTCGCCCATGAGCATGAAGCCCAGGCCGAGGACGATCTCTCCCTCGCCGCCGGCCGTCACCGCGCCGCGTCGGATCTGGTGGCCGAGGCGCGCGCTGCCGACGTCCCGGATCCTGATCGGGATGCCCGCGTGCTCGGCGACGACGAGGCTCCCGAGCTCGTCCAGGTCCCGGGCCAGCCCGATGCCGTGGACCAGGTGGAGTTCGCCGGCCGCGGAGATGACGCCTCCGCCGACGTTCTCGTTGTTCTCCCGGAGTGCGTCGACCACGTCGCCCAGGGTCAGCTCGTGCTCGAGCAGTCGCAGCGGGTCGACGATCACGTGGTACTGGCGCCGGCGCCCACCCCAGGTGTTGATCTCGGCGACGCCGGGGACCGTCAGGAGCTGGGGCCGCAGCACCCAGTCGTGCAGGGTCGTGAGCTCGTCGAGGGTGGCCGTCTCGCTCACCAGGGCGTAGTGGAGCACCTCGCCCAGGCCGGTGGTCGCGGGGCCCATCTGCGGGCGCGGCAGACCCTCGGGGATCTCGACGGCCTGCAGCCGCTCGCCGATGAGCTGGCGCGCGAAGTAGATGTCGATGTCGTCATCGAAGACGGCCACGACCTGGGAGAGACCGAACTTCGAGGTGGAGCGCACCTCGACGAGCCCTGGGAGTCCTCCGATGGCCTGCTCCACCGGGAAGGTGATCTGCTGCT
>JAJDER010000191.1 GCA_029259725.1 Planctomycetota bacterium | reverse complement strand
CCGCGGCGCTCCCGCCGCGGCGCTCGCGCAGCGTCAGCGTGACGTCGTCGTGCAGCTGGAGCGCCTGCATCACGTTGACGACCTCGTGGAAGCCGTCCGGGCGTCGCCCGGGCACGGCCAGGAACAGGTTCACCTTGGCCGGGGCCTCGACCGTGAGCGAGTTCAAGCGAAGGGGCCCAGCGGCCGGCCCAGCACGTGGTTGTCCAGCAGGCGCGCCGGGCCGACGCGCGCGGCGACGACGGCCACCTGCCCGGCCTGCGCCGTCCGGGGCGTGCCCAGGTCGGCGTCCACGATCTGCGCGTAGTCGAGGCGGCCGCCCGTACCCTCCTGCACGATCGCCGACAGCACCCCGGCCAGCGCGGCCGCGTCACGCTCGCCGGCTTCGAAGCGGCGCTCGACCTCCGTCAGCGCCGCGACCAGGCTCAACGCCGCGGGGCGCAGCTCGGGGCCCAGGTACGCGTTGCGGCTCGAGCGCGCCAGCCCATCGGATTCGCGCACGGTGTCGACCACGACCAGTTCGATCGGGAGCTCGAGATCCGCGATCATGCGCCGCACCACCACGGTCTGCTGGTAGTCCTTGCGACCGAAGTAGGCCGTCGACGGCCCGACGATGCCGAACAGCTTGGCCACCACGGTGAGGACGCCGTCGAAGTGCCCCGGGCGCTCGGCACCCTCGAGCACTCCGGTCAGGTGCCCGGCCTGCGTCACGGTGGTGGCGAATCCCGGCGGGTACATCTCGTCGCGCTGGAGCAGCAGCAGCAGGTCGACGCCGGCCCGGTCGCAGAGTTCGGCGTCGCGGGCCTCGTCGCGTGGATAGGCGTCGAAGTCCTCGTGTGGCCCGAACTGCAGGGGGTTGACGAAGATCGAGGCGGCGACGCTGTCGCACTCGGCCCGGGCCCGGGTGACGAGCGCGAGGTGACCGTCGTGGAGGGAGCCCATGGTGGGCACGAAGCCGAGCGTGCCGCGACCCGCCGCGGCGCGACAGGCGGCCACGCTCTCGTCTCGCGCGGACAGGATCCTCACGGCGCCGACCCGCCGGTCTCCGCCCCGCCTGTTCCGGACGCGGGCGTCTCCGACGCGGCGCCCGCCCGGCGGGCATCCCGCAGCTGGGCCAGGGTGCGGTCCAGCCCGGGGTGGCGCAGGGAACCGGCGACGTCCGCGGCCGGCTCGAGCACGAAGTCGCGTTCGTGGGCGCGCGGGTGGGGGACGATGAGATCGTCGTCGTGCAGCTGCAGCTCGCCGTACAGGATCAGGTCGAGATCCAGGGTGCGCGGCGCGTTGGGGGCCCCGCGAGCGCGGCCGTGGGCGCGTTCGATGTCCTGCAGACGCTCGAGCAGCTCGCGCGGCGTGAGCGTGGTGTGCAGCAGCACGGCGCCGTTGAGGAACGGGCCCGAGCCGGGCGGGGCGTCGAGCGGCGCGGTCTCGCGCAGCGCCGAGGTCGCCAGCAGCCGCGTGTCGGGCAGGTGGGCCAGGGCGCGCACGCCGGAGAGCAGCGTCTCCCGGCGCGGCGGCAGGTTGCTGCCGAGGGCCACGACGACGGGGATCACGAGTCCGCCGGATCCGTTTCGGTGGAAGGGGAAGGCGACGGCTCGAGGCCCGGATCGAAGGGTGGCGGCAGCTCGTCCACCGGCGAGCGCCCCTTGCGCCGCGCGCGGAGTCCGACGACCAGTCCGCCGACCACGTACACCGTCGCGCACACCAGCAGCGACCACTCGTGGAACACGACGCCGAACCAGATCACGAGCACGATCTTGACGATGCTGCGCCCCTGCATGTGGTGCCCGACGTAGCGCGACGCGATGTGCACGTACGGCACCCGCGAGACCATCAGCAGGCCCAGCACGAGGGCCAGCATCGGCATGCCCCGCAGCAGCACCAGGGCGAAGCTCTCGGCGAAGTTCGGCCACAGCTGGCCGAGTTCGGTACGACCCTCGAAGACGAAGATGCAGGTCGCGATGATCAGTCCGGCCGCCGCCGGCGAGGGCAGTCCGGCGAAGACCAGGTGGTCCTTGTCGGTGTCCTCTCCGGTGGCCGACGTGAAGCGCGCGAGCCGCAGCGCCGCGCCGACCACGTAGAGCATGCACAGCGACGTGGTGAACCCGGGCCGGAAGTCGACCCCGATCTGCTGCATCGTGTGTTCGTAGACCACCTTGGCGATGAACGCGGGCGCCACGCCGAAGGTGACCATGTCGGACAGGCTGTCGAGCATCGCGCCGAAGGACGAGGTCTGGCCGGTCATGCGCGCGATGCGGCCGTCGAACGCGTCGAGCACCATGCCGAGGATGATCAGGTAGGCCGCGTGCAGGATCAGGCGCGCGAAGGCGGGGTCCATGGGCCCGGTGCCGCCCGAGGCCTGCATCGCGTCGGCGGCCTTGGCCATGGCCACGAAGCCGCAGACCATGTTGCCCAGCGTGATCGCCGCCGGGATGACCGGGATGAGCCTGGCCCGCGCGCCCACGGGATCAGGCCCCGGTGGGGACGCCGCCGACGGGATGCATCGCCAGCAGCAGGGTCTCGCCACCCTTGACGCGCTCGCCGACGCGGACCTTCACGTCGGCCACGTCGACCTGGTGGACGAGCAGCTCGGTGCGCGAACCGAACTGGATCATGCCGTAGCGCTCGGCGCGCTCGAAGTGGTCGCCGACTTCCACGGGGCAGACGATCCGGCGCGCGATCAGGCCGGTGATCTGGCGCACGCCGATCGAACGACCGTCGCCCCGGCGCAGCACGATCGTGGCGGCCTGGTTCTCGTCGATGCAGCGCGGGTCGCGGGCGTCGAGGAACTTGCCCTGGCGCCGGTTGCGCGCCGTGACGGTCCCGGCGCAGGGCACGCGGTTCACGTGCACGTCGACCACCGACAGGAAGATGCCGACGCGCAGCGCGGTGCCGCCCAGGTCGGGGTCCTCGACGGTGACGAGGTCGCTGACCATGCCGTCGGCGGGGCTGACCAGGTCCAGGTCACCGCCGGATGCGCGCCGCTCCGGATCGCGGAAGAACCAGAGCGTGCCGGCGAGGCCCGTGAGCCCGAGCAGCACCAGCATCCAGGACCCGATGCCCGACACGGTCTCGCCCAGGGCCCAGAGGGCCAGGAAGAAGCCGGAGACGCCGAACAGCGTTCCGGTGCCGTAGTGGGTGAAGGGCCAGCGCATCGCGCCCGAGAGCCTACCGATGGGGCCGCCCGCGGGGCCAGACCCGGTGCCCGGGCCCCGATCAGGCACAAGTCGGGAGCCCCGGCGGCCCGATGAGGGTGGGTCGATCCCCAACGGTTCCGGAGGCTCCCATGGCCCGCATGCCCGCCACGTCCGCTCTGCTCGTCGCGCTGTCCCTGGCCGCCTGCTCGGCGCCCGACCCGCTCGCGGGAGGGCACCTCCAGGAAGTGAACCGCTACTTCGCGGGCACCGACGATCTGCAGAGCCGGTACAGCCGCTACCTGTTCCCCGACGGACGCGAGCTGCGCCACGGCGAGGAGTTCGTCTTCAGCCAGGACGGCGTCAAGCTCCGCCACGCCGAGTGGTATGCCGGTGAGCGGCACGGCGTCTGGGAGGTCTGGCACGCCGACGGTCGGCCCTCCGAGAAGGGCGAGTACGACCGCGAGGTCGCCACCGGCATGTGGACCCGATGGAACGACCAGGGTCAGCTGATCTCGCGAGGTGCCTACGCCGCCGGTGAGCAGGATGGCGAGTGGCTCGAGTTCCACCCCAACGGCAAGGTCTCCTGGCGACGCCACTTCGAGAGTGGCACTCCCGTCGGCAGCTGGACCCGCTACTACGAGCACGGCGGCCTGGCAGCGTCCGTGAGATACGACGCGGGCATGCTCACCGGCCCCGCCGCGCTGTGGGACGACGCCGGTCAGCAGCGCGTCGAGGGCAGCTACGACCGGGGCATGAAGACGGGCTGGTGGATCAGCTGGCACGCCAACGGCGAGAAGAGCACCGAGGGCAGCTTCCTGTTCAACATGGCCCAGGGCCGCTGGACGAGCTGGGACGCGCGCGGCAACAAGACGCTCGAGGGCGGCTTCAACCACGGTGACCGCAACGGTCTGTGGATGCGCTGGGACGACCGCGGCAACGTCGTCGCCAAGAGCAAGTTCGAGCAGGACCGCCCCGTGGGGCACGGGAGCGAGTGGGTCGTGGAGGCCATGGGCAGCAACCTGGCCGACGTGTACGACTTCACCGAGCTGTCGCCGAGGCGGTGACCCCTCCACGGTCCACATGACCGGTATGCCGGCCGGTCCCTACCGGCTCCCGGTACCGGCGCGGTACGATCGGGTGCTTGCTGCCCGGATCATCCACCCGCGGCCAGGGGGCCACGAGGACCGGGCGATCACTGCACGACCGGATCGCCGCCATGACCGCCATCACCCACGTCCACGCCCGTGAGATCCTCGACTCCCGCGGCAACCCGACCCTCGAGGCCGAGGTCCTGACCGAGTCCGGCGGCCACGGTCGCATGGCGGTGCCGTCGGGCGCCTCCACGGGCTCCCACGAGGCGGTCGAACTGCGTGACGGCGACCCGAGCCGCTACGGCGGCAAGGGCGTCCTCACCGCGGTGGAGCACGCGGTCGGCGAGATCGCCAACGCCATCATCGGCCTGGACGCCACCGACCAGCAGGAGGTCGATGACGTCATGCTCGAGCTGGACGGCACCGACAACAAGGGGCGGCTGGGTGCGAACGCCCTCCTGGGCGTGTCCGGCGCCGTGGCCCGCGCCGCGGCGGACATGCACGGCCTTCCGCTCTACCGCTACCTGGGCGGCACCGCCGCGTGCACGCTGCCCGTGCCGATGATGAACATCATCAACGGGGGGCAGCACGCCGACAACACCGTCGACTTCCAGGAGTTCATGGTCGTGCCCGCCGGCGCCCCGACCTTCCGCGAGGGCCTGCGCATGGGCGCCGAGGTGTTCCACGCGCTGAAGCAGGTGCTGGGCGGCAAGGGCCTGAACACCGCCGTCGGCGACGAGGGCGGCTTCGCGCCGAACCTCTCGAGCAACGAGGAGGCCATCTCGATCATCCTCGAGGCGGTCAAGGTCGCGGGCTACGAGGCGGGCCGGGACGTGTTCCTGGCGCTCGACGTGGCGGCCACCGAGTTCTTCGAGGACGGCGACTACGTGCTCGCCGGCGAGGGCGGACGCAAGTGCAGCGCCGACGAGATGGTCGCGCTCTACCAGGACTGGTGCGAGCGCTACCCGATCGTGTCCATCGAGGACGGGCTACACGAGGACGACTGGGCCGGCTGGGCCAAGCTCACGACGGCGCTGGGCGAGAA
This sequence comes from Planctomycetota bacterium, assembly GCA_029259725.1. GTDB lineage: Bacteria > Planctomycetota > B15-G4 > B15-G4 > B15-G4 > JAJDER01. The sequence continues at coordinate 18,234 of JAJDER010000191.1, read as the reverse complement.
GTGCCAGCTCGTCGGTGACGACCTGTTCGTGACCAACCCGGACCGGGTGCAGCGCGGCATCGAGGAGGGCGTGGCCAACTCGGTGCTGGTCAAGATCAACCAGATCGGCACGCTCTCCGAGACGTTCGCCTGCGTGAACCTGGCCACGCGCCACGGCTACACGTCGGTCATCAGCCACCGCTCGGGCGAGACCGAGGACACCATCATCGCCGACATCGCGGTGGCCACGAACGCCGGCCAGATCAAGACCGGCAGTCTCTCCCGCACCGATCGCGTGGCCAAGTACAACCAGCTCCTGCGCATCGAGGAGCAGCTCGGTGACCAGGCGCTCTACGGCCTGGGTTGATCCTCGCCGCACCGGCGGATTCCTCTCCGATCCATCCGAGCCGGGTCCTAGAGTGACGGCATGGCACGGCCCACGGGAGGACTGTTGCGGCGCTACGCGCTGGCGCTGCTCCTGCTGACCGCGATGGCGGTCGTGCTCAAGGTCTGGACCCTGCCGAGCCTGGCCGACCGGGGCCAGATCCAGCTCCGCATCGAGCGAGCCCACGCCGCGGCCGAGCTCGATCGGGCCCGAGGCGACGAGCACGCCGCCTGGCTCGACGAGGGCCTCGAGGACCCGATCTCGCGCGAGCGCCTCGAGCAGCAGATGCTGCGGTCTCCGGAAGTTCGCGGCCCGATCGTGGATGATGGAGCATCCGACAGTCCCAGCCAGGGTCTGTGATCCTCCGCCCGAGTCCTCCCCCGTGTTGCTGCTCCCGCCCCCGCCCCCGCCCCCGCCGCCGACCCCGCTGCCCGCGCTGCCCGCGCTCGCGTCGGTGCTGCTGACGCTGGCCGTCCTGCTCGGGAGCGCGCCGGTCGCGCGCGCGCAGTTCGTCGTGCCGGAGGGCAGCGAGTTCCACAACGGCTCGTCGCTGGCCACGGAGGACGACGGGGACTCCGATGTCCTGTTGCAGCGCCTCGACGAGGCCCTGGCCCGCGCCGACGGTGGCGAGGCCGTCGAGGTGGTCACGCGCCTGCGCATGCAGCGGCGACCCGCACTGGTGCGGTTCGGCCCGCGCACGCACGTGCCGGCCCTGGAGCTGGCCTCGCGTCGCATCGCGGCCAGCGACGCGCCCGAGCTGATCGCGCGCGTCGAGGCGCACGAGCGAGGTCTGGTCGACGAGGCGCGTCGCCTGCGCGACGTCGACCGGCTCGTGGATCACGCCCTGCGCGGCTCGGGGTTCGCGTCGTCCGGGGAGGCGGCTCGGGCCGCCGGTCGCCTGCTGTTCGAGCAGGGGCATTGGTGGGCGGCCTCGGCCCTGCTCGGCCGCGGCCCCTCCGACCGCGCGACCGAGGAGCTGGATCGCGTCGCCCGCGAACGCGCCGGGATGGGTTCGCGGTCCGACGTCGGTGCCCCGGCCGCCACCGGACCGGCGCAGTTCAGCTGGCAGCTGGCCTTCCCGCGCCCGCTCGACGTGCACCCGGACGCGCCGTTGCCCACGGTGCTGCCCGGCCGCGAGCGCGAGGCGCTGATCCTCGACACCATGGAACTGCTCGGGTTCGACACGCAGACCGGCATGAACACGGTGGTCGGTTTCCGCTGGGACGAGGCCGTGCTCGCGGGGCTCAAGGAAGAGCGCTACGTGACCGCGCTGCCGGCTCCGCGGCGGCTGGCGGCGGCGCGCGCGGGACGTCGACTCGTGCTGCCCTTCAACACACCCTACGACTTCAGCAGGGATCGGGACCTGAGCACCCATCGAATCCCGCACCTGGTGGCGGTGGACCTGATCGGCAGTCCGATGCACGCGGGGCTGACGAGACCTCTGCCGGTCGCCTCTCCCGGGGCGAGACTGGCCTGGGTGGCTTCGGTCGAGAGCCGCAAGGAGAGCACGGCCTACGGGCCGCCGACCATCGTTGGGGACCGCGTCTTCGTGCAGGTCTTCCGCACGTCGGTGGACACCGAGGTCTCGCTGGCCTGTTTCGATCTGGAGAGCGGCGCGCTGCGGTTCGAGTCGCCGCTGGTTCGCGGAGCCCAGATCCCGAGGTTCGGCAGCCGACTCACCGATCTCGCCGTGAGTGACCTGGACAAGCGCGCGCGCGAGGGCCCGCCCGCCTATCGCGAGGGTCTGCTGTGGTGTTGCACCGGCTTCGGCATGGTGGCGGCGGTGGACGCCTGGTCGGGGGACGTGCTGCTCACCTTCCGCTACGACCGTGTCTTCTCCCTGGAGAAGGAGGTCTTCGATCCGGCGTTCCTGTTCGACCCCGATCCCGGCAGCTGGGACGACGAGCCGGTGCGGTTCTGGAACGACCGCGTCGTCGTCGCGCCGAGCGACAGCCGCTACCTGTACATGCTCGCCCCGACCCCCGGGGAACGTGGCCACCTGATCCTCGATGACCCGATCGAGAAGCTGGATCGGCGCCACATCGCGACCCTGCTGCGGGATCCGGGAGGCTCGGCGTCACCCTCGGTGCTGGCCACGGCGCGCCGGGACGGGCTGCTGAGGCTGGTGCACCTGTCGCCCGACGGCCACGTGCTGGAACGCTCGGCACCGCTCTCGGCGGAGGACACCCCCGAGGGCTGGCCCTGGCCGATGCGACCGCTGACCGTGGGACAGAGCGTGCTGCTGCCCACCGCGCTGGGCGTGGCGGTGTTCGATCGGGAGGATCTCTCGCGGCCGCCCGGGCGGCTGCCGCTCGGGCCCCAGGTGCCCGACATCCACGTCGCGGAGATCCATCGCGTGGACGGCGGGCTGGTCGCCGTGAGCCCTTTCACCGTCACGCGGGACGTCGTGTTCCAGTACTGGCGCGACGCGCGCTAGATTTTCGCCGGGTCTGACGAGCCCGTGGCAGTCCGAACTGCACGACCAGGCCGCGTAGAGACGTCTCGGGGTGCCTGATAGAGTGGGTTCGCATCCCACGGTCGGCACTCCCCGAACGTGTTCCAGGTCCTCCGAGCCGACTCGGGCCGGTCCGCCGCCCCTCCCGGGCTCCCGCCACCGCGGTGCCCCCAGCCAGGAACCCAGATGAGCGACAACACCGCGGGTCAGACCACCGACGTCCAGGCCGCCGAGCAGTTGAAGGATGCGTACGACCGCATCACCGCCGAGATGCACAAGGTGATCGTGGGTCAGGACGCGGTCATCGACCAGCTCATCGTGGCGTTGTTCAGCCGCGGTCACTGCCTGCTGACGGGCGTGCCCGGCCTGGCCAAGACGCTCATGATCTCGAGCCTGGCCAAGACCCTGAGCCTGGACTTCAACCGGGTGCAGTTCACACCCGACCTGATGCCCACCGACATCACCGGCACCGAGATCCTCCAGGAGGACCGGGCCACCGGCGCCCGTGAACTCGTGTTCCGCGCCGGGCCGGTCTTCTGCAACGTGCTGCTCGCGGACGAGATCAACCGCACGCCGCCGCGTACCCAGGCCGCGCTGCTCGAGGCCATGCAGGATCGCCAGGTGACCTCCGGCGGCGAGCGCCGCGCCCTGCCCGACCCCTTCTTCGTGCTGGCCACCCAGAACCCCATCGAGCAGGAAGGCACCTACCCGCTGCCCGAGGCGCAGCTCGACCGGTTCATGTTCAACGTGGTGGTGGACTACCCGACGCACCAGGACGAGATCGAGATCCTGCGTCGCACCGCCGAGCTCGAGCCGGCGGAGGTGAACGCCGTCATGGCGGGCGACCAGATCCTCTCGCTGCAAGGGCTCGTGCGCCGCGTGCCCGTGGCCGACGACATGCTGGAGTACGCCACCGCGCTCGTGCGCGCCACGCGCACCGATCAGCCCGAGGCACCCGAGTTCATCAAGCAGAACCTCCAGTGGGGGGCCGGCCCCCGCGCGGGGCAGTACCTGATCCTGGGCGCCAAGGCGCGCGCCGTGATCCGCGGCCGCATGCACGTGTCCGCCGAGGACATCCAGCGCGCCGCGCGCCCCGTGCTGCGTCACCGCATCCTGACCAACTACTCGGCGCAGGCCGAGGGCATCTCGCCCGACGACATCATCGACCGTCTGCTCGAGCAGATCCCGATCCACCCGAACACGGTGGTCGCCGCCGGTGCCTGATCCGCACAGCCGCCTCGGGCGGCGCGTCGCTCTCGACCCGATCGTCGCCGAGCGCCTGCGTCACCTGCAGCTCACCGCGGCCGAGGCCGTGGACGGCTTCCTCACCGGTCGGCACAAGAGCCCGCGCCGCGGCGTCTCGGTGGAGTTCGTGGAGCGCCGGCCGTACGTGCAGGGCGATGACCTGCGCCACCTGGACTGGAAGGCCTTCGCGCGCACGGATCGCCTGGCGGTCAAGCGCTACGAGGAGGAGACCAGCCTCGAGGCCACGCTCGTCGTCGATGCGAGTCACTCCATGGCCTATCCGGAGTCGGCTGACCCGCGGGCCTTCTCGACCAAGTACGACTTCGCCTGCCAGGTCGCGGCGGCGCTGTCCTTCCTGGTCCTGCGCGAGCGTGACGGCGCGGCCACGGCGCTCTTCGACCACACCGTGGATCGCGTGCTCACGGCGTCCACGTCGCCCACGCATCTGCAGTCGATCCTCGCGGCCCTGAGCGAACGTGAACCCCGGGGCGAGACCGATTTCGAAGCGGTCATGGGCCGGCTGGTCAACGCGCTCCCGCGCCCGGGCATCGTCGTGCTCGTGAGCGACGGCTTCGGGGATCCCGAGAACCTCGGGCGTGCCTTCGGCATGCTCCGTGCGCGCGGGCACGAGTGCGTGTTCCTGCACGTCATGCACCACGATGAGCTGACCTTCCCCTTCGAGCAGCTGACGCGCTTCGAGGACCTGGAGGGTGACACCAAGCTGATGGTCGACGCGCCCGCCCTGCGCGAGGGGTACCTCGAGGCGTTGCGGGCCTGGCGTGCCGAGGTGCGTCGTGTGTGCCAGGGGCGCGGGGTCGAGTACGAGCTGCTCGACACCGCGGATCCGCTCGAGCGCGTGCTGTCGGCGTGGCTCGGCCGTCGCATGGCGCGAGTCGGGAACCGGCGATGAGCCTCTCGTTCGGCACGCCCGCGCTGCTCTGGGGTGCGCTCCTGGTGGGCGTCCCGATCCTGATCCACTTCCTGAACCGACGGCGCTACGTGGTGGTGCCCTTCGCGGCCATGCGCTTCCTGCTCGACGCGTACCAGAAGCGGCGCAAGCGTCTGCGGCTCGAGAACCTGCTGCTGCTGCTGCTGCGCTGCGCAGCGGTGATGCTGGCCGCGATGGCCATGGCGCTGCCGTTCGTGCCGACGGACTCGATCCTGGCCGAACTCACCGGCGGTCGACGTGAGCTCGTGCTGATCGTGGACCGCTCGGCGAGCATGGGCCGCACGCTCAGCCCCGGCGTGACCCTCGACGATCGCGTGGGCGAGATGATCCGCCGCCGCGTGCAGAAGCTCTCCGACGAACGCGGTGACGCGGTGACGCTGATCACCCCGGGCGGTGGCGACATGCTGCCCGCACCCATCGGCGCTCAGCCCGGTCGTGTGCTCGAGGTGCTCGACCAGGGCCTGCCCGCGCCCTCCGGCGTGGCCGACATGGTCGGCGCCGCGCGCGTGCTGCGGGATCGTGTGCGCCCGGTGCGCGCCGGTCGGCTCGAGGTCGAGATCTACACCGACATGCAGGAGCTGTCCTGGGCCGGCGGCATGGAATCCCTCGGTGGCCTGTTGCAGGAGGTCTTCGACCTGGGCGGCGGGTCGCTGCGCGTGGTGCCCGTCGTGGACGAGACCCGCGACGTGCGCAACCTCGGTGTCGAGCAGCTGCTGTCCGAGGATCCGCTGCTGCTGGCGCGCGACCCGGTGACCTTCACCGCCGTCGTGCGCAACTACGACGAGCTCGCGCAGATCGGCATCGAGGGGTCGTTCTACCAGGGCGACGAGCTGCGCAAGGTCGTGCGCCTGGACGAGATCCCTCCGCGCGGCGCGGCGACGGTGAGCTTCCGCACGCGTCTCGATGCCGGCGGCGCCGAACACGTGCGCTTCGAACTCAAGGGCGACGACCTCCCGTTCGACGACCAGCGCACCCTCGCGCTGGCTGTCCGCGATGGCATCGACGTCCTGCTCGTGGATGGGCGGCCGGGCGGCGCGCTGGCCTTCGAGGGCGCGACCGGTTACCTGTCCCTGGCCCTCGACCCGGAGGCGGACGAAGGCGGCAACCCGCGCTTCAAGCCGACGGTGTGGAGCGCCGCGCGCCTGGAGGAGGCCCGCAGCGAGCTGTGGGGCTTCGACGCCATCGTGCTGGCCGACGTGGGCGGCATGACCCGGAGCACCGCCGCCGTGTTGGCGGAGGTGGTCAGCGCCGGCACGCCGTTGCTCGTGTTCACCGGCGAGAGCGTGCAGGGCGATCTCTACGAGGAGTCTCTCGGCGCCGCGGGCCTGCTGCCCGCCAGGATCGGCCCGGCGTTGGGAGACGCGGCCGGTGCCGGGAACATCGACTACGTGACGATGGTGTTGCCCGACCCGGCGCCACCACCCATGGCGCTCTTCGCCGACTCGCGCCTGTCCGTGCTGCTCCAGGTTCCCGTCCTGCGCCGGCATTCGCTCGAGCCACGCGAGGACAGCGTCGTGGTCGCCTCCTTCGTGGATGCGCTGGGAACGACCACGCCCGCCCTCGTCGAGGGTCGGCTCGGCCGCGGCCGCATCCTGCTCGTGGGCACCAGCGCCGACGACACCTGGACGCTCTGGCCGCGCAACCCGGCCACCTGGGTGCCGCTGGTGCACGAGTTGCTGACGGCGCTCGTCGCCGACGATCCCGCCGACATGAACCTGGCCGTGGGCACGACGCCCGAGGTGATCGTGGACGGCACGCCGGTCGAGGCCACGCTGCAGTCGCCCGGTGGTGAACTGCAGACCTTCGGCAAGCCGGTGTTCGAAGGGCTCGGCGCGTCCGGCGAGCGCTCGAGGCTGACCCTGGCCGACGCGCCCCTCGACGAGGCCGGGGCGTGGGAGCTCTCGGTGCGCGTGGTCGGGCCCGAGGAACCCTTGCAGGTCCTGGCGCTGGCCGGCCTGCCCGATGCGCGCGAGGGCGACCTCGCGACCATCGACACGAACACCCTCGGACAACTTCTCGACGGCGTGGACTACGTGCTCGGAGAACCGCTCGACGAGTCGGACCTCTCGGATCTGGGCGACGAAGGAGACGGCAGCCTGGCGCGCTTCCTGCTCTGGGCGCTGCTCGTCGCCCTCGTCGGCGAGTCGATCCTGGCGCGCTCCATGGGGAGTTCCCGATGACGGCGCCGCGACGCTCGAGTCGCTCGAGTCGGCCGGGCCGCGCTCTCGGCGCGGTGGGTCGGGCGCTGTCCGCGCTGGCCTTGCCGCTGCTGCTCGCGGCCGGCCTGTCCGCGCGCGCCGTGGCGGCGCCGTCCGAGATCATCGAGACCAGCCGCTTCGAGTTCCTCAACCTGCCACCCGGGTGGTTCCTGGTGCTGGTGCTGGTGCCGGGCCTGGTGCTCGGCTGTCGCTGGCTGTATCGGCGCGAGGTCCTGACCGGCGGCGCGCGCTGGCTGCCCGCGGCCCTGCGTTTCTCGGTCCTCGCGCTGGTCTGCCTGTTCCTCTTCGATCCGGTCCAGTCACGGCAGCGGGTGCGCGTGGAGCGTCCGGTCGCCGCGATCCTGGTCGACGATTCGGCCAGCCTGCGCGAGCGGGATCTGGCCGAGCTGGCCGACGATCTGGGCCTGCCCGAGAACGCCACCCGCAGCGACGTGGTGCGCGCGGCCCTGGCCGAGCCCCTGGCGCGGCTCGACGCGCGTTACGAGACGCTGCTGTTCGGCTTCGGCGACAGCCTGCGCGCGCTGGGAGGGCTCGACGACCTCTCGGCCTCCGACGGGCACACGCGCCTCGGCGACGCCCTGGCGGGGGTCTCGAGCGAGACGCGGGGGCGCGACCTGGCGCAGGTCGTGGTGGTGACCGACGGACGCATCAACGCGGGGCGCGAAGTGCAGGCGGCGCTGGGTGCGCTCGATGCGCGCGGCGTGCCGGTCAGCACCGTCGGCGTCGGCGACCCGGAGATCCCGCGCGACGTGCGCATCAGCCGCGTCACCGCGCCCGAAGTGGCGCTGGCCGGTGACACGGTCAACCTCGAGGTCTCCGTCGGCGCGCGGGGCTACGGCGGCGATCCCAACGCGGTCATCGTCCGGGAAGCCGGCAGCGGGCGCGAGCTGGCCCGCGTCGACATCGTGCTGGCCGAGGGGGCCAACCCGGCCGATGCCACCGAGCAGTCCGTGCGCGTGGGTTTCGTGCCCGACCGCGAAGGCGACCTCGACCTGCTCGTGTCGCTCGATGCGATGCCGGCCGAGCGCGATACGAACAACAACGTCGAGCGCCGCATGCTGCGTGTCGAGCCCGGCCGCATGCGCGTGCTCTACGTGGACGGCTACCCGCGGTACGAGTACCGCTTCCTGGTCTCCATGCTGTTGCGCTCGCCGAATATCGAGCTGCAGTGCCTGCTGCTCTCGGCCGACGAGGACTTCCTGCAGGAGTCCACCGACCTGATCCCGTCGCTGATGCGCTTCCCCGACGGCGGCCCCAACGTGGACGTGGCCGATCACCTGCGCGAGACCTACCACGTCATCATCTTCGGCGACGTGCTGCCGCAGGGCCTCGGCCCGCAGTGGGAGGAGTACCTCGAGGCGATCAAGAGCTTCGTGGAGTCGGGCGGCGGCTTCCTGATGCAGGCGGGCTCGCTGTACTCGCCGCGTGAGTACGAGAACACGCCCATCGCCCAGATCCTGCCGGTGATCCTGGGCGACTTCGCCACCGAGCGGCAGGCGATCTTCGACGAGGGCGCGGCGTTCCGTCCGCTGCTCACGCGTCCGCGCGCGCCGCACGAAGTCGTGAGCCTCGACCCGGACCCCGAGCGCAACCGGTTCCTCTGGGAAGAGCAGGGCGGTCTCGAACCCTTGACCTGGTACTACCCGGTGGCCAAGCCGCGCACGACCGCCGAGGTGCAGCTCGTGCATCCGCAGTCACGCAACGTCCACGGCCCGCACGCCCTGCTGGCCACGATGTACTACCCCCAGGGTCGGACCGCGTTCCTGGGCACCGACGAGACCTGGCGCTGGCGGCTGCGCTTCCTGGAGAGCTACCGCGAGCCTTTCTGGCGCGGCCTGATCCGCTTCCTGGCACTGAACAAGCTGCGCCGCAGCGACTACCGCTTCGACCTGACCACCGACCAGAGCGGCTACGACATCGGCGAGCGCATGGCCGTCACCGCGCGCGTGCTCGACAGCAGTTTCGAACCGCTCGCCACCGACGCCGTCGACGCCCAGGTCGTGACACCCGACGGCAATCGCCAGACGCTGACCCTGGAGCGCGAGGAGGACGGTGTCTTCGCGGGCACGCTGATGGCCGCCGACCCGGGACCGTACCGGATGTGGCTGGAGGACCCCGAGGCCGACACGGGGGAGGCCAAGAGTCCGCGCATCGTGACCGTCTCGGTGCCGTCGGCGGAGCAGGACGATCCGGTGCTCGACGAGTCCCTGCTGCGCGCCGTGGCGACCCGCACCGGGGGCCGCTACGTGCACCTGGCCGACGTCGACAGGCTGCTCGACGGTCTCGACGACCTGCCCACCGAGCGCCCGCTCGACGAGCCCGAACGCGAGGAGATGTGGGCGGGGTTCCCCCAACTGCTGCTGCTCATCCTGCTGCTAGCGGGCGAGTGGATCCTGCGCAAACGACAGAACCTCGTGTGAGGCTCGACACCGTGACCTGCCCGCGTCCGCCGTGCCCTGTCGGCCTGCTCCTGCGGGCCGGCTGGGCCACGCTGTCGATGCTCATGTCGATCGCGGTCGCCGGCGCCCAGGACGGGAGCGTGGACCGGTTCGCGGGCTGGGACCGCATCGTGGACGAGGGCTACGAGCACGACCCGGACGAGCGGCCCGCGTTCGGGTTCTCGGTGCGCGCTTCGAGCAACGCCCGATTGGCCATGCAGCGTGCCCACAAGCTCCTCGCCGAGGGCGACGCCGAGGCCGCTGCCGAGCGCCTGCGTCTGATCGTGGCCGAGTACCCCGACCACGTCGTGCCCGTGGGCGGTGGGGCGGGCCGCTGGGTCGGCGCCGCCGAGTGGGCGCTGTACCTGCTGCACGCGGCGATCCCGGCCGCGATCGTGGCCGACGCCGAACCGCCGGGGCGCTCGGGCGAGATCGACCAGGCCCGGGCGTGGCGCGACGCCGAGACGCTCGGCCGCCTGGCCCGCGAGCTGGAGGGCCTGCCGTCGGGCCGGCGGGCCGGGGGGCTGCAGGCACGCCTGCTCGCGGAACGCGGGGACATCGAGCGCGCGCGCGTGGCCGCGAACCGAGCGCTGCAGATGGGGGCCAGCGGGATGGCCCCGCTGCTGGCGACCCTGCCCGAGGCGGCGCCGCCCCTCGCCGACGCCTCCCGCGTCGGGCGTACGCTCGACGGCGCCTGGACCCATCCGTTGAGCGTGGCCAGTCTCGCCGACCGGAACCCCTTCCGGCTGCTGCCCGACTCCGACGAGGCGCCCCTGGCGGCGATCGCCCCGGTGGTCGAGGACGGCGTCGTGTACCTGGCCGATTCCGTCTCGGTGACGGCGCTCGAGTTGCACTCGGGCCGCGAGCTGTGGAAGCACGTGGGCCCGATCCTGGAAGCCACCGAGGCCGGCACCAAGGGCGTCTTCTCCTTCGACGTCTATGCCGACGCGGATCGCGAGCGCGCCGTGAGTCCGGTCCAGCTGTGCCAGCCGGTGCTGACCGAGGACCTGGTGCTGGCCACGGTGCAGGTGCTGCACGAGGGCCACGTGCGCGACCTGCACCGCTTCGACGGTCGGCCCATCGACTGGCCGCTCCCGCGCCGGCGCGTCCACGCCCTGGACAAGCGCAGCGGCGAGGTGTCGTGGGTTCAGGAGCGCCCCGAGCTCGGGCCCGAGGCCTTCGTGAACCGCTTCGACGTGCACGGGCCGGTCACCGTGCAGGGCGGCGTCGTCTACGTCTCGGGCTCGATCACCGAGGGCTCGATCAACGCCTACATCGCGGCGTTCGGGGCGTCCAACGGGAACCTGCTGTGGCGCACGTTCGTGTGTTCCGGACAGCAGGAACTGACCATGTTCAACCGGCCCTTCCAGGAGCACGTGACCGGGCCGCCGACCGTGCACGACGGCACGCTGTTCGTGGTCAGCAACCTGGGCGTGATCGCGGCGGTGGATGCCTGGTCGGGGCGACTGCGCTGGCTGCGCGGCTACCAGACCACGCGCCGGCACGCGTCGCGCTCGCCGGACTACGAGCGTCGCCGCGCGATCTTCTGGGTCAACGAACCCCCGGTGATCGAGGCCGGCGTGCTGCTGGCGACGCCCCTCGACAGCGATGAGCTGCTGGCCCTGGATCCGCAGACCGGCCGGCAGCTGTGGGGGCCGATGAAGTGCCACGGGCCGGGCTCCGGCATGCGCCACCAGGTCGTCGGCACCGGGCGCGGTCGGGCGCTGCTCGTGGGCGAGGACACGCTCGAGAGCCTGGACGCGCGCAGCGGGCGTCAGGCGGAGGACGAGCTGTTCGCGAGTCTCGGCCTCGACATCGAAGGCGTCATGGGCCCGGCGGTCCGCACCGGGGAACTGCTGCTGCTGCCCGCGCGCAGCCACCTCGTGGTGGTGGATACCGAGCGCTGGGACGTGGACCACCAGGTGCCCTGGCCCGATCTGTTCAGCCCCAGCTTGATCCGACGCGTCGTCCCCGCCGGGCTCGTCACGCTGTTGACGGACAACTGGGACCTGATGGGGGCGCTCGACACCGATGGCGTCGTCACAGCGCTGTCGAGCGAGGCCGAGGAATCGCTGGACGCCGAACTCGTCCTGGCGGAGGTGCTGCTCTCCACCGACCGCCTCGCCGCCGCGCGCAGCCATTTCGAACGCGTGCTGGCCGAGGGTGACGAGGGACAGCAGCGCCAGGCGCGCACCGGACGCATGACCGCCGTGCTGCGTCTCGCCCGCGAAGGCGGCACCTCGGCGGCGTGGGACGACGTGCTCGAGGTGAGCCGGCTGGAGCAACGGCTCTGGGACCATGCCGACGAGGCGCTCCTGGCCCTGCACGACCTGGGCGCGCGCGAGTCCGTCGATGCCTGGCTGTGGCGCCTCGAGGACGACCTCGGGAACGGCGGCGACCCGCGACGTCGCGCGCTGTTCGAGATCGTCGTGCGCCTGGGACTTCGTCGGCACGACCCGATCAAGCAGCGCCTGGCGCATGGACTGGGTGAGGATGCCTTCGCCCGGGCGCTGGCAGGCGAGTCGGCGGTCCCCCGGGAGCCGGACCTGCCGCGTCTGCCCCCGCGCGATGCGAGCCTCGCCGGCCGCGAGGTGGTCACCCGCGGAATCCTGGTGCTGCCGCGTGTGCGCGGGCGCGCCGACGACCGCTGGCGTGACGCGGTGGTCGCCACGGTGAAGAACCAGGGCACGATGCTGCTCTTCGACACCGTGACCGGCGAGACCCTCTGGCAGCGCGCGCTGCCCGGCGACGTGCTCTCGGTCAACTCGAGCAACTCGCACTTCATCCTCGACGGGAACCGGCTGTTGGTCGCGGCCGGGCGCGCGCTGGAGTCCATGTCACTCGAGGACGGGCGCCGGTTGTGGGCGCGCGAGCTGGACAACTTCCCGGCGGACGTGCACGTCGTGGACGGGCAGATCGTGTGCCTGGTCAGCGAACGCAGCGCGTACGGCCCACACGCCGTGCTCGGATTCGGGCTCGAGACGGGCACGCTCACCAGCCGGCTCGCCCTGGACGATGGCACGACCTACGTCGAGCGCAGCGGGGGCAAGCTGTACGTGTTCACGCGCCCGGGGCGGCTCGACGGCAGCGACGTCGGCCCGCGTCTGCTCGGGATCGACCCCGCCATGGGCCGGGTCAGTGCGGCCTACGACCTGCCCGAGGACACGCAGTTCGTCCAGCAGGCGCTGCACGAGCGCGGCGCGCTGCTGCTCTCCGGCTCGGGCACCACCGGCAAGCGTTTCGACGTGTGGGATCCCGAGCGGGGCGTGTCCTGGAGCCGCGAGGCGCCGGTGGCCACGCGCGCCTACGTCCCACCGACGTCCGGCCTGCTGGCCCTGGCGCTCCCGTCCAGCAGCCCCGGTTCGGCCCGCTACGACGAAGTGCTCGCGGTGGACCTGCTGACCGGTCGGGAGACGGTGACGGTGTCGGAGCCGTCCCTGCTCGCCCTGCCCGGCCAGGACAAGGGGCCGACTCCGCGCATGGTCCTGCTCGACAACAGCACCCAGGACCGGCTCGTGGTGGTCGAGGCCGGGACGGACGCCGCACCCTGGGACGTCAAGTTGCCCGAGCCCCTTTCCGGCAGCATCCAGCTCGTGCACGGGGCGGACGGCTTCGTCCTGGCCACCGACACCTATGACCGCCGCACGGGCCGGACGCTCAGTCTGGTGGTCGTGCGTGGCGAGGGTGGGGAGGACCGATACAGTATCGAGCTGGAGACCTACGCTCCGAACGGGCAGCTGCAGGTGACGCTGACCGACGGGGCGGTGGTCCTCGCCCACGGACCCAAGATCTGGACCCTGCGGAGCGACATGCGATGAACCGAGCCCTGATCCTCGCGCTCGCGCTGCTCGTGATGCCGGCGTCCGCGCAGACCGGCTCCGACATCACGCCCGAATCGGTCGCCGCGGTGGATCGCGCGCTGGCCTACCTCGCCGACCGGCAGAACGACGACGGCAGCTGGAACGGGGACATCGGCTACAAGCTCAACCAGGACTACCGTGTCACCTCGAACACCGCCGCGCACCCGGGCGTGACCGCGCTCGCGGGCATGGCCTTCCTGGCCGCCGGCAACCTGCCCGATCGTGGCCGCTACGGTGAGGTCATCGCCAACGCGACGAACTACATCCTGGCGCGGGTCAGCGACGAGGGTTTCATCAGCGACAACGGCACGCGCATGTACAGCCACGCCTTCGCCACCCTGTTCCTGGCGGAGGTCTACGGCATGAGCCACAACCGCGAGTTCAAGGACAAGCTGCAGGCTTCGGTGGACTACATCGTCGAGGCGCAGAATGCCGAGGGGTCGTGGCGCTACCTGCCCTTCGCGGTCGAGTCCGACATGTCGATCACGGTCTGCCAGCTCAACGCGCTGCGCGCCGCCCGGAACGTCGGCATCCGCGTGCCCGCCAGCACGATCCACCGCGCCGCGAACTACGTGGCGGACAGCTACGTCGGCGAGGATCAGCAGTACATGTGGCGCGGCGAGGGCTACTACGACCTCGGCCGGGGCAGCTTCCGCTACCAGGCCCAGCGCTACACGCGGTCGTCGTTCGCGCTGACCGCGGCCGGGTTGGCCGCGATGCACAACGCGGGCCTGCATGGCAACGAGATCATCGACGCCAAGACGCTGCGCTCCATCGACCTGGATGAGAGCGTCGACTTCCTGCGCCTCCACTACGACTGGGTGTCGGGCGACTCGCAGTGGAAGTTCCACTACTTCTACTGGTACGGCCACTACTACGCGACGCAGGCGCTGTACGTCATGGGGGGCGCCGCGTGGAACTGGTACTACCCGCAGATCCGCGACGAGATCGTCGAGAGCCAGAACGCGAGCGGGGCGTTCCCGAACACGGAAGGTCCCGGTGAGCCGTTCTCGACCGCGGTGGGCGCGCTGATCCTCTCGCTGCCCTACGGCTACCTGCCCATCTTCCAACGCTGAAGGACCTGCATGACGCCCCCCTCCACCTCGCCGCTCTCGCCCCGCCCGGAGACGCCCACGCGTCTGGCGGGACGCCTCGACCAGGTCGTGGGGCGCATCCGCCTGCTGGCCCTGCTCTCGGGCCTCGGGCGGCTGGTGGGTCTGGCCGCGCTGATCCTGATCGGCACCTACGCCGTCGACCGGGCCCTGGATCTGCCGCTCGGCGTGCGCGCCGCCCTGTCGCTCCTGCTGCTGGGCCTCATGGCCCGCGAAGCCTGGCTGCGCCTGCTTGCCCCGCTCCTGCGCGGGCCCGGGCGGCTCGAGGCCGCGCGCCTGGTGGAGACCGGTCTGCCCCAGCTCGAGGGCCGCGTGATCACGGCCTGGCAGCTCGGCGCGAGCAACGACGGCAGCCTCCAGCAGGCGGTCTTCGACCAGGCCGAGGCCGAGGCCGGTCGCCTGGACCTGCGCACGGTGCTCGACCCGCGCCCGTCCTGGCGGCAGGCCGCGCGGGGCGGCGGACTCGCCGTCCTGCTGCTGGTGCTCAGCTTCGCTCTCGACCCTCACGCCGGCGTGTTCGCGGACCGCTGGACCTTCGGCGACGTGCCCTGGCCGCGGCGCACGCACCTGCAGCTGCAGGTGGCCGACCGCGGTCCCGCCCACGTCCGGCAGGCGGATGGCTCGCTGGTCGCGGCCCGAGGCGGCGTGCTCGACGTCGAGGCCGCGTTCGAGGGTGAGGATCCCGAGCGGGTGGAACTCGTCGTGCTCGGCGCCGACGGCACGCGCACGACCGGCATGGGCGCCGACGCCCGCGGCACCTACCGCGGCCACGTGAACCTGCGCGAGGGCGACAGGCTGGTCTCCGTGCGCGGTGGTGATGACGCGGGCGAGGACGACGCGGCGCGCGTGTCGCTGCTGGTCATCGAGCCGCCGCGTCTGCGCGACCCCGAGTTCGTGCTGGAGCCGCCGGCGTATCTGGCCGAGGCTCCGCG
Source organism: Planctomycetota bacterium (assembly GCA_029259725.1). GTDB lineage: Bacteria > Planctomycetota > B15-G4 > B15-G4 > B15-G4 > JAJDER01. The sequence goes on along the minus strand of JAJDER010000191.1, from coordinate 2,660 downwards.
CACGGTGGGGCCCGAGGGGCTGGTCGTGACCGAGGGGACGGCGATCACGCTGCGGGGCGTCGCGGACGGCGAGGTCGAGAGCGCCGAACTGTGGCTCACCAGCCGCGGCGAACGCATCGATCTCGAGGTCGACACGAGCACCTCGCCCGCGCGCGTCTCCGGCCGCTTCCTGGCCGACTCCTCCGAGACGCTCTTCGTGAAGCTCCTCGGTGAGCAGGGTCTCTCCGCGCCCGAGCCGATCCACTACGCGCTGCTGGTCACGCCCGATCGCGCGCCCACGGTGCGCATGTTCTCACCCGGCCGCTCCGACGTGAAGGTCACGGCCCAGGCCGTGGTCCCGTTCGCGGTCATCGCCGACGACGACCACGGCGTCGAAGTCGTGACGCTGGTCACCGCGGCCGGCGCCTCGGCGACCTTCACTCCCGACGCGCGCCTTCCCGGGCATCAGCGTCTCCTGATCGACTTGAGCGCCGACGACACGCGGAGTCCGGGAAGCTACCGCGTGGAGGCCGTCGATGGCCGCCAGCTCGGAGACCTCGGCCCGCAGCGCGCCGTGATCGAGGGGCGCCGCGTGGACGTGGTCGATGACGCCGAGGTGCAGCGGCTGCTCGCCGACCGCCAGCTCCGACTCAAGGAGGCCTTCCTGGCCATCCGCGATCGTCAGCAGCGCGCGCTCGAGACCACCGACGCGCTGCTCGAGGACCCGCCCGTCGCCGATGACCCGGACCTCGTGGCGGTGGTCGTCTCGCAGCATCAGGTGGGGACGCGCCTCGAGCGTGAGACCCGCGAGCTGTGCACGATCATGGAGGAGACGATCCTCAACCGACTCGATCCCGGCCCCGGTGCCGCGGCCCTGCTCGAGCGCCGCTTGCTGGACTGGATGCTCCGCCCGGTGGACGACACCTTTGGCGCCGAGGCCTGGACCGCACTCGCCTCGGACTACGAGGCCGGCGCCTTCGGGCGTCTGGATCTCGTGGGTCGCCTGCTCGACATGTCCGCCATCGCCTTGCGCCTCGTGGCCGAGGACGGCCCGGCGGCGCACGAGTTGCTCTCGCAGGCGCGGCGGGACCCGAGCGAAGCCAACCTGACCGGGGCGCGTGCGGCGCAGGCTCGCGTGGCCGCGTCGCTGGACCGGCTGCTCGAACGCATGGACGAGTGGGAGGACTACCAGGAAGTGCTGGCTCTGGTGAAGGCGCTCATCGACGACCAGGCGGCGTTGCGCCAGCGCACGCAGCAGGTGCTGTCCCAGAGGAGGTCGAACTGATGACCCGCATCCCGACCGCTGCCGGCCCCGCTCGGGTGCTGGTCCTGGCCTGCCTGTTCACGCTGTGCGCGTTCGCCGGCCCGGTCGCCGGACAGGAGCATGACGAGGAAGGCGAGCTCGACCGCGTCAAGCGCGACCAGGCAAGGGTCTCGGCCCGCCTGGAGTCCTTGCGCGAGAAGATGGAGCGCCTCGCGGCGCGCTACGAGGACGAGGGTCGCGAGCGCAACGCCGAGCTGCTGCGTGACGCCATGGAGCACTTCGACGAGTCGGCGTTGCTCGATCTCTCGCGCGACGTGGCGCGCAGCCTGGACCTGGGCAACCTCGGCACGGTCGAGAAGCAGGACGACCTGGTGGGCTCGCTCGAATCGATCCTGTCGGTGCTGCGCGACCGGCGCGACGTGGAGGAGTTGCAGCGACACGCGGATCTGGCGCGAGAAGGCCTGAAGCAGCTGGGATTCCTGGCCGAGAACCAGCGTCGACTGCTGGCCGAGACGCGGGCCCTCAGCGACCGACCCGCCGAGTTGCTGGACGAGGCGCTCGAGACCGCGAAGACGCTGTCCGAGCAGGCCGAGGCCACCGACGACGCGCTGTCCACGCTGCAGGACACCGAGTCCCAGCTCGGTCTGGCCGACCTGGCCGGGGAGCTGGCTGCCGCCCAGCGCGCGCTGGCGGGCTCGGCTTCGCCGACGGCCGACGCCCAGGCTGCGCTGGAGGCGGCGTTGTCCGTGTTGCGCGAGCAGCTGCAGTCGCCGCTCTCGGGCGCCAGCGAAGAGCTGATCCAAGCCGCCGAGGAGGCGCGCGCCATGGCTCGAGGCGCCTCTGCGGACGCGGCCGCGGCGATGGCGGAAGCGCGCGAGCGGCTCGAGCGCGAGGCGCGCGCGGCGCGCGGGGAGTCAGGCTCCGAAGCGGGGGCCGGCGAGAACACCGAGCCGAGCGTATCGGAGGGTGCCGGCCCGCAGGGATCGGAGTCGACCGGCGCGCGGCCGGGCCAGCCGACGGAAGGCGGCGACGACGCGTCCGGCGGCCAGCAGACCGGCGACGCCTCCGAGCCGGAGGCCTCTTCGGGCGAGTCCGCTCCCGCGGAGTCCGACGCGGGCAACCCGCCGGGGCAGCCGTCCGGGCAGCAGCCGTCGGAACCGTCGCCTGCTTCAGGATCCACGCCGAGCGAGTCGGAGTCGTCCCCGTCCGGGCAGTCCCGATCGGGCGAGTCCCCGGCCGGCGAGTCCCCGGCCGGTGAGTCCCCGGCCGGTGAGTCGCAAGCCGGTGAGTCGCAAGCCGGTGAGTCGCCGTCGGACGAGGCCGACGAGCCGCGGCCCCAGGAGTCGGCGCAGGGGACGGATGCACGGGCGGCGATGGACGAGTCGGCGGACCTCCTCGACGAGGTCCGCGACGCGCT
>JAJDER010000020.1 GCA_029259725.1 Planctomycetota bacterium | reverse complement strand
GTGCTGGCCTTGCCGATGTTCCCGCAGGACAGCGACACCACCGTGGGCACCGCGACGGAGGCGGTGCGCTCGGCCGTCGCGTGTCGCGGGGACGCGCTGCAGCTCTCCGTGCTCCCACCCTTCGCGAACGACGCCGGCTATCTGGACGCCGTGGTCGCACGGGTGGCACACGTCCTGGCCGAGGCCCCGGCGGATCGGCTGGTGATCAGCTTCCACGGCATCCCGCAGCGGTACGTCGATCGTGGCGACCCCTACGCCGACGAGTGCGCCGTCACGGCCGCGGGCCTGATGGCCCGCCTGGAGCCCCTCGGCCTGCCGTGCTCGGTCACGTTCCAGTCGCGCTTCGGACCGGAAGCCTGGTTGCAGCCCTCAACCGACGAGCACGTGATCGGACTCCTGCCCGGGGCGAAACGCGTCGCCGTGGTGTGCCCGGGTTTCGTGGCGGACTGCCTGGAGACCCTCGACGAGATCGGCCACGAGTTGGCCCGCGACTTCCGCGCCGCCGGTGGCGAAGACCTGCGGCTGGTCCCGTGCGTGAACGACTCGCCCCTCTTCATCGCCAGCCTCGCCGAGCAGGTGCGTCGCGCATGAGCGCCCGTCCCCCGGTCAGGCCCACGCCCGCCGCACTGAGAAGGCTGCGCCACGCGGACCCGCGGCTGGCCGAGGCGATGCGACGCACGCCACGCTTCCCGGGCTTCCCCGACGCGCTGCAGGCGCGGCAATCCCACTTCGCCTACCTCGGCCGGGCGATCGTGTTCCAGCAGCTCGCCGGCGCCGCCGCGCGCACGATCCACGGCCGGGTCTGTGCGCTCACCCCAGGCCCGCGCTTCCCGTCCGCCGAGGAACTCACCCGGCTCTCGGACGAGCGCCTCCGCGGGGCCGGCCTCTCGGGGAACAAGCTCGCCTCGCTGCGGGATCTCGCCGGGCGCGTGCTCGACAAGCGCCTCATCCTCGGCAGCCTCGGGCGCCTGGACGACGCGGCCATCGTCGAGCGCCTCGTGAGCGTGCGTGGGATCGGACCGTGGACCGGTCAGATGTTCCTCATGTTCCGGCTGGGGCGTCTCGACGTGATGCCCGCCACGGATCTGGGCGTGCAGGAGGGGCTGCGTCGGCTGGACGGTCTCGTGGACCGCCCCGGGCCCCGCGCGGTCGAGGCCCGCGCGGAAGCCTGGGCCCCCTTGCGGAGCGTCGCGGCCTGGACGCTCTGGCGCCTGACCGAGGTCGACGCGCCGTGAAGCCTCGGCGCGCGGACGCGGTGCGCCCTCAGGCGCCCGCGGCTCCCGGGGACGGGTCGGTCTGCTCGGCGAGCCACGCAAGATAGGCAGGGTGTCCATCCACGATCGGCAGGCTCAGGATGCAGGGCACGTCGTAGCCGTGCAGTTCCGCGAGGCGTTGGCGCGCCGCTTCCGCCAGCGACTCCCGCGTCTTGGCGAAGAGCAAGACCTCTTCGTCACGCCGTACCGCGCCCTCCCAGCGGTGCATCGACACGATGCCGGGCACGATGTTCACGCACGCGGCCAGGCGCTCCTCGATCAGCGCGCGGCCCAGCCGTTCGCCCTCCGCCAACGAGGACGCCGTGACGTAGAGGCTGACGAAGCCCGTCTCGCTCATCGGGTGCTCCCCGCCCACGCCACTCAGAACCGCCAGGCCCGGGCAGCGTCCTCGCTCGAGCGGGTCACGACCACGGGAACCGGGCAGTCGGCCAGCACCGCGCGCGTCGTGTTGCCCAGCAGCAGAGCCGACAGGCCGGTCCGCCCCTGCGTGCCCATGACGACGAGATCGGCATCCCCCAGGTGCTCGAGGATGCCGGAGCGCGGGTCCCCCTCCACGAAGCGCGCCTCGTGGGACACGCCGGAGAAGTTCCGGCCGGCGACATAGCTCTGGAGTTGCGCGCGGTCCTGGTCGCGCGCCTGGTCGACGACGTAGGTCGGACCGACCGGGTGGGTCTCGTCGCCCAGCAACATCTCCGGCGACTGGAACACGTGCAGCACGACCAGCCGCGCGCCCAGGCGAGTCGCCCAGGCCACGGCGAAGTCCAGGGCCCGGTCGCTCTCGGGAGAGAAGTCCACCGGCACCAGCAGCTCGCGCGTCTCGCGCACCGGGCCGGTCTGGCACCACACCGGGCACGACGCGTGGGCCGTGACCCCCGCCGCCGTGCTGCCGTAGTCCACCAGGCCGCGCCGATGGTGTTCGCCGAGCACGATCATCGCCGCGCCCTGCTCCCGAGCGTGCTCCACCAGGACCGCCGCAGGATGGCCGCGCCGCACGACGATCTGCGCCGCCGGTTCCATCGCCTCGAGCCGCGTCCCCGAGAGATGCCCCTCGAGCCACACCCGCAGGGCCTCCGCGGCACGCTCGTCACTGCCCTCGCGGTCGGCCCCGTGGCCGTCGAGGGCGTGCACGACGTGCAGCGTCGCCCCGAGGTCACGGGCCAGGCCGATGGCGGCGTTGACGGCGCCTTCGCTCTGAGACGTCGCGTCCGCGCCGACGACGACGATCGGTGGCTCACTCATGGTCCTGCTCCAGGGTCGGTGTGTCGCTGTCACTCCTCGCGCACGAAGAACGGGCTGCTCCAGGCCAGGCCCTCGTCCGCCTGCTGGACGCGCACGTAGAGGTACTCGCCGGCCTCGAGACCGATCAACGGCAGCTCCAAGGCCGCGTCGAGCCGCCCGGCGAGCGACTCGTCGCTGATCACCACCGCCCCGCTGCGGATCACATCCACCGCGACCAGCGGCTCGGTCCCGTGCACCACGAGCTGCAGCACATGGTCACCCGGGGGCACACGCTGACCCATGGCTCTCCCGGCGAGCGACGCGCGCAGCACGATGCGCGGCCCGCTGGTGGCATACACGCGGCGTGCCCGCAACGTCTCCAGCACCGACTCACGCGTGGGCTCGGCATCGATGAACGCCACCAGCCCGCCGTTGCCCTCGGGATTCGCCAGGTGCGTGAGTCCGGGGTGCCCATCATGGCTGTCGCCGCTGGCGATCAGGCCCAACTCGTCGCCGCGGTCGAGCACGTCGCGCACGAAGTTCCCCGGAACCGGGCTGTAGATCCGACGCGGCACGTCGAGAGCCTCGCTGCTGCCGTGGGTCGACATGATCTCGGTCACCGGCTCCAGCTCCGGGTCGGGCCGCCAGCTCCAGTCCGTCGCGATCGGTCCACCCGCCGAGTGGTGCGCGAAGGTCAGGGCAGGCGACCCGCGCAGCGCATCCCAGAGCTGCCCCGGGGTCGTGTAGCGCTCGTCGAGCGAACTCAACAGCGGGCGTTGCTCGCCGAAGTGGAGCACGTGGCGATGCCCGTGGATCCAGCTGGTCCACTCGTACGCGTGCAGGCTCACGAAGACCCCGGGCTCGTAGGCGGCGTCGGTGGCGACGCCGAGGGCCTCCCAGATCTCAGGGTGTTCATCCAGGAACAGGAAGCCCCAGTGGTCGTGGTCGGTGAGCGCCACCACGTCGAGCCCGGCGACCTCCCGCGCGTAGGCGTGGTAGTCCTCGGGGCTGCCCGTGCCGTCGCTGAGGTGACTGTGTCCGTGCAGGTCACCCCAGAGGATGCGGCGGCCGAGGGGCGAGACCTCGAGCGGGTTGCTGACCGCCTGCAATTCGCCGGGGCCCACGGCCAACAGGCGATAGGTGCCCGAGGCGGGCGCCACGAACTCGGCCGTGAGCACGCCGCGATCCGAGGGCGCGAAGATCAGGTCGTGCGGGAGTTCGGGACCCTCGGGCACGGAGAGCAGGGCCACGCCCCCTTCGATCTCGACACCACGACTCCCGAACGCGTCGAGCGCGGCGACGGTCACCCGCACGGTGTCACCGGGCGCCGCCGTGCTGGGCACCGTGAGGAGCAGGCGAGCGGCCCGCCCCGGCGCGACCGCGACCGTGGGCGAATCCTCGAGCAGCCTGCGCACGCCGTCACCGTCGCCATCGACGCCGATCCAGAAGCGCGAGCCGGATTCGGCGTAGCGGTCGGCGCGGGCGCCCCGGGGGCCGTCGCCGTAGACCAGGCGCACCTGTTCACCCGCCGCCAGCGCCCGCCCGCCGATGTCCACCAGCAGCGGGGCGTTCGGATCGCCGGTGGCCGGGACCCAGGGGTCCAGGGTGACGCCGTCGGCCTCGGTCGAGACCGTGGTGAAACCCGGCCGGCCCGCGTCGAAGGGCTGCGGGGTCGACCAGCCCCAGAAGGGCGAGACCTGCAGGATCACGCGCCCCCCCACCGCGATGCCCAGGGGCCCGGCCTCGTAGACGATCTCCCAGCGCCCAGGCTGTCCGGCTCGTGCCGGCTCCGGATCCACCAGCCAGGCCCGTCCCCCACCGTCCGACGGGTGGCGCTCCGCCTCGACGTCGGCGAGCAACCCCAGCACCATCTCGGGTCGCGCCGTGGGGGGATCGATCAGGCCCGCGGTCGACTCGGGCGTCCCTCCGGGATCGCTCTCGGGCGTTGCCGGCTCGCATCCGCAACCCGCCGCGAGGCCGACCAGGAGCGCGACCAGCAGCCGCGCCAGCCCGTCCTGCCCGTGCCGAGGCGGGGAGGCCGATGAGGTCGAGGGCATCGTCATCACGACGGCCACTCTAACCCACCGGCCCCCTCATCCCGATCCTCGCGGGCGGGCGCCCGGACCACCTGGCAGGACCGCCGCGCCGAGCAGCGGGGCTACGGCGTGGTGATGCGCACGGTGATGTCCACCACCGTGTCGTCCCCGTTGGTCCCGACGTCGCGGTACGTCACCACCGCACCGCGGCGTGGGAGCACCGGCTGCAAGCGCACGCTGTCGAAGCTCAGGCGGTCCATGTCACCGATGGCATCGGCGTTCGCGTCGAGGGTCTCGCGATCCACGAGTCGATGCAGCAACACGTCCACGGCCACGTCGCGGCCGCCGATCGCTTCGGCGCGCACGCTGAGTCCGTCCAGGTAACCGAGCGTCCTGGGCTCGGGCAGCGACACGTCCTGGGCCACGTCGACGTCGTAGCCGTGCAGCGCGAGGCTGGCCACACCGGTCAGGGCCAGCGACGAGCCCGCTCCGTCCACGGGCAGCACCACGCGACCGAGCACCCGCGCCGGGCCGCCCGAACGGTTGCGCCCGGTGACGAGCACGTCGGCCGAGGCCGGGCTCGCCGACGACTGGAACGGCGCCACGGTCTTCGGCAGGAGCTGCGCCAGCGCCGGATCACCGACCATGACCAGCAGCGCGCCGTGACTGAACAGGTGCACGCCGCCCTGGTCCCAGAGCACTTCGTGCGCGCGCTCCAGGCCGTGATCGGAGTCGGCCTCGGTCGACGGGAAGGCGATCGGTTGGATCGCGAGCTGGTCGCCCTCCAGCTCCCTGTGCGTGGGCCACAGGCGGTGGCGATCCACCTCTGGCGCCTGCATCGGCCGCCAGATCGTGCCCGAGAGGTCCATGCCCATCAGCGCCACGCTGCCATCGGGGCCGAGCGGCAAGACGGGTGGGCGCGGGTCGGCCGACACGAGGCGGTAGCGCGTCGCGTAGCGCAGGGTCCCCATGGAGGTCTCGACAGCGCTCACGGTCACGGTCGTCCCGCCCACGGCCAGGGCACGCGAGAAGACCGTGGTGCTGACTCCCACCTCGGGCTGGTCCACGCGGCCGTTGGCCGGCCGCTCGGTCATCGCACTGTCGAGGCGGATCAGCATCTGGGCGTTGTAGTCCCCACCGCCCATGTGGAGCAGTTCGCTGGACTTCTGCACGGCGCGCAGGCGATAGGCGCCCGACGCGTGGTCATCCTCCACCCGCAGCAGCCAGTCCGTGCCGGTCTCCAGCTCCTCGACGATCGGCTGGCCGATGCCACTCCCCTGGGCGATCTCCGCCTCCCATCCGCGCAGGAACGAGATCGTGCGGGTGCTGCTCTGCACGTGGGTCAGCCCGACGTGCAGGGCCACCTCCTGGTGCGAGATCCGGTTGGTCCCGGCCGCTTCGATGAGCGCGGCCGGGTTGCCGACCTCGAGCACGCCACTGTTGGCGCCGAGTTCGAAGACGTCGATCTCGAGGACGGCGACGCGACGGTTGAGTGCCCCGATGCCGTCGATGAGCTCCTGGGCCGCCGCGTGAATCTCCGTCGGCGCGGTGATCAGCAGCGAGAAGTCGTCGATCACGTGGAGCTCACGGTGCTCATAGCTGAACTCGTCGGGCGCCACGACCTCCTCGAGGATCACGACGATCTGTTCGGTCAGCTCGGCGGAGTCCTCCCAGGTGTCCAGGTCCCAGTGGTCGTCCCGGTAGTCGTGGTCGAGCCGGAAGGGCAGGACTTCGAGGAAACGGTGCTCGCCGCCCAGGTCGGGCAGCACACCGCGCAGGTCGTACACGCGCGTCTCGATGTCCGCGGGCGGCGCGGCCTCGCCTTCGCGCGCGCCGGCCAGCGGGCCCAACAGGGTGACGGCCAGGCCAAGGGCCCATCCGAGGGGCGTGCGGGAGGTCGGGATCCTCATCGGTTCACTCTCCATCTCTGGGTGCTTCGGGTGGTTCGGGTCGTGCCGACCGGCGCAGCGACCGATCCAGGTCGCGCAGCAGCCGGGTCGGCGGGCGGTCGTTGTCCAGGGGCCAGGCATGTCGGGTGGAGCCGGCGGAGGCGAGCACGTCGGCGTCGCGGCCGTGACCGGTCCAGACTCCCAGCGACGTCTCGCCGTCGAGCACGGCGGCGGTGGCCCAGGCCAGGGCCAGCAGCTCGCGGTCTGCGTCGCCGGCCGTCTCGATCCAGGCCAGCAGCGGCTCGGCGTCGGTGGCGTCTCCGAGGCGCGCCAGCGAGGACAGGGCTCCGGCACGCGCCGTCTCGTGCTCCCGCCTGCTCGACCCGGCGGACGGCCCCGCCGTCCCGAGGAAGGCCAGCAGGGCGTCCCCGCGCCGGTCCGGCGGCAGCTGTTCGAGCACGGCGAGGAGGTCGTCGAGGGCCCGCGGTTGCAACGAGGCGCCGAGCGCGCGACGAGCCTCGGCATCGCGGTCGAGCAGCGAGACGAGCAGCCTCTCGAGCCGGGCGCCCGCCGGGCGGTGACGGTGCTCGCGCCAGAGGGCGAACAGCGCTGCCGCGCTCTCCGGGCCCGCCAGTCGCGACGCCCCCTCGAGCAGCGCGGGATCCTCGGGCGCACGCTCCAGCGCCGACACGAGGCCCGGCGCCGCCGAGACCAGCCGCGCCTCGGTCGCCCACTCGATGGCCACCTCACCCAAGCGGGCATCCCGCGCGAGCTGCCCGAGAGCGACGCCGGCGGCGACGGGCTCGAGCCGGGCGCGCAGCAGGAACGCCGTGTCGGCCACCGGGCGCAGGGCCGGACGATCCGCCAGGGTCGCCAGGGCCTCGATGGCCGCCCCGGCGGGCAAGGCGGCGATCAGGCCCAGGGTGCGGGCGACCTCGGGAGCCGCCGGGTCCTGGCCGCGCGTGCGAGCCAGGGCGCGGCGGGTGACGTCGAGCCGCTCGACTTCGCCGCCCGGGCGACGCAACAGTTCGAGGGCCATCAGGTCGCGGGCGTCGAGGGCGCGGTCGTTGCCCGCGTCGAGCAGGCGCCCCAGGGCGCGGGCCACCGAGGCGGCGAGGGGTGCGTCGTGGGGACGTTCGGAAAGGATCCACAGGGCATCGGCGGCGTCACGAGCGCGGTCGAGCGCCCGCACGAGCGTCGGTGCGGACGCCCGGTCGATCGCCGCGTAGCGCAGCGCGGGCAGTCGCGCGTCGGCGGCCTTCTCGAGAGCGTGGTCCCGCACCAGGTGGGTCACCGGCCAGCCCTCGCGACGCAGGCCCTCGAAGTGGTCGTCGCACCCCAGGCGGAAGGCGAGGTCGTCGGTCGGGAAGTCCTCGTCCAACCGGACCAGTGCGAGGGCGACTTCGGACCGCGCGCGGGCGAGTCGCTCGGGGTCCAGTCGCTCCGTGATGCCTGACGGAGTGACGAGATCGCCGCGACCTTCGTCCGGGTCCGCCGCTGGGCCCGCCCCTGGTCCCGCGACGGGTCCCGCCTCGCCGGCCACCGGTGGCGTGCTTCCCTCGAGAACACCCGGCGCGTCCTGCGGCGTCGACAACCACACCGCTCGCAGCGCGACGATCACCAGCCCCGCCGCCGCCAGGGTCACCCAGCGGCGCACCCGACTCGCGGTGTGTGCGCGCCTGATCGGAGTGATCGGCGCCGGCGCATCCGGTTGCCCCGGGGCGTCGCCCTCCGCCGAAGCCGACGCACCGGCCTCGGCGTCCAGCGCGGCCCACAGACGGTCGAACGTGGCGCGCCCCGTGCCGCGCGGGACAGGCCCCGGGGCCGACTCGACCAGCCAGGCATCCAGCCGGCGATCCGCATCGACGAGCGCGTTGCACTGCGCGCACCCCGACAGGTGTTCCTCGATGGACAGGCGCTCGGCCGCATCGGACTCACCGAGTCCGTAGCGCTGGAGCGCCGCGTGGCCGGGATGGCGGGACGCCGTGTTCATGACCCGTCCCTTCCCTCGGCGCCGGCCAGGGTCTCACGCAGCACGCTCCGGGCTCGAGCGACGTACACGCGAGCCGACCGCGGGGTCAGGCCGAGCACCGAGCCGATCTCGTCGTAGCTCGACTCCTCGAGCACCCGCAGGTGCAGCGCCGCCTTCTGTTTCGGCGGCAAGCCCTCCATGGCGTCCGCGACGCGGCGCAGGGCCTCGCGGGCCTCCGCCTGGCGGTCGGGCGAGGCCGGCCGGGCGACGGGCGTGCGCTCCTCGTAGGAACGGCGCGTGTCGCGGCGTCGGCGGGCGTCGGTGCACTGGTTGTAGAGGATGCGCAGGAACCAGGCGCGGAAGGAGCCGCCGTGGTAGCTCGCCAGTCCCTTCCAGGTCTTGATCAGTGCGTCCTGCACGGCGTCCTCTGCGTCTTCGAGGTTTCCCAGCAACCGAGTGGCCAGTGAGCGCGACGAAGCCAGGTGTGGACCCACGAGTTCCTCGAAGGCAGCCCGATCGCCCGCCTCACAGCGTGCAAGGAGCTTGTCCTCCAAGTCGGTCTCTCGCGTCCACAGGGGCACAGCCGCTCACTCCGGCTCTCGATTAAGGGAAACGCGCACCGCGCGCGGATGCTAACGCCCGAATCCGTAGCGGTTCCGGGCGAGCCGGCCACGGGACGGATGCCGGCGGCCGGGTGCCGAGGCCCGGGCGGGCGTCGAAGGGCCCACGAGGTCAGGACGGGCGGCGGTACACCTCGGTGGTCGAGACCTGATCGACGGCCATCATGCTGACCTCCTCGATGTTCATGTGCGCCGGCAGACCGGCCAGCCAGACCACGACGGAAGCCACGTCCTCGCCCGTGAGCGGCGTCATGTCCTGGTACGCGGCGGCGGCCTTCTCGGTGTCGCCACGGAAGCGCACCTGGGAGAACTCGGTCTCGACCAGCCCGGGGTGGATCACAGAGACGCGCACACGGGTCCCCTTGAGCTCCTTGCGCAGCGAGCGCGTGATGGTCCTCACCGAGGACTTGGTCGCGCAGTAGACGCTGCCGCCCTCGTAGGGCCACAGCGCGGCGACCGACCCCATGCTGACGATGAGCCCGCGGTCCTGTTGCACGAAGTCCCCGACGAAGAGGCGCAGCACGCGCAGGAAGCCGACCACGTTCGTGTCGATCATCTCGAGCCAGTCGGACTCGTCTTCGTCCGTGGCGCCGGGGATGCGCGCGACGCCGCGACCGAGTCCGGCGTTGTTCAGGAACAGACCGAAGCCGGCATCACCGGCGAACTCGACGGCTCCTGCGTGGAAGGCCCGTGAGGACGCCGCATCGGTCACGTCGAGCGGGAGCGCCGCCGCGCGCACGCCGTGGGCGGTCGCGAGCTCGGCGGCCAGCGCTGCGGTCGGCTCGGCACGCCGCGCGCCGAGGACCAGGTCCATGCCCACGGCCGCCAGGGCCCTGGCACTGGCCGCACCGATCCCGGCCGAGGCCCCCGTGATCACCGCGACCTGCCCGCGCACGTCCCGTGACTCCATCTCGCCCACCCTCCGTGGTCGGTTGGTGCGGCGCCGCGTGGCACCGTCGGCCCGGAATCTACCGTCTGCGACGTCCCGTCGGCACTCCGGTCAGAGCGCGGCCGAGGCCAGTCGGAACTTGGTCGCGACCGCGTCCTCGAAGGGCGAGAGCCGACGCACGACGTCCTTGCGCACCAGTTCCGCCGCGCTGGCCCACGAGGCTCCGGCGAGCAGCGCCAGCCCACCCGCGTCGCTGCTGGTCCACTCCCAGCCGTTCCCGATCAGGTCGAGCACGCGGAACTCCGAGGCACCGTCAGGATGGCTGCCGACGGGCGCGGGGCCCGGTCGGCCCGACCCGAACTGCCCGTGGTGGCGGGTGGGCTCGGTCTGCCCCCATGGGTAGCGGCGCGCCGCCCGCGAGAGGCCGCCGTACGCGGCGCGATCCCACTCGTCGAGCGAGGGCAGCCGGCGCCCACGCCAGGCCGCGTACGCCTCGGCCTCGACTCGCGTGACCTGGACCGGCCAGTCGAAGGCGCGTCTCAGCGGGACGGGACCGGCGAGAGTCGGCAGGACAAAGGACCCTTCCCCATCGCGGACCCAGCCGGCAGGGTGCTCGCGACCACCGTCGACGCGCCACGCCCAACCGGGATCGGACCAGGCCTCGGCCCGCGCGTAGCCACCGCCCTCCACGAACTCCAGCCACTGACCGTTCATGACCGGGACCGCGTCGATCCGCAGGGCCGGCACGTGGGTGCTGGCCCCGTCGCGGCGCATGACCACGCCCGCCGGAACCGGGGCCTCGCGAACCGTACCCGCCTGGTCGAAGCGGTGCTCTTCCAGTCCGCCCGGCTTGCGCCACGCGGCGCGGTCGAGACGCGGCAGCAGCGCGAGCAGATCCTCTTGCGCGAACCACTCGGCGTCCGAGACGCGCTGCGCCGCGGCGGCGATGGAACGGCGCGCGGTCGGCTCGGCCTCCTCCATCTCCTCCAACCCGGAGCGCAGCGCCGAGAGCACCTGGTCCCGGTAGTCGGCCACCGCTCGCGCATCGGGCCAGGTCTCGGGATCGATCACGACGGCTCCGAAGTCCCGACCGAACAGGTCGTCGAAGCGAGGGTGGATCGACGGCAGCCGGAGCGCGTCGCGGCCCAGCTCGATCCAGGCCCGCGCGGCGAGCCGACCCTGCAGGAGCAGCAACGGCGGGCCACCCGGCGCCGACACGCGGGGCAGCGCCTCGGGGTGGATCAGCCCGAAGGCGCGGTCGGTGCGCTCCCAGGCCGACAACAAGCCGTCGGCGAGGCGCCGTCCCTCGAGGCTCCAGGTGGCCGCGCGGCCGGCCGGGTCACCGCCCAGGCCCTCGCCGTGCTGCCTCTGGAATCCCTCCGTCATACCGTCTCCCGCGCCGCCGAGCGCCGGGCCCAGGATACCCCTTCCGCCCGAACTGCTCCATGCACGCATCTACATGCGCATGACGACGCGGTTTCGACCCGTGGCCTTGGCTTCGTACAGACAGCCGTCTGCGACCTCGAACACCGGGCGGGGGGCGTGTTCCGGATCCACGCTGGACAGGGCACCGCCCCCGCTGATGGTCAGGATCCCCAGCGGCGAGGCCTCGTTCGCGATGCCGGCCTCCTGCATCCGCGCGCGGATGCGCTCGCCCATCGCCAACAGCCCGGTGGCGTCGGTGCCGGAAGCCAGCACGACGAACTCCTCGCCGCCGTAGCGGGCCACGCAGTCGATCCGACGGGCTTCGGCGAAGAGCGTGTCGGCGACGCGCTTGAGCACCTCGTCCCCGGCGACGTGGCCGTAGCGGTCGTTGTAGCCCTTGAAGAAGTCCACGTCGAAGATCAGCAGACCGTAGGGCACCGACGTGCGCGTCGTGCGCTGCCGCTCCTTCTCGAGCTGCAGCTCGAATCCGCGACGGTTCGCCACACCGGTCAAGGCGTCGGTGTTGCTCTGCTCGAGCAGGCGTGCGTTCACCGCTTCGAGCTCCCGCTCCGACGCTTCCAGCTGCACGTTCTTCTGGTTCAACTCGTGCGTGCGCTGTTTCACTTCCTGTTGCACGCGCAGGTTCTGCCGCGACAGGGTCCAGACGATGCCCGCGCACAGGGCCACCACCAGGAAGACCGCGACGGGCAGGGTGGTCGAGGACCGCGCGAGGAGGTCGTCGATGGTCATCGAGCGCGGCATGCTCTCGGTGACCTCGAGGGCCCACAGCCGATCGAAGACCGGGAACTCGCTGCGGGAGGTGCGCCCCCCCTCCAGCGCCGGGCCCCCGAAGAGGCCCACGCGGAAGTCGTCGTCCGCGCGGTCGTAGCCGTCGTCGTCGGAGAGGATCAGTTCGCGGTTGGGCTTGCGCGAGCCGGCGCCCGAGCTCGGCTCGAAGATCCCGCGCAGGTACCGGTCGCCGAGGATCAGGCCGACCACGAAGCCGTGCAGCTCCGTGAGTCGTCGGGCGACCTGCTCCGGCACGACCTGATCACGGTAGACGGGCAGGGCGACGATCACGGCCGTGACGCGTCGACCATCCTGCGCCACCGTCCAGGTGAGCGGGAGCGAGACCGACGCGCGTCCCGACACGGCGGCCTGGTCCATGGCGGCCGCGCACCGCGCATGGGTCGCGAGGTCGAGCCCCAGCAGGCCCTCGGTCTCGAGCGGAGGATCGACCCGCTCGATGATGTCGTGATGCAGGGCCGGGTCGTCGCCGAGCGGGTGGATGCGCAGCGGCGGCAGGCCGGGCTCGGTGCTCCGGGCCGCCTGCCACGCCGTCAGCGCTTCGGGAGTCAGTCGTCGCACCAGGGCCACGGCGTGCAGGCCGCTCCGGCCCTGTCCGCGACTCCGCTCCAGGTAGCGGTTGAAGTCCGTCGCCGCGCGCAGCGGGTCGAGTTGGGCGAAGGACTGCACGAAGCGCAGCACGTCGGCGTCGGCCTGGATCCGCACCTGCAGCTGTTCGCTGAGGCTCTCGGCCACCAAGGTGAACTTGCTCGCCTCGTCGATCTCCTCGCGGGTCCGCTGGGAGGACCACGTCGCGATCGCCGCCGACAGGCCCATGAACAGGACGAGGAGCGGAATCGTGGAGCGGCTGTTGCGGAGGCGAGACCACATGGCGACCGAAGGGGGGGACGGGCGAGATCGGCAGGGTAACCGGATG
Source organism: Planctomycetota bacterium (assembly GCA_029259725.1). Taxonomy (GTDB): domain Bacteria; phylum Planctomycetota; class B15-G4; order B15-G4; family B15-G4; genus JAJDER01. The sequence continues at coordinate 1,819 of JAJDER010000020.1, read as the reverse complement.
AACACCCCGGACAACGGGTGCAGTCGCCACCGCCGGCGCCTAGGATGGCCCCCTCAGCCGCCCTTTCCCGAGCCGGATCCGTGTCCGTGTCGAACCGCGACATCAGCGACCCCCCGACCAATCCCACGCGGCGCGTCGACTACGAGACCGACAACCTCGACCGCAACAACTACATCGCGGCGATCATCCATCTGTACCGAGGAGAGGTCTCCCGCGCCAATGCATGGCGCATGCGCCTGGACCAGACCACCAACTGGGCCGTCCTGACCACGGCCAGCGCGCTGGGTTTCGCCTTCGGCCGCGTGGATGCATCGCACTTCAGCCTCCAGTTCGCCAACCTGCTGCTGCTGGTCCTGTTGACCCTGGAGGCGCGGCGGTTCCGGTTCTTCGACGTCTGGCGCTCGCGCATCCGCATGATCGAGACCAACTTCTTCGGACCGATCCTGCTCCGCCACCTGCATTCACCCGAGTCGGACTGGGGTGCGCTCGTGGCCGCCGATCTCAACGAGCCGCACTTCCACGTGACCAAGCTCCAGGCCCTGCGCCTCCGGCTCGTGCGCAACTACCTGCCCATCTTCGGCGTGATCCTCCTGGGCTGGGTGATCAAGCTCGTGATCCACCCGTGGGCCACCTCGGACATCCTGGAGCTCTACCAGCGGTGCGCCCTGGGCCCCGTCGGGCCCGCCGCCTCGCTGGGCGTCATCGCCGCGTTCTACGTGATGCTCGCGGTGATCCTGGTGGTCGGTCACACCGAGAGGCAGGGCCGCGACAACTGGGGCATCGGCGAGTTGGTCCAGGAAGAGATGCAGTAGGCGAGATGCCCTCGGGCGGCTCTTCCTAGGGGGGGCCCGCCTGATCCAGCGCTCGCACGGCGGATGCGGACCACGCGCCCTCCTCGTCCTGCGACAGGGTCTGGAAGTAGAGCGTGTCCGTGGGCCAGGGGCTCGGCGGCACCGGGCCTTCGGTCGCCACGGTGAGTTGCTCGGGACCCAAGGTCGTGCTCACCAGCACGGTCAAGGTCGAGAGCTGCAGTTCCAGCGCGGGGTAGAGCGGAGTCCCGGGACCCAGGCCCCAAGCCATCAGCCCCACGGTCACCTGGCCCTCCGGCCCCGCGGCGTACACCGTGATCTCGAGCGCTCCCGAGTCCTCCGACGGATCGAGGATGCACTCCGGCGACGTGACTTCGAAGAAGAGGATGTGCTCGTCACTGCCCTGTGCGGGCGGACCGTACACCCACTCGAGCGCGGCCGAGTCGTCCTTCATGTAGGCCTCCAGGAAGGCCACGCCGCTCGCGCGGACTTCCGCCCAGAGTCGCTCGCCGACGGCGTGCTCGGCGTCGTAGATCACGAGGAGCTCGCGCAGCTTGCCCACTGTTCGCGCCGCCTCGTAGATCGGCAGGGCATCGCTGTCGGGAGGCGTCACGGTGTCGTCGAGCCCGACCAGGATCATCAGGTTGCCCTGCAGGTAGGGCGCCGCCTCGGCCGGAGTCGGGACCCCGGCGGGCTGGGCGGTGTCATTGAACGGCGCCAGCGCGAGCACGCCGTCGAACAGGGGGTCGAGCGAGGCGACCTGGACCGCCGCTCCCCCACCGAGGCTGTGCCCGGCCGCGATGATGCGGCTGGGGTCGACCAGCTCGGCCCACAGACCGCCGGTCTGCGCCAGACCCTCCAGCACGTGCGCCGTCGCGCTCATGTCCGCACCGAGCTTGAACTGAGGCCCGACATCCCAGGTCTCCGGAGCGGCGACGTACCAGCCCCAGGAGGCGATGTGGGCGAGCAGATCGGAGTACTCGTCGGGTTTGGCACTCCCCCCATGGCCG
>JAJDER010000190.1 GCA_029259725.1 Planctomycetota bacterium | reverse complement strand
GCCCGGCTCGCCCTCGTCGGCGTTGCAGACGATGGTCTTGGGCCCGTTCGCCGCGTCGCACGTGCACCTGGAAGGACTGCCCGGTGCCGAGCAGGTCGTCGCCGATCAGACCGGCTTCGCTGGCCTCGCCGATGGCCTCCTCGAGCCGCGTGTGCGTGTCGGGGTACTCGTAGCGCAGGTAGATGAACCCGAGCACCGCGCCCGTGGCCCAGGCCGCCAGCGCCATGCCCTCGAGCACCGCGTGCGGGTCGTGGTCCATGAGCACGCGGTCCTTGAAGCAGCCCGGCTCGCCCTCGTCGGCGTTGCAGACGATGGTCTTGGGCCCGTTCGCCGCGTCGCGCACGGCGCGCCACTTGATCGCGGTCGGGAAGCCCGCGCCGCCCCGTCCGGCCAGGCCGCTGGTCTCGAGATCGGCCAACCACTCGTCGGAGGTCCGCTCGGTCACCGCGCGCACCAGGCCCTCGTACCCGCCGGTGCGCTTGTAGCCGGCAAGGCTGGCGCGGTCGGGCTCGCGGATCGACCCGAAGACGCACTCCTCGGTGCCACCCGGGTTGACCGGCGGCAGCGGCGAGGCGCGCGAGACCAGCTCGCCCATGCTCTCGCCCACGAAGACCTTGTTGCCGATCAGCACCGGGACCGGATCGTCGCAGCGCCCGGCGCAGGGCATGGGCGTGGCGGAGTCCGCGCCCAGGTCGGTCAGCAGCTGGCGCCCTCCGCGGAACATGCACACCTGCCCGGTGCACACGCGCGGCGAGCCGGACACCGCCGGGAAGCGCGCGAAGTGGTGGTAGAAGGTCACCGTGCCGTAGAGATCCGCGAGCGGGAGCCGCAGGCCGGCCGAGATGACCCTGAGCACGTCGTCCGTCAGGTGTCCGTCCCGATCGTGGAAGGCGTGCAGCAGCGGCAGCAGCGGCGCCGGCTCGCTCTTCCAGCGTTCGAGGATCGCGGTGTCGGAGAGGCTCATCATCGGGCGATTGTAGTGGATGCCCCGGAGGGAGCGGAGCCCTCATTCCGGTTCCTCGCGCCTCCGGGACGGCGCCGTGGAGGTCAGTCCCGCGCTTCCCGCAGGATCGCGTGGAGCTCCGGCCGCGACGCGGCGATCTCGGTCTCGTCGAGCCCCTCGACCGAGTGCGGGAACTTGATCCACTCCGCGGTCTCGTGCAGGAAGTACTCGGGGACCCGGCCGGTCTCGTTGCGCGTGGGCTTGTAGTACGGCACGGCGACACGGATGTCCCCCGGCGTGTTGCGCCGCGCCTTGGCCGTGAGTTCATCGACGATGGCCTCCAGCGTGTGCCCGGTGTCGAACACGTCGTCCACGATCAGCAGCCGGTCCTCGTGCGTCACGTTCTTGACCAGGTAGCCGAGCCCGTGGACGCGCACCTGGCGCGCACGGCCATCGATGCCGCTGTAGCTGCTGGTGCGGATGGCGATGTGGTCGGCGCGCACGCCGTAGGTCGCGAGCAGCTCCTGCACGGCGATGCCGATCGGCGCCCCGCCACGCCAGACGGCCACGATGAACGTCGGCCGGAAACCGCTCTTCAGCACCTCGCCCCCGAGGCGGAAGGCGTCCTCGAGCAGGCTCTGCGCGGTGAGGTAGAGCTTCTCGCCCATCGACCGTTCCCCGAGACGTCGGCCGGGCCCGCGGCGCGTGTTCCCACCGAGCGGGCCGGTCCAGTAGCATCCCATGCTCCTCGACCTCGCGGCGCGATGCAAGACCGCCCGGCGGCCGTGGAGTGCACGTCGAGCCAGGGAGGGCCCGCGCCGCCGATGGACGCCAGCGACAGGATCTACATCCGGGAGCAGGATCTGCTCGAGGACGCCTACCGGCTCGGCGTGCAGGTCTACAACAGCGGCTACCGACCGACCTTCATCGTCGGGCTCTGGCGCGGTGGCAGCGCGGTGGGCATCTACGTCCAGGAGTGCCTGCAGCACCTCGGCGTGCAGACCGATCACATCTCGCTGCGCACGTCGTATCGCGGCCGGTCTTCGTACGCCGCCATGGTCGACGAGCCCCGCCGTCGCATCCTGGTCCACGGGACGCAGTACCTGCTCGAGAACCTCGACGCCGAGGACAGCCTGCTGATCGTCGACGACGTCTACAGCAGCGGGCTCAACGTGCAGGCCGTGCTGGAGAAGCTCTCGGCGCGCACCAAGCGCAACATGCCGAACGCCGTGCGTGTCGCCGTGCCCTGGTTCAAGCCGGGCAGCCATCGCACCGACCGCGTGCCGGACTACTTCGTCCACGAGACCGATCGCTGGCTGGTCCTGCCCTACGAACTCGACGGCCTGACGCGCGACGAGATCGACCGGCACAAGCCGTTCCTGTCCCCGCTGCTCGACGAGCTCGATGCCCACCCGGCGGTGACGCCGCTGCGCGCACCGGAGCGGGCGTGAGCAAGCGGCCCGACGTCGCCGGCCTCGCGCTGGCCTTGCCCGAGGCGGCCGAGGCTCCCCACCACGGCTTCCCGTCCTTCCGCGTGCGCGGCAAGATCTTCGCCACCTGGCCGGACGAGGAGCACCTGCACGTGCTGCTCGACGCCGACGACGCACGCCGCGCGGTGGCCGCCGATCCGGGTTGCTGCGAGGAACTCTGGTGGGGCAAGACGCTGGCCGGCGTGCGCGTGCTCCTCGACCGCGCCGAGACCTCCGCGGTGGACCAGCTGCTGCGCGCCGCCTGGCTGCGGCGAGCACCGGCGTCGCTCCGGCCCCTGCTGGAAGACGACTAGCCGGTCGCGCGATGCCGGACGAGCCCCGCCGGTCGCGCGCCGCCGGACCACGCTGCTCACGCCGTGGGCACGGGCTCCGCGCTCGTCTCGGCGAGGTGCTTGAGTCGCCCGAAGTCCTTCTCCATGCAGTCCTGGCCGGACTTTGCCATGAACTTGCACATGATCGGGCCGATCAGCTTCATCATGCCCTTCCAGCTCACGGTCGAGTCCTGCACCAGGCGCGTGCCGTCACCGTCGATGCCGACCAGCTCGTAGTCCACGTCGAGGTCGAACATCTTGCTGGTCATGGTGATGTGCAGGCGCCGATCCTTCTCGTAGGCGAGGACCTCGCCCATGAACTCCATCCGGCGTCCGTTCTCGTCGTAGACCTGCCGGAAGGTCGAGCCGACCTTGTTCGCGGTCTCGTGCAGGTTCTCGTTCTCGACCACGTTCTCGGCCCACTGCATGACCCGCTCAGGGTCGTCGAGCCAGTGGAAGACGCGCTCCGGAGTGGCGTCGATCTCGATCTCGAAGTGGTTCTGCAAGGCGGACCTCCCCGGTCTCTTGGAGCCCTCGGCGGCCGGCGCCACGCGCTCGGTGCCACCGCGGGAACGGCCCCGATCATAGAGTCGATCCGCCCCTCGGGGCGAGGAGAACCGGGATTCCGCTCGCGTTGTCGCCGGCGCACAATCCCGTAGGCTCGCGCCTGATCGACGCCCCCCACCCCCACTCCCCCGGAGCCGACCCATGCTCCCGCGCTCCCCGCGGCTCGCGGCCCTGCTGCTGCTGCTGGCCCTCGTCCCCGCCTGCGCGCTCCCGATCACCGAGCCCGGTGACGGTTCGGCGCGCGCAGAGCAGGCGCTCGCCGAGGACCCCGACGCCACGGTCCTGGCCGAAGCCGACCGTGCCTTCGCAGCCGACGTCGCCGCGCGCGGCCTCGACGGTTGGCTGGCCTGGTTCACCGACGACGTGGTCAAGCTTGACATCGACGCGGAACCGCTGCGAGGCCACGCCGCCATCGCCGCCGCCGACGGTCCGTTGTTCGCGAACGCGGACCTGAAGCTGTCGTTCGGGCCGGACCTGTCCGGGTGGCTGGAGCCCGGTCGTCGCGGCTACACGCGCGGGCGCTGGGCGATCCACAGCGCTGCGGCCGGCGACGCCCCCGTCGCCGCCGGCCGCTACGTCACGCTCTGGGTCCTGACCGACGCGGGCTGGCGCGTGGAGTTCGACCTCGGCGTGGTGGACACCTGACCCCCCGCGCTTGACCCCTTCTCGGGCGCGTGCGAGCGTCCGGTGATGACCCGCTCGCGCTCCGATCCGTTCACGGTCGCCCTGGCGATCGCGGCCCTGGTGACCGGGACGCTCGCCTACCGCCAGGCCGCCGACTCGGGCGACCTGCGGCAACTCGCCTCCACCCTCGGCCTCGGGACCGGCGCCGTCGGGAACGGATCGTCTGGGCGAGCGACCGTCACCGAGCGCCCCGCCTTCACCGACGTGACCGCGACGTGCGGACTCGCGTTCGTGCACGCGCGCTTCGCGAAGGGCGACTTCTGGATTCCCGAACTGCTCGGCGCGGGGGGCGCACTGCTGGACGCGGACGGCGACGGCGACCTCGACGTCTACCTGGTGCAGGGCGGGCCGCTCGACGGCCAGGGCCCCGACCCGCGCAACGCGCTGTTCGCGAACGACGGGCGGGCCCGCTTCGAGCCGTTCCCGGACGGACATGGCGCCGACCTCGACGGGCACGGCATGGGCTCCGCCGCCGCGGACGTGGATGCCGACGGCGACGTGGACCTCTTCGTGACGCGTGTCGGTCCCGACGTGCTGCTCGCCAACGACGGCACGGGTCGTTTCACCGACGTGACCGACACGGCCGGTCTCGGCCATCCGGGCTACGCGACCTCGGCCGCCTTCGCGGACCTCGACGGAGACGGCGACCTCGACCTCTACGTCGCGCACTACCTGGCCTGGTCGCCCGCGCGCGAGCAGCCCTGCTACAGCCTCGCCGGCGTGCGCGACTACTGTCACCCGGCCACCTATCCCGCCGAGGCCGACGCGCTCTATCGCAACGACGGGCACGGCGTGTTCGCCGACGTGTCGGTCCCCTCCGGCGTCGGCGTCGACGCCCGGCCCGGCCTCGCGGTGCTGGCCGCGGATCTCGATCAGGACGGGCGCACCGATCTGTACGTGGCCAACGACCAGGAGCCCGCCTTCCTCTGGAGCAACCAGGGCGACGGGACCTTCGTGGACACCGCCATGCTGTCGGGGTGCGCGTTCGACGGGGACGGCGTGGCCATCGCCGGCATGGGGTTGGCCGCCGGGGACCTCGACGACGACGGCGACGAGGACCTGCTCGTCACCAACATCCTGGACCAGGGCCACCTCGGACTGCGCCGCGAGGGCCGCGTGTTCACCGATCGCTCACCGGCGCTGGGCCTGGACCGCTGGAGCGTGCCCGACACCGGCTGGGGCCTGGCGCTCTTCGACCAGGACCACGACGGCGAGCTCGACCTGTACGTGGGCAACGGCCACGTCAACCGGCTGCACGAGCCGCCGCGGCAGGACGATCCCTTCGCGCAGCCCAACCGCTTCGCGCGCCTCCGCGACGGTCACTTCACCCTCGCCGTCGGCACGGTGGAGCCCGACATCGACACCAGCCGCGCCGTGCTCGCCGGTGACCTCGACGACGACGGCGACATCGACCTGCTGGTCACGAACAACGGCGGGCCGGCACGCGTGCTCCTCAACGACGCCGATCCGCGCCCGGCATGGACGCTGCTCGACATCCGCGATCGGCACGGTGCGGCCGCGATCGGCGCGCGCGTCGAGATCACCGCCGGTGAGCGCACCTGGAGCCGCGTGGTCCGAGGCCACTCCGGCTACCTGGGCACCCACGACGCGCGCGTGCACGCGGGCCTCGGTGACGTCGCCCGGATCGACACGCTCGTGATCCGATGGCCCGACGGCCAGGTCGACACGGCCGGTGAGCTCCCCGTGCGGGCGCGCCTGCGCGTGGAGCGCGAGCCCGAGTTCGCCGTCCGGGTGATCGAAGGCGCCCGGTGAGGCGGGTGACACGGGCGACGCCGGCGACGCGGCTGCTGCGCGGGGTGAGCCTCGCCATCCTGCTGGGCAGCACCGGCTACCTCGCGGTCGGGCCGATCGGCGCGGACGCACGGCCCGGCGCGGCCACGGCTCCGCGCGTGATGAGCGAGCCGGGCGGCGCGGGGGCCACCCGTCGCCTGGACCTGCCCGCGCTGGCCGCCTGGTGTCTCGAGCAAGGCCTGCCGGCACCGCCGCACGTGCCGCTCGCCGAGACCGCCGTCGCCGAGGGGCTGCTGGGGGCCTACGACGAGGCGGCGCGCTCCGGAACGGCAGCGGCCTTCGGCCGGCTCGGCCGGCGGCTCGCCAGCCTGGAGGCCCGAGCGGGCGCCGAGCAGGCCTTCGCCCGCGCCGCCGAGCAGGAGCCCGACGTCTTCGCCTGGAGCTACCACCGCGGGGTGCTCGCCCAGGAGGACGGGCGCCCCCGCGCCGCCATCGCGCTGCTGGAGCAGGCCGCGCGACTCGACCCCGACTACCCCACCACCTGGGCGCGGCTCGGACAGCTCCAGTTCGACGCCGGTGACGACGACCGTGCGCGGGTATCGTTCGAGACCTACACGCGCCTGGCGCCGGCGGACGGCTTCGGTCTGGTCGGCCTGGCGCGCCTCGCGCTGCGAGCCGACGACGCCGTCGAAGCCCTGAGGCTCGCGCGGCAGGCCGACGCCCTGCGCCCGGACGACTTCCAGACGCAACACACCCTCGGCACGATCCTCGCCGCGCGCGGAGACACCGCCACCGCCACGGTCCACTTCGAACGCGCGCGTCGCCTGCCCCAGGGACGCTGGTTCGCACTCCGGGATCCCCTGGTGAGCGAGATCCACCAGCTCGCCGGCTCCACCCACGGTCTCACCCGCGAGTTCGAGCGGCTGCGCGACGGCGGCGACCTGGACACGCTGCAACGCCTCGCCGAACAGATCGTCGCGCGGCGCCCCGACGACGCGCTCATGCTCCGCAACCTGGCGGAGATCCACCGCCGCCGCGGTGAGTTCGCGGCAGCCCACGCGGCGCTCGACCGCGCGTTGGCCGTGACCCCGGACGCTCCCGACGCGCACGTCGCGCGCAGCGCCGTGGCGCTCGCGCAGGCCGACCACGAGGCGGCCCTCGCCGCCGCGGACCGGGCCCTGGCCGCCGCCCCCGATCACGCCACGGCCTGGAGTCTCCGCGGTCGGGCGCTGTGGCTGCTGGGTCGCACCGGCGAGGGCGAGGAGGCCTGGAGCCGCAGCGTGGCCCTCGCACCCGAGGACGTGCCGACCCTGACCCTGCTCGCCTTCGCGCGCGAGTCGCGCGGCGCCGTGGACGAGGCCACCGCCGACTACCGCCGGGCGCTCACCCTGGATCCGGACAACCGCGCGGCGCGAGAGGGCCTGGCCCGACTCAGCGCGGCAGACCGCTGAGCACGCGGTCGAGCGTGTCCACGAAGCGATCGGCGTCCCCCGCGTGGAACGGGAGCGGCGGCTTGATCTTGAGCACGTTCTCGAGCGGGCCGTCCACCGACACGAGGATGCCCTCGTCCTTCATGCGCTCGGAGACCTCGTGCGCCTCGCGGTCGGCGGGCTGCAGCGATTCCCGGTCGCGCACGAGCTCGACGCCGACGAACAGCCCGCGCCCGCGGACGTCGCCGATGAGCGCATGCCGGTCCACCAGCCCGGCCAGTCCCGCCAGCAGCCGCGCCCCCACGAGCCGCGCGTGCTCGACCAGGCCCTCGTCCTCGATCACGTCGAGCACGGCGAGACCCACGGCGCACGAGACCGGGTTGCCGCCGAAGGTGTTGAAGTACTCCATGCCGGTGTCGAAGGAGCGGGCGATCGCAGGCGTCGTCACCACCGCGGCCAGCGGATGTCCGTTCCCGATCGGCTTGCCCAGGGTGACGATGTCCGGCACGACGCCCGAGAGTTCGAAGCCCCAGAAGGCGTCCCCCACGCGGCCGAAGCCGACCTGGACCTCGTCGGCGATGCACACGCCGCCGGCGCCACGCACCGCGTCGTAGGCCGCGGCCAGGAACCCGTCGGGCAGCACGATCTGTCCGCCGCACCCGAGCAGCGACTCGGCGATGAACGCGGCCTTGTCACCCTTCGCCATGCCCTCGGCCACGTGCTCGGCGTAGCGCGCCCCGGCGTCCACCCCGCGATGGCGGCCGCGGAAGGTGTCCGGCAGGGGCACCACGTGGGTCCGGGGCGGACAGCCGGAGCCGCCCTTGCCGTCGAACTTGTAGGGCGAGATCTCGATCAGCGACGAGAGGTGCCCGTGGTAGGCCGCCTCCAGCACGACCGTCCCCGGGCGCCCCGTGTGCGTGCGCGCCAGGCGCAAGGCCAGGTCGTTCGCCTCGCTGCCGCTGTTGACGAAGAAGCACACCGAGAGCGGCTCGGGGAGCAGCGCCGTCAGCCGGCGCGCGTACTCGGCCAGGTGGTCGTGCAGCACGCGCGTGTTCGTGTTGAGCGCGGCGTCCTGCAGTCGGGCCGCGCGCAGCACCCGCGGGTGGCAGTGGCCGACGTGGTTCACGTTGTTCATCACGTCGAG
>JAJDER010000189.1 GCA_029259725.1 Planctomycetota bacterium | reverse complement strand
GGTCCGCTTCGAGCAGGGCGTCGGCGAAGTCAGGCTGGAACTGCGTCTGGGTCTCGGTCAGGAACGCATGGGTGCCGAACCGGGCGAGCTGCCACTGGTAGTGCTCGCCCTCGGCCGACGGTGGGCGCTCGGCCCCGAGGTATCCCGACGCGGTGGAGAGCGCCGCGGCTTCGACCTGCATGAAGCCGGCCAGCGGGTGGGTCGAACAGTTGTATCCCCACAGCACCTCCTCGCCGAAGCTGTGGTAGTCGAGCACCTTGGCGAAGTGCCGGTCCTGCGCGAAGGCCTCCATGACCTGCGTCTCGATCTCCGACGACGGCGCGATGCCCTTGTAGGTCTGCGAGACGGTCACCGAGCTGCCCGAGCAGGCCGCGGTCCAGCCGAAGGCGTGGTTGCGGTTGAGATCCACGCCGAAGCTGCCGTCCCCGTTGTCACGTCGGTTCTTGCGCCAGTTGTTGTCGAGGTCGAAGCAGTGGGCGTAGCCGTCGGGGTTCCAGACCGGCGCGATCCAGATCTCGTACTCGTCGACCAGCGCCGTCAGGGCCGGGTCGCTGCCGTAGCCGGACAGCAGGCGCGTGGCCGCGTCGAGAGCCAGCACCGGGGTGATCACCTCGCGCGCGTGGTAGCAGCTCACCAGCAGCATGGCCGGCTCGTCCTCGTCGGCCTCGACGGCGTCGGAGACCTTCAGCACCTGGATCGTGTTGCCGTCCACCGTGGTGGGGAGCCCGTACGCCGCGTGCAGGTCCACCACCTGCGCGAGCGTCGGGTAGCTGGCAGCCAGCGCGGCCAGGTCGGCCTCGAGCACGGGCAGGTCGACGTAGCCGGCGGGGAGCGTCGAGCCGTCGGGTGCGCCGGCCGAGCCACCACCGCCTGCGCGGATCGATGTCGTTCTCAGCTCACCGCGCTCGGCGGCGATCTCGCGGAACGGTCGCCCCGCGGTGATCCGCGTCACAACCAGTCCGGCGGCTTGCAGGGCGGCGACCTGGTTCGCGTCGCCGATGGCACCCAGCGACGTGGCACCCACGACGCCGGCCGCGTGCGCGTGCAGCGTGTCGAAGCCGGCGGCCTCGAGCGTCGCCAGCAGGCCCACGGCATCGTCGGTGGCGATCTCCACGCGCCACAGCGGTTCGTCGATCGCGGCCCACCCGCCGGCTCCGAGGGGCGCGGCGATGAGCATCGCGAGCAGCGGCAACGCGAGAGCCGGGGACGACAGGCGCATGGGGGACTCCGGGGGCCCGTCCAGTGTAGACCGAGAGCCGCAGCGGCGGCGGATCCACTCCTGATCGCCCCGGCGCTTGAACGCGGGCATGCCCGGCGGAACACTGCCCCCCGAGGGTGCGAGGTCTCGCCCGGCGCACGATCGCGCTCGACACAGCCCGGAGCCAAGCGCTCGATGAAGCCGGTCTTCGCCGCGACCGCGACCCCGCTCGCCTCGATCTTCGGGAGCGGCTTCCTGGTGATCGTGCCGATCCTGGACGGGGCGGTGGGGAAGTTCTCGCTCTTCGCCATGGCCGCCGTGTGCGCCGTGGCCTACGCCGTGGGCAGCGTGATCCGCTTCAACATCCGCCACGCGGAGCCCGTGCTGGCCGGCGACCAGCCGCCGCGGCGGACCGAGATCCTGGAGCGCAGCTCGGACCTGGCCCTGGTGGGCGCCTACGTCATCTCGGTGTGCCTGTACATCAACATCATGGCGTCGTTCCTGCTGGCCGGCGTCGGCAAGGAATACGCCACCGCGACCAACGAGCACATCGTCTCGGTCTTCGTCATCGGGCTGATCGCGGCGATCGGGTACTTCAAGGGACTCGACGCCCTCGAGCGGCTGGAGAAGATCGCGCTCGGCGTGACGCTGCTGCTGATCGTCGCGCTGCTGGCGGGCTTCATCGCGTACGACGTCACGGCGGTACGGGCGGGCCTCCAGTGGCCCGAGATGCCGCCCCACTCGGCGTGGGAGATCCTCACGATCGTGGGCGGGACGCTGATCGTGGTCCAGGGCTTCGAGACCTCGCGCTACCTGGGCGAGGAGTTCGACGCCGACACGCGCATCGCGAGCTGTCGGTGGTCGCAGGTGATCTCGACGGTCGTGTATCTGGTGTTCGTGGCCTCGGCCACGCCGCTGATGCACGTCCTGGGTGACAAGGTCGAGGACGACGGGCTGATCCTGCTCGCCGGCAAGGCCTCGGTGCTGTTGCCCGTGCCGCTCGTGATCGCGGCCGTCCTGAGCCAGTTCAGTGCCGCCGTGGCCGACACCTTCGGCGGCTCGGGCAACGCCGTCGAGGCCACCCACGGCAAGGTCGACATGAAGTGGGCCACGGTGGTCATCTGCGGTGGCGCGATGATCCTGTGCTTCGCGCCGACGCTCACGATCCTGGCCCTGGCCTCGCGCGCCTTCGCCTTCTACTACATGCTGCAGTGCCTGGTGGCCGCGTCGATCAGCAAGTCCGCGGGCCCGCGCTGGGGCTTCCGTCTGGTGGCCGGCGTGATGGCCTTCATCACCTTCTTCTCCGTGCCCGCCGGCTGACCGCGGGGCGACGGGCACGCGGGGGCCCTGGTCCCACGGCGCGCCGTCGCGCCCGCAACCCTCGACGCTAGCCTGGACTTCTCACCAGCTTATTCTGCGGAATCACCAGGACCTACAATGCTGCGTCGAGCGGCGCGGTCGATGCTCGATGGCGTGTGCACCCCGCCTCCGCGTCGACCACGCCGCTGCTCCTTGCCACGAAGGCCCTGGCGCCCCCTCGCGACGAAGCTGGTGAGAAGTCCAGGCTAGAACAACGGACGCAGGGTGGTGCGGGCCGTGGCTCCCTTGCTGACCACGACGACGCCCGGCGGGAAGGAGAGGTCGCCGTCGACGACCACGGCGATGTGGACGCCCGCGGCGCGGTCGGAGAAGCGGGCCGTTCCCTGGCCGTCGGTGAACACCTTGGCCACATCCGATGCCTTGGCGCCGGTGGCCTGGGCGGTCTCCACCGCGTCCCTGGAGGCGAGGGCGACGGTGACGCCCACCACGGGGTTGTCGTCGGCATCGCGGAGCGTCACCTCGGCCGCGCCGAGAGCCGGTGTGTCCGTGAGGTCGAGCGTCACACCGCGGCGGCCGCCATCGGGCAGGTCGATGCGGACCGGTCCGGCACGGCCGAGGGTCGCGTGTCGCGCATCGATCCAGCTGGCGCCCGAGGGGATGCCCGTGGTCCAGGTGCCGGCCGCAACCGTGGTGCCTGACCTCGTGTTGATGTTCCCGCCCATGTCGAGTTGAGGTTGAACGGGCAGGATCCGCACGACCGCCCCGGACACGGGTTGCCCGCGACCATCGCGCACGAGGACGTCGAGCGTGGCGGGATGGCCGAGCAGGATCTCCACGTCGATCCCGTCGGCGGTGGGCATGACCGGACCGATCAGCGCTGCGTCGTATCCTGCCGCGCCCACGCGCAACCCGTGCTCGCGGCCGATCTCCAGCCCCCGCAGGGTGAAGCGGCCGTCGCCGGTCTCGAAGCCGTCCGCGTCCGAGACGGTCAGCCCGTAGCCCCCGTGCCAGGTGCCCGAAGACACGATGAAGCTCGGCACCGGCGTGCCGGTCGCAGCCTCGAGGACAACGCCGCGGATGATGCCGCCGCCCAGGAGTTCCACGTCGAAGACCAGGCCGAGGTCGAGCCGCCCCGGCGCCACGCCTTCCAGCGAGACGCGGCCGGTCAGGGTGCCGCCTCCGTGGGCGATGACCTTGTAGCGGGCGCGCGGGTGGAGCCCCCTGAACAGGAACTGGCCGTCCTTGTCGCTGGTCGCGGTCTCGGTTGCGGCGCGGTGCAGTTCCTCGAGCAGCGGATCGTCGCGGACCCCTTCCGGCAGCACGGCGACGCTGATGTCGGGCAACGGCGTGCCGTCGCTCAGCATGACGACGCCGCCGAGGACGGCGCCCTGGACGAGTTGCAGGTCGGCGTGGACGCTGGGTTGGGAACGGTCCACGCGACGGACGGCCGTGACGTTCTGGACGAGCCCCGGCGCGCTGGTCAGCAGGGTCCACTCGCCCGGATGGGCCGGGAGGAAGCGGAAGACCCCGGTCGCATCGGTCACGACCGCGGTCTCGCCGCGCTCGCCGAGGTGGCGCGCCTGGACCATCGCGCCGGGCACCCCGCGCCCGTCGACGCCCCACACGACGCCGGTGATCTCGAAGGCGCCCGGCAGGCGCAGCGTGACGGTGTGCTCCTCGCCGGGCTGGACGCGGACCTGCGCTTCGACCTGCTCGTGACCGTCGCTGGCCGTGAGGACACCCACGCACGGGGCGTCGACCTGGAGCTCGAAGCGCCCGTCCGCGTCGGTGAGCACCGGGCGCGGACGGCGCGCCGGGGAATCGTGAGCGTTGAACGCCTGCGAGAGCGACATCTCGACGCCGACCGCCGGGTCGTCGGTGGCCTGCACGACGCGCCCGGACACGACGGCACGAGGATGCACCATGATCTCGGCCGCTCCGTCGGTTTCGTCGTACCCCTGCCACCACGTCTGCCCTGTGCCCAGCGGGTGGTGCTCGGCGACCAGGATCACCGTGGCGCGCGCGGGCACTTCCACCCGGGCGCGGCCCTGCGCGTCGGTCAGGACGGTGGCGTCGGGCGGCGCCCAGGTCGGATCCAACCCGGGCCCGGCCAGCTCCTCGAGGGACTGTATCCATGCGTCCATCTCCGGGCCGATCCACACCTCGACGCGCGCTCCGGGCACCGGTGTCATCGGAGGCGAGAAGACGTCGATGGCCAGGGTGACCTGTTCGGGCGGGCCGTCGCGCGCGGGTGCCGCGGCGGCCGACGGTGCGAGCACGCTCTCGATGCCCTCCTCGCGGGCCGTCATCCGGGCGGGCTCCGGCCGCTCGGCGACCGCGCCCGAGAAGTGTTCCGACCCCGAGACGGGCTCGCGCTCCAGGGTCGCCGTGCCGGCGGGCGCTGGACCGTCTTCGCTGAGCAGCCACGTGGCGCCGGCCAGCGCGAGCACCACCACGATCACGCCGATCAGGAGGCCGCGCGTCGATCCGCTGCTCGTGTCGCGTGCTGCGCTCACCGGCGCCTCCCGTGGGTGCTGCCCACGAGTCTAACCGTGAGGGGTGTCGCTGGTGACGTGGCCGTCCCGATCCGGCGCACCCGCTTCAGACGATCGCTTCACCGCCCGTGCGCACGCGCTCGCCATAGAGGTCCGCCAGCCGCCGCGTCAGCGGGCCGACCTGCCCGTTCCCGATGGTGCGGCCATCGACGGTCGTGACCGCCGCCAGCTCGCCCATGGTCCCGGTGCAGAAGGCCTCGTCGGCGCGATAGACCTCGGTCAGGCTGATGTCGCGCACCTGCGCCGGGATCCCGTGTTGGGCACACAGCCCCACCACCGTGGCGCGCGTGATGCCCTCGGGGCACGCGACCAGCCGGCTGGTGAGCAGCACGCCGCCGTCCACGAAGAACAGGTGCGTCGCGTTCGTCTCGGCCACGAAGCCGCGCCCATCCAGCATCAGCGCGTCGTCGGCGCCGGCCACGTTGGCCTCGATCTTGGCCAGGATCGAGTTGATCAGGTTGGCGTGGTGGATCTTGGGATCCAACACATCCGGCGCGGGGCGACGCGTGGCCGCGGTGATCAACGACAGTCCGGCCTGCTGGTACACCGGCGGCTTGTGCTCGGCCAGGACGATCAGCGTCGGGCCCGAGGTGTTCAGCCGCGGGTCCATGCCCGAGGTGAGCTTGACGCCACGCGTGAGCGTCAGGCGGATGTGCACGCCGTCGCGCATGGCGTTGGCCTGCAGCGTGCGCTGGATCTCCGCTCGGATCGCGTCGTGCTCCGGGATGACGTCGAAGGCCAGGGCCTGGGCCGAGCCGCGCAACCGGTCCAGGTGCTCGGTCAGCGCGAAGATCTTGCCGTCGTAGAGGCGCAGGCCCTCCCAGACCGCGTCGCCCCCCTGGACCACGGAGTCGAAGGGGCTCACGCCGGCCTCGTCGCGGTGGCTGAGCTTCCCGCCGACGTTCACGATCAGGTTGCGGTTGCGTTCGTCGAAGCGCTGCAGCATCGGCTGTCTCCGGGGGCGCAGAGGATACCTCGGCGAACGCGCCGTTCGCCGCCGGCCCACGGGAGAGGGCGTTGCCCCGAGCAGGCCTCGCGGGGGATGATCGCGCCGATGAGCGCCGCCCCCGAGAAGTCGGACCCCGCCGACGGTCCCGCAGGCCCTCCCGTGGTCACGGTGGTGGGCGGCGGGCTGGCCGGCAGCGAAGCCGCCCGCGTGTTGGCGGCGGCGGGCCTGGCGGTGCGGCTGTACGAGATGCGCCCGGCGACGACCACGCCGGCGCACAAGAGCGGTGACCTGGGCGAGCTGGTCTGCAGCAACTCGCTGGGGTCGCTGTCGCCCACCACGGGCAAGGGACTGCTGCTCGGTGAGCTGGACCAGCTGGGCAGTCTGGTGCTGCGGGCCGCGCGGACGGCGGCGGTGCCGGCGGGCGCCTCGCTGGCCGTGGATCGCGAGGTGTTCGCGACCACGGTGACCGCGGCCATCGCGGCCGAGCCCCTGATCGAGGTCGTGCGCGAGGAAGTCACCGAGCTGCCCGAGGGCCCCACGCTGATCACCACCGGCCCCCTGACCGGACAGGCGCTGAGCGCGGCCATCGGGGCCGTCACCGGGTCGCAGCACCTCTACTTCTACGACGCCATCGCGCCCATCGTCACCGCCGAGTCCCTGGACCTCGACGTGGTCTATGCCGCGAGCCGCTACGGCAAGGGCGACCCCGACTTCCTCAACTGCCCGCTCACCGAGGAGCAATACGAGACGCTGATCGACGACCTGCTCGAGTCCGACAAGGTCCCGGCCCAGGACTTCGAGCAGGCGGTCTACTTCGAGGGCTGCATGCCGATCGAGGTCATGGCCGAGCGGGGGCGGCAGACCCTCTCCTTCGGGCCGCTGCGCCCGGTGGGGCTCGAGGATCCACGCACGGGGCGCCGACCCCACGCCGTCGTGCAGCTCCGGCGCGAGGACAAGGCCGGGCAGCTCTACAACCTGGTCGGCTTCCAGACCAAGCTGAAGTGGCCCGAGCAGAAGCGCGTGCTGCGCAAGATCCCCGGGCTCGAGCAGGCCGAGTTCGTGCGGCTGGGCAGCGTCCACCGCAACACGTTCCTCAACGCGCCGACGCTGCTCGCGCCCGACCTGTCGTTGCGCGCACGACAGGACCTGTGGTTCGGTGGTCTGATCGCCGGCACCGAGGGGTACGCGGAGAGTGCGGGGCTCGGGCTCATGGCGGCCCTGGCCATCATCTCGCGCCTGCGCGGTCTCGAGTTCGAGCCGCCGCCGCCGACCACGGCCCTGGGTGGGCTCATGGCCTGGTTGCGGGAGGCCGACCCCGAGCACTTCCAGCCGATGAACGTGAACTTCGGTCTGCTGCCGCCGCTCGAGCAGCGGCCCAGCCAGAAGGGCAAGCGCGCCCGCCGCGAGGCGCTCGCCGCACGTGCCGAGGCGGCCATGACCACCTGGCTCGACGCCTCGCCGTGGGCCGAGATGCTGCGCGGCGGTCAGCCCGCGACCCGCGCGGGCTGACGCGGATTCGAAGCTGCGCGCAGGCGGGGGACGGCGCGGCCCTCCGCGGCGTCGGGATGGCTCGACGCCGGGCTCGCCGGGGAGATCCCTGTCGCCTTTCGGCTCAAGTCGCCCGGCGATTGCCCTTCAGCTCCGATCGACGCCGGGTCGAAGGGTCTTCCGCAGACCGGTTCCACGTGGGCTCGGACCTCACGGCGGTGCGGCACGAGCGCACGACAACCCAGGAGTGTCACATGGTCGCTCTCGAGCGTCGCACGGGGACCGCCGGCTTCACGCTCGTCGAGCTCGCGGTCGTCGTCGTCATCATCGGTGTGCTGGCCGCGTTCGCGGTGCCGCGTTTCCTGGCTTCGGCCGAGCGTTCGAAGGCTACCGAGGCCTTCAACCACCTCGCCACGATCCACTCCGCCATGGAGCGCTACCACGCGCGCCAGGGCGTCTACTCGGACGACATCGCCAACCTCGACACCGAGCTGGGCGATCCCGAGTACTTCACCGTGGGCCCGATCGCCGTGCCCGCCGCCGAGACCGGCCTGGAGACCGGGTGGGAGCTCACCCTGACCCGCGCGGGCGCCTCGGCTGCCTACGGTGGCTACACGGTGGTCTGGAACCAGGATGGCTTCGACACGGTCAACAGCACGATCTCCAACGAGATCAGCCCGCTGCAGACCGCCAGCAGCTGAAGAGGACAGCGAGGACTCCACCCCGCTCCGGGCAGGTCCGGGTAGACTCTCCCCGGCCCCTCTCCCCGGTCCCCGGAGCGTTCCCGTGTCGAGAATCACCCTGCTCGCCGCCCTGTTGTGTGTCGCGGCGCCCCTTGCAAGCTCCGCGCCAGGTCAGGCCCTGACCTGGAACTTCGACGAGACCACCACCGGCAACGACGTCGCCTGGACCTCGCCGACCTCGGTGCAGGCGAACGCGGCCGCCTACGAGGCGACCTTCTCGCTGCAGACCATCGAGGTGACGGTCTCGTTCATCGGCATCCCGTTCGGTCCGTTCGATGTGACCGACCAGATCCCGCCCGAGTTCCAGACCGGATCGGGGACCCAACTCGGCCCGGCACCGATCACCCTGCTGAGCGAGTCGCTGATCTTCCCGCTGCCACCCGAGCCCGTCTCGGTGGCCGCCGACGTGGAGATCGGCATCGATGCGACCGGCACCGGCTTCTTCGACGCCACCAACGTCGTGCTGGGCGAGATCGAGATCGACCTCGGCGGCATCTTCGGCACCGTGACGGCCGACATCACCGCGGTGCGCATCGTCGGGCAGGTCATCGTCGAGGCGACCCAGTGGATCGACCTGCTGAACGCGCTGCCCGGCACGGCCGGCGTGGCCCCGGTGCTCGACGGTGAGGGCACGCTGCTCGACGGCGACCCGCTGTTGCTGACCCTGACCGATGCGCTGCCGAACAGTTCGGCCGCGTTGATCGTGGGCTTCACCGCGATCCACGCGCCCTTCAAGGGCGGCGTGCTCGTGCCCGATGCGAACCTGGTGATCCCGGGCCTGCCGACCGGGCCGCTGGGCGTCTTCGCCCTGCCGGCGACCTGGCCGTCGGGGATCCCGGCCGGCTTCGTGCTCTACCTCCAGGCCTGGGTGACCGATGCGGGCGGACCGCTGGGCTTCTCGGCCAGCAACGGCCTGTCGGGCACGGCGCAGTAACGCGACGCCTGGACGTCGGCCCGTCCGGGCTCAGCCCTGGACGGCCAGCTCCTCCGTGATGGCGGCGAGCAGGCCGGCATCGTCCGGGGCGGTGGTCGGGGCGAAGTAGCGCACCCGCTCGCCGTTCCGGCTGACCACGTACTTGCCGAAGTTCCAGCTGGGCAGCTGCCCGGTCATGGTGGCGAGCGTCGTGTAGATCGGGGACTGGGCATCGCCGCTTCGGGTCACGACCTTCTCGAACAACGGGAAGGTCACGCCGTAGTTGACGCTGCAGAACTCGGTGATCTCGGCCGGAGAGCCCGGTTCCTGCCCTCCGAAGTCGTTGCTCGGGAAGGCCAGCACGGTGAAGCCGCGGTCCGCGAGGTCCGCTTGGAGCGCCTGCAGGCCCTCGTACTGGGGCGTGAGGCCGCACTCGCTGGCCACGTTGACGACCAGCGCGACCCGGCCCGCGTAGCTCCCGAGCGCGACGGGTTCACCGGCCAGGGAGTGGGTGGACAGGGCGTAGAAACCGGACGCTTCGTCCTCGGTGGTGGTGCCGCCGGCCGGATCGGGCGCCGGCGCGTCCTCGTCTGTTGAATCGACAGCCTCCGGAGGAGCGTGGCTCTCCGTGACGACCATGTCGGCAGCGTCGCCGGCACATCCGGTCAGGAGACTCGCGGTCAGGAGCAGGGCCAGCGGGCAGGGCAGACGGAGGATCATGGCGGGTTCTCGGGCTCGTGGAGATGCGGAGCGGGCGTGTCGACGCGGCGCGCGCGGCATGCGCCGCGCACCACCGAGGATAGCGATGGCCACCGGTTCGTGCGCGGCGCGAAGATCGAGGCATGACGCCGCTGCCGGGTTACGCGGGAGGGTCGGTGGGTTCAGCCGTTGCAAGTGGTGCATGGCATCCGGCGCCGCCGTCCCGCGTAGCAGGCCGACGCGGATCCGCGCCGAGAACCTTGTGGATTGAATGTGGAGACGCGGTTGAAACGGGCACATCCGCCTCCTAGTGTCGAAGTCCGTGGGGAGGGAGCGGCCTCTCCTCCACGGCTCGAGCCTCGAGCCTCCGCTCCCTCGATCGACTGGGACGGGAGTCTCGACAGCGGTGGATCCGCACGAGCTCGTTCGGCGACTGCAGGCCGTGCCGGAGACGGCGACGCGCTTGTCGTCCGGCATCGACCTGGACGATCCGGTCCAGATCGACCGGCTTGCCGGGCCGCTGCTGGCCCGGTTCCGCGACCTCGACGACATCGAGGCCCTGGGGCTCCTCGCCGACCTGACCCACGAGCGGCTGGTGGAGGCCTCCGAGTCCATCGTGCGAGAGGTGGGGGTGGCCGTGGCTCCGCTTGAGCTGGTCGCCGGTTTCTTCGCTTCGCTGGTCACCGATCTGCGGCGCGCACGTCCAGAAGAGGGCCATTTCCTCCAGCGCGCGACCGAGTCGCTGGTCGCCGCCGCGGAGGATGCCGTGGCCGCCTTCGCCCTGGGACCCGCGGGCCTGGGCACCCCTGCCGACCCGGTGGTGGAGCCCGAGCGAGCGGCGGGAGAGCGCTCGGACGGGCCGGCGCCGAGCCTCGCGGATCTGGGGCGGCAGCACCTGGATCGGGTGCGGTGCGCCTTCCATCGACTGGATCGCAGCGACCGGCGCCTGCTCATGGCCATCGAGCTCGATGGGCACGACTACGACGCGCTCGCGGCGGCGTTCGACCTGCCCCGCGACGGGGTCGCCCGCCGCCTGGCCGGAGCGCGCCAGCGCCTGAGCACCTCGATCGGACACGCCTACGGAGGGATGCCATGAAGAGTGGCCGACCCTGCCGCGAGGCCGGCGCCCAGCCGGGGGTGGATCTCGGCACCGCCACCGAACTCATCCAGCACGTGCTGGCGTGTGATCCGTGCGGGGGCTCCCTGGCGGCTTCCCCGGGGCGCGGTCTCGCCATGCTGCTGGCCGGCGGAGCCCGAGCGGGCGAGACGGCGGTCGAGCGCATCCTTGCCGCGGCTGCCGATGCCGGACGCGCCCGACTCGCGGATCTGGTCTACGAGATGGCCAAGGCCTGCCTCGCCGCGGATGCCGAGTTCCGTTCACGCGTGCATGCCGACGTGGGGCCGCGCGAGTTCGCTCTCGTGCTCGGCGAGTCGCGCATCGCCGCGGCGCGCGTGCGCGCTGGCGTTCGGGCCGACCCGCTACCCGAGGCGCTCCCCCAGGCCTCGCACGCCCTGCGGACCGGCGAGGTGTGTCTCGACGTGCTGGCCGGGATCGAGGGCGAGAGTGTCCGCCGACACCTGGCGCACAGCGCGATCCTCAACCAGACCGGGCGCTACGCCGAGAGCGAGGACTGCTTGCGAGGGCTCCTCGGTCGCCGACTCCTGCTGAGCGAGGCGATCTTCGCGCGGCAGGGCCTGGCGCGTTGCCTGCTCCGGCAGGGGCGCTTCGAAGAGGCTGGCGAGGTCTGCGAGACCGGGCTGGAGCGGGTTCCCGGCGACTTCTTCCTGAACCTGACGGCGCTGGTCGCGAGGGTGCACGCCGAAGGCGCCGCCTCGCTCGCGGGCGCGGCGCTGCGGTTCCGTGCCTCGCTTCCCGAACTGACCGACGCGCAAGCGGGCCTCGTGCGCCGGTCGGCAGGGGAGCTGGCCGAGAGCCTGGCTCGCTCGACGGGTGAGATCGAGGCGGCTCTCGGGTTGGGGGGGACGTCATGAGCGGCCGCGCCCTGCTCCTCGCCGTGCTCCTCGGGCTGCTCGCCGTGGGCGCCGGGTCCCCGATCGCGAACACCGGCGGAAGCCCCGGCGGAGTGCGGGCGTCCGATCCCGACAGTGGCCAGGGCATCCCCGGAGCGATCGGCAAGGGCACGGCCACCCCGGCGGGGCAAGGTTCACTCGGACTCTCGCTGGGCCGCGTCATCGATGCCCGCGGCCGGGGTGTGGAGGGTGTGCGCATCACCGTCGTCGACGAGCACGGCACGTCGAGGGCGACCGTCGTGACCGGAAGCGCCGGAACCTTCAGCATCCCGGTGACCTCGTCCGGCGTGCTGGTGGTCGAAGCCCCCGCCGACGCCGGCCCGGTGTTCACGCTGCTGGCGCTGCCGGACGGGCCGCGAGACTGACGGCGCGCGCCTTCCGCCCCGCGGCCGAGGGTCTGCTTGCCGTGGTCCACCTTGCCGTGGTCCACCGGCCGACGTAGCCTCGCGTCGGTCCGTTCGCGCAGGCCCTGAGGGGGAGAGCACTTGCCCGGCTCGTCATCGCCGGTGTTCCTGGGCTGGGAGCGTCCGTTCCTGGCGGCCGTGGCCGAGTGGTTGATCGCCCACCACGGGAGCGACCTGCACGGGTGGATCGTGGCCGTCCCGGGACGTCGCGCCGCCCGTCGGCTGGAGGAGCGGCTGGTCGAGCAGGCGGGGGGTGCGCTCTGGTCGCCGCGGATCGTGACCTCGGGGCGGCTCACCGACGAACTGCTGGAGCCCTCGGGAGCGCGCGCGTCGCGGCTCGTGCGCACGCTGGTGTGGTCGCAGGCGCTGCGTTCGATGGGGGCCGAGGCCCTGGCTCCCCTGGTTCGTGACCCCCCGGCCGCCGACGATCGCGAGGGCTGGTGGCGGCTGGCCGAGGAACTGCGCGGCCTGCACGGCGAGCTGCTCGCGCCGGCGTTGCGTGCGTTCGGGGACGTCTTGTCGGTGCTGCCCGCGACGGCCGCCGCCGAGCGGGGGCGCTGGACGCTGTTGACCCGCGTGCAAGCGGCCTATCGCACCACGCTCGCCCGGCTCGAGTTGCTGGATCCCCACGATGCACGCCGACGGGAAGTCGAGGCCGGTCGCGTGCGAGCTCCGGCGGGGCGTGTGGTGCTGGCCGGCGTGACCGAACTGAGCGGACTGCTGCGCAAGACGCTCTCAGGACTCGACGCCCCGGCCATCCCGCTGGTCTTCGCGCCCGAGTCCCACGCGGCCGGCTTCGACGAGTCGGGCGCCGTCCTGCCCGACTTCTGGAACACGGTCGAGGTCGATCTCCCCGACGCGGCGTGGGAGGTGGCCGACCGTCCCGTGGAGCAGGCCGATCGCGTGGTCACCGTGCTCGGACGCCTGCGGCGGGCTCCGGCGCCGGATGAGATCACGGTGGGAGTGCCCGACGAACAGGTCGCGCCGTTCCTGCTGCGCGCGCTCGCGGCCGAGGGCGTTCCCGCTTGTGACGGGGCGGGCACCAAGCCCGCCGGAACACCTCCCGCGCGCCTGCTCGCGGCCACGGCGGCGTGGCTGGGGACCGGCAGCTTCCGCGACTTCGCGGCGCTGGTGCGCCATCCCGATCTGCTCCGGCACCTGCACTGCGGCGACGACGCGCGCGAGCCCGACCTGCTCGACTGTCTCGATCAGTGGCAGGCGCAGACGCTGCCGTCCGACGGCCCGTCGACAGGGCTGACGAGCGAGCGCTGGTCGCCCCTGTCTCGCGCGCGCAAGCGGCTCGATGCCCTGCTCGGTGACCTGACGACGCGGCGGCGTGAGGCCGCGTCCTTCTGGTGCGCGGCGATCCGCGCGTGGCTCGTCCGGGTCCAGGCGGGCGAGGAGATCGAGCCCGGCCGTCGCGCGACGCTCGCCCGCCTCTCGGCCGCGTTGGACGAGCTCGAGGCCCTGCCCGAACCCGTCGCACGCTCACTCGACCTGACCGCGCCCGAGGCTCTGCGCCTGTTGCAGCGCCTGCTCGTCGACGGGGAACCGCTCCACTTCGACTCCGAGGAGGGCAAGGCGCTCCTGCTCGGTTGGCTGGAACTGGCCCTCGACGATGCGCCGGTGCTGGTCGTGACCGGCTTCAACGACGGGCGCGTCCCGGCCTCGCGGCGTGGGCACGCGTTCCTGCCCGACGGATTGCGCACACGACTCGGCCTGCCGGACGACGAGCTGCGTCTGGCCCGCGACATGCACGTCTTCAGCGCCTGCCTCGCGAGTCGTGAGTCGGTGACCGTGGTCAGCGGGCGGCGCACGTCCGAGAACGACCCGCTGCTGCCGAGTCGGCTCGTCTTCCGCTGCCCGGAGGCGGCGCTGGCCGCGCGCGTGCGTCGCTTCGTGGGCGATGAGCCCTCGCCCTCGGAGGTCGAGCCCGATACGGACGCGGCGCCGCCGACCGCGGCGGCGCGTGCGCCCGAGCCGACCGCCAGCGCGCCGCGGTGCCTGCCCATGGCGGCCGCCCAGGAGCCGCTCGACGGGCTCGCGGTCACGGCGTTCAAGGACTACCTGGTTTCGCCCTACGCCTTCTACCTGGGGCGCGTGCTGCGGCTGCGCTCCATCGATGACGAGGCCTGGGAGCTCGATCCCCTGGCCTTCGGTCAGCTGGCCCACCGGGCGCTCGAGGCCTTCGGCAACAGCGAGGTCAAGAGCAGCACGCGGCCGGAGCGCATCGCGGGCTTCCTCGAGGCGGAGGTCGAGTCCGGGGCGCGCAGCTATGGTCGGCACGCGGCGGTGGCGGTGCAGGTCGAACAACTCAAGCGACGCATGCGGCGCTTCGCCGTGGCCCAGGCGGCGTGGGCGGCGGACGGCTGGCGCATCGAGCAGACCGAGTGGACGCCGTCCGCACCGGTGTTGCTCGACGTGCCCGGCGACGCCTTCGAGCTGCGCGGCAAGATCGACCGCATCGATCGGCACCCGGACGGGCGCTGGGCGATCTGGGACTACAAGACCGGGGAGCAGGGCGGCCAGCTGGGCAAGGCGCACGGCCGCAACGGGTGGCGCGACCTGCAGTTGCCGCTGTACCTGTTGCTGGCGCACGAACTCGGCGTGCCCTGCGCCGAGCGGCCGGCCACGCACCCACGCGGCCTGTTCGACGCCGACGCTCCGTCCGAGGCGCTGCTCGGCTACATCGAGCTCGCCCGCCGCGATGCCGACGCCGGTTTCTCCGTCGCGCACTGGTCCGACGCCGAGATCGCCGACGCCTTCGTCACCGCGCGCGAGGTGGTGCGCCGCATCCGGGCCGGGAAGTTCTCGGACCTGGGGACCTTCCCGCCCTATGACCCGGTGCTGAACGCGCTCGCCGGGCGCGGTCTGCTCGCCGGCAGCGGCGCGGAGACCACGTCGTGATCGACGCCCACGCAGACGGCGGCGGGCGCCACCGCGTCGTGCTCGCCTCGGCCGGGACCGGCAAGACCTTCCGGCTCACGAGTCGCTTCCTGGCGCTCCTCGCGGACGGCGTCGATCCGGCCTCCGTGCTGGCGACGACGTTCACGCGCAAGGCCGCCGGAGAGATCGCCCAGCGCGTGCTGCAGCGCCTCGCGCGCGCGATCCAGGATCCCGCCGAGCGCGCCACGCTCTCCGCGGCGGTGGCGGCCGAACGTCGCGGCGAGGGCCTCGACCAGGCCGCGTGCCGCGCGCTGCTCACGCGGACCGTGCGTCAGCTGCACCGGCTCGACGTGCTCACGCTCGACGCCTTCTTCGTCAAGCTGGGGGTCCTGTTCGGGCTCGATCTGGGGTTGCCCTCGGGCTGGGCGGTGGCCGAGCAGGTGGACGACGCGCGGCTTCGCGACGAGGCCGTGGCACGGGTGCTGGAGCGGGCCTCGACCGACCGACTCGTGAAGCTGTTGGCGGCGCTCGACCTGGGCGACCCGGGCCGCTCGGCGCGGCTCGGCCTGCTTCGAGCGGTGAGCGCCGGCTACGACGTGTTCCTGGAGACCGTCCCGGCGGCCTGGCGCGTGATCCAGCCCGAGGGGCGACTGGGCGAGGAGCAACTCGCCGCGGCCGTGGCGGACCTCGAGGCCATGGCGGTCGCCCCGACGAAGGCCGGCACACCCAACAAGGTCTGGGACAAGGCCCGCAACACGCTGGTTGGCGACGCCCGCCGCGGCGACTGGAAGGCCCTGCTCAAACGCGAACTGGTCGGGCGGGCGCTGCGCGGCGAGGAGACCTTCTCGGGCGCGCCGATCGAGGACGCCCACCGCGCGATCCTGGCGCCGCTCGGGCGGCACGCCGGCGGCGAACTCGTGGCGGCCGTCGCGGCCCGGGCGGACGCCATGGTCGACCTGCTGGGCGAGTTCGACCGCGCCTACCGCGAACTCAAGGCCGAGCGTCGCCTGTACCGCTTCGAGGACCTGCCGCGTCGGTTGCGGCAGGCCGGGCCCGGCGCCGAGGAGCTCGCGTTCCGCCTCGGAGACGGCATCGAGCACCTGCTGCTCGACGAGTTCCAGGACACGTCGGTGTCGCAGTGGGGCGTGCTGAAGTCGCTGGTCGAGTCGGTGCTGGACCCCGAGCGGTCCGGGCGGAGCTTCTTCTGCGTCGGGGACGTGAAGCAGTCGATCTATGCCTGGCGCTCGGGGGAGCCGCGCCTGCTGGCCGAACTGGCCGGGCGTTACGGCCTCGAACAGGACAGCCTGCGCGAGAGCTACCGCAGCGCGCCGGTGATCCTCGACACGGTCAACCAGGTCTTTGCGCGCGTGGCCGAGCTGCCCGTGTTCCAGGACGACGAGGCCCTGGCCGCCGGTGCCCGACGCTGGCAGGACCGTTTCGAGCCGCAGACCGCGGCCTCGACGGCCATGCCCGGGTCGGCACGGGTGTTCCGCATCCTGCCCGACGAACACGCCGACCCGGACGGGGACGGCTGCGCCTTCGATGCGGCGGTGGCCGACCACGTCGCCCAGCTCGCGCGCGCGCGGCCGACCCAATCGGTTGGCGTGCTCTACCGGACCAACGCCTCGATCCCGGGTCTCATGCATGCCTTGAAGCAACGCGGACTGCACGCCTCGGGCGAGGGCGGCAGTCCGCTGACGGATTCGGATGCCGTGCTGGCGGCGCTCTCGGCGCTGCAACTCGCGGATCATCCGGGCGATCGCGCGGCGCTGTTCCACGTGGCGACCTCGCCCCTCGGCGCGCACGTCGGCCTGGCTCCCGCGGACCTGCCGCCCAAGCGGGGCCTGCGGCCCGCGGTCTCGCAGTGGGCGGCGGCGCTGCGGCTGCGGTTGGTCGAGGAGGGCTACGGCGCGGTGCTCGCGTCGTTCCGGCCGGCCTTCGCGGCGTCGGGCAGCTGGGACGTGCGACGGTTCGCGCAGCTGGTGGACCTGGCCTACGCCACGGAGCCGCGGGCGACGCTGCGGCCGTCG
The DNA here is from genome assembly GCA_029259725.1 of Planctomycetota bacterium. Classification (GTDB taxonomy): domain Bacteria; phylum Planctomycetota; class B15-G4; order B15-G4; family B15-G4; genus JAJDER01. Next base: position 6,491 of record JAJDER010000189.1, on the reverse strand, counting down.
GACTTCGTCGAGATCGTGCGCGGGACGGCGGTCGAGGACCCGACCTCCTCGCAGGTCAAGGTGATGACGATCCACGCCAGCAAGGGGCTCGAGTTCGACGTGGTCGTGATGCCGGAGCTGTGCGCGGCACGCCGCGGTGGGCCGGACGGACTGCTGGTGCACCGACCCGACCCATGGCAGCCGGTCGAGGCCGTGTTCCCGTCGGTCTCGCGTGACGTGGCGGCCACGCACGAGCCGCTGCGGCGCATGTTGTCGGCGCAGCGCGCGGCGGACCTCGAAGAGAAGCTGTGCAACCTCTACGTCGGCATGACCCGCGCGATCCGGCGGCTGGACCTGATCCTGCAAGGCGCGGCGCCGCGGTACTCGTTCGGGAAGCTGATCGAGACGGCGCTGGCCGTGCCCGCCGGCGGCTCCGGCGAGGTCTGGCGACACGAGCAGTCGTCGGCGGACGAGGCCCTCGCGCGGGGTGACGTGGTGGCTCGTGTCGAGCGCGATCGATCGGCGGGCGCCGTGCTCGCGCTGCCTGCCGCGGTAGGGCGGCGCCCGCTGCGACGGCGTCCGTCTGAGCACGCCTTCGAGGACGCGGTCGTGCGCGATGTGGATCGCCACGCGGGTCGCCACACGGATCGCGACGCCTCGCCCAAGGCGGGCCGCGCGACCAGCGCGCGGGACGGGCGGTTGCGCGGGCTTGCCGTGCACCGCTGGTTGGAGGAGCTCGCGTGGCACCGCGCCGGCGCTTCCGCTGCCGGGGGAGCGGGCCGGCCGCCGTTCGGGCCGGAACTCGCGCGCGGAGCCCTGGGTGATGACAGCGTGTCGGTGGGCCACGAGACGCTCGCCGCATGGCACGCCGAACTCGTCACGGCACTCGACGAGCCGGCGTTGCGGGAGGTCTTCGATCCGTCCGTGGTGACGGTGGGGCCGGAGGGAGCGTGTCCGCCGCCGACCGCGTTCGAGGACGGTTCCCTCGAGGTGCTGCGTGAGCGCGCATTCCTGCTGCGCGAGCAGGACGCCGGCGGACAGGCCTGTGTGATCCGCGGGATCTGTGACCGCGTCGTGATCCACCGGCAGGAGCCCGGTGGGGCGGTGCTGGCGGTGGATGTCATCGATCACAAGACCGATCGAGTGGATGACGAGGCGGCTCTGCGGGCGCGTGTCGAACTCTACGGCCCCCAGGTGGGGACGTACGTGCGCGCCGTGGCCGCGGTGCTCGGGATGGATGCCGAGCTCGTTCGCGGCCGCCTGCTGTTCGTGCAGCCCTTCGGCCCGGGCACGGCGCGTGTGGTGGATCTGCCCCATGCGGCACCGGTTCGCAGGTAGCTCGGACGGCTGACGCTTCCGTCACTTGTCCGCTTCCCGCGCCGATGTGAGAGGCTTCCTCCTCCGAGTCGGTGCTGGGAAGGGCTGCCACGGTTTGCTACGACGGTTGCGTCGCCGCGGCCGCCTTCCCGCAGCTGCCGACGCCGCCGAATCGACGCGGGGCACGTCGATCGCGCGTAGCTCCTCCACTCACCGAATGCTGGACACCCCGAGTTCATGCTCCCCGTTCCTCGCGCCCCACAGGCCGCGGGCGGACTGCGCCAAGGCTCTCCCACCTCGCGCTCCGCCCTCTTCCGCACGTCCTCCTCACTTCGCTCCCTGAGCCAGACCGCGTGTGCGCGGGCTCTGCTCGGCGTGGTCGTGCTCGCCTCGATGGGCGGCGCGTCGGCCCAGTCCGGCCTGCTCGGTGAGTACTACGACAACGGCCTGCTCAACAACTTCGTCGAGAGCAAGATCGACCCCGTGATCGACTTCCTCGATTGGGGGCAGTCGCCGACCGGCACCTCGGTCAACCCGGACAACAGCTACTCCGAGCGTTGGACGGGATTCGTGAGCATCGCCGAGGCCGGCGAGTGGACCTTCACGACCAACAGCAACGACGGCGTGCGGCTGTGGATCGATGACGTGCTCAGCATCGATCACTGGACCCAGCACGCCGCGGCGCTCGACTCGGCCACGATGGAACTCTCCGTGGGTTGGCATGCCGTCAAGCTGGAGCACTTCCAGCAGGGCGGCGGTGTCGCGATCCAGCTCTCCTACGCGGGGCCGAACCAGCTCCAGACGATCATTCCCAGCTCGTCCCTGTCGCCCTTCGCCGGAGGCAACCAGCCGCCCGTCGTGGATGCGGGCACCGACGTGACCGTCACCCTGCCGACGCCGGCCGTGTTGCTGACCGGAACCGCCGACGATCCCGACGGCGCCGTGGTCGCCTGGGCGTGGACGCAGCTGTCGGGCCCGACCGCGCTGTTGATCAACGCCGACTCGCCGACCGTCCAGGTCCGCAACCTCGACACGCCCGGCACGCTGCTGTTGCAGTTGATGGTGACCGACGACGAAGGCGCGACCGCGTCCGATGTCGTGTCCGTGCAGGTCGTGCCCGAGGGCGCCGGCGGTCCTCTGTTCGGCTCCCTGATCGCGCTGCAGCCGTTGCACATCGACTTCACCGGACCGGCGCTGTCCGAGCAGGCCGAGCCGAACCCGTTCCTCGACTACCGTCTGGACGTCGAGTTCGAGCACGCCGCGAGCGGCACCTCGTTGCTGGTGCCCGGCTTCTACGCCGCCGACGGCGACGCCGGCGAGACGAGCGCGGATGCCGGTTCGATCTGGCGCGTGCGCTTCCGCCCTGAACTCGCCGGTGCGTGGGACTATCGGGCCTCGTTCCGCACGGGTACCGAGATCGCGATTTCGTCGCTCGCGGACGACGGCACGCCGCTCGCCTTCGATGGCTTCGCCGGCAGCTTCGCGGTGTCCGCGGTGGATCCGCAGGCACCGGGTTTCCTGGCGGACGGCTTCTTGCGCGATGTCGGGGAGCATTACTGGCGCTTCAGCGAGTCGGGCCGGCCGTTCCTGAAGGGCGGTGCCGACAGCCCGGAGAACCTGCTCGGCTACACCCAGTTCGACCAGACCCCGGATGGCCAGCACGTCTACGCGCCGCACGTCTCGGACTGGCAGCCGGGCGACCCGGAGTGGCAGGACGACCGGGGCAAGGGGCTGATCGGCGCGCTGAACTACCTCGCCGGCATGGGCATGAACTCGGTCTACTTCCTGACCTTCAACGTCGGGGGTGACGGCGACGACGTGTGGCCCTGGACCGCGAAGAACGAACGCGAGCGCTTCGACGTGAGCAAGCTCGCCCAGTGGGAGATCGTCTTCGACCACATGGATCGGCTCGGCCTGGCCCAGCACGTCGTGATGCAGGAGACCGAGAACGACGACGGCAGCAACGGTCTCGACAACGGCAATCTCGGGCTCGAGCGCAAGCTCTACCACCGCGAGCTGGTGGCGCGCTTCGGCCACCACCCGGCGCTGATCTGGAACCTGGGCGAGGAGAACAGCCAGGGCACCGACGATCTGACCGAGATCATCGCGCACCTCGGTGCGCTCGACGTCCAGGACCACCCGATGGTGGTGCACACCTTCCCCGGGCAGAAGCACAACAAGTGGGATCCGCTGCTCGCGGCGGGCCTGCTCGAGGGTGCCTCGATGCAGATCTCGGCGGTCTCGTCGAGCCACGCCGAGACCCTGGAGTGGCGCGCCGAGTCCGAGCAGGCCGGGACACCCTGGGCGGTGTTCCTGGACGAGATCGGATCGGCCAACTCGGGCGTGAAGCCCGACGCGGACGACTTCTGGCACGACGGGCCGCGCGTGAGCGGGTTGTGGGGCAACCTCATGGCCGGCGGCGCGGGGTGCGAGTGGTACTTCGGGTACAGCTACCCGCACGACGATCTCGACTGCGAGGACTGGCGCTCGCGCGACAACATGTGGCGCCTCACCGACCATGCGCTCGACTTCTTCGAGACCCATCTGCCCTACGCGGAGATGGTGCCGGACGACGCCCTGGTGAGTGGCCCCAACTTCTGCCTGGCTCAGGTAGGGCAGGTCTATGCGGTCTACCTCACCGACGGTGGGAGCCCGACGCTCGACCTGGGTTCGAGCGCGGGAAGCTTCTCGGTGCAGTGGTACGACCCGCGGGTGGGTGGTCCGCTGCAGACCGGGACGATCGGCAGCGTGACGGGGCCGGGCGTCGTCGCCCTGGGGCTGCCGCCGTCGGACACGGGTGAGGACTGGGCCGTGCTGGTCAAGCCGGACAACGCGGCGCCCGTGATCGAGGCGGCCGTGGTCGCGCCGGATCCGTTTCTCGGCTCGCAGGACCTGGTCTTCCGCGTGGCCGTGAGTGATCCCGACGGCCCGGGCGATATCGCCCAGGTGCTGCTCTACGTCTTCCATCCCAGCGGCCTGCTCCTGGCGGCCCTGCCGATGAACGCCGTCGGCGTGGGCCAGTACTCGATCTTCGCGCCCAACGTGCCGGCGCTGCCCGCGGGCCTCTGGCCCCTGGCGGCCCAGGTCATGGACACGGCCGGCCTCGAGGACGTGATGATCTTCAGCTTCACTGCGCTCTGAGCGGCCCCCACGCTCGCGATCCACGGGTATACTCCCCGCGGGCCTGAGGCGAGACCGTGGATCCGGGTGGGGACCCACGGGCCGCAGGATGAAAAGGGCAAGAAGGGAGCCGTTGTACCCGGAGGTCGTGATGACCGCCCTGTCCGGACCTTCGTCCCGTCGTTGCTCCCTGTTCTTCCTGTTCTTCGCGGCTGCCCTCCTGGGCACCGCGTTCTTCGCCCCGTCCGTGACAGGACAGGTGCTGGAGCAGGAACTCACCGCGAGCGACGCGGCCATCTCCGACATGTTCGGCACCTCGGTGTCGCTCGACGGTGACGTGGCGGCCATCGGCGCTCGGGCGCGGGACAACGGCAAGGGCGCCGTGTACATGTTCCGGCGTGCAGGCACGACCTGGAGCGAGGAGGACCTCGTCCTCGCGCTCGACGCGGCGGACCAGGACCTGTTCGGCTACTCGGTCTCGGTCGAGGGCACGGTGCTCCTGGCCGGCGCTCCCGATCCGATCTTCCCCTTCGGTGGCACGCTCGGCCCGGGTGCCGGGTACGTGTTCCGCGAGTCCGCCGGCAACTGGAGCCAGGAGGACAAGCTCACCAGTGCCGACGGGGAGAACCTGGATCAGGTGGGCTTCAGCGTGTCCCTGAGCGGGACGGGCGCCCTGCTCGGAGCGCCGGGTGACGAGCCCGCCGGTGACGGGGCCAGCGAGGGCGGCACGGGTGCGGCCTACGTGTTCCGCGATCAGGGCGGCGGGAGCTGGACCGAGGAGGACAAGCTCACCGCAGCCGACGGTGTGACGGGCGACAGTTTCGGTCACTCGGCGGCGCTGGATGGCGTGCGCGCGATCCTGGGTGCCCCGGGTGACGACGATGGCGGCGCGGCCTCGGGGTCGGCGTACGTGTTCGAGAACACCGGCTCGTGGGGCCAGGAGGACAAGCTCGTCTCGAACGATGACCAGGCCGGCGACATGTTCGGCTTCAGCGTGGCCATCGACGGCGACCTGGCCGTGGTCGGCGCGCCGGGTGAGGACAGCGTCGGCATCGACGGTGGTGCGGCCTACGTGTTCCGTCGCAGTGGCAACAACTGGAACCAGGAGGACAAGCTCACCGCCAGCGACGGCGGCGCCAGCGACAACTTCGGCGTGGCCGTCTCGATCCGCGGCGACACCGTCGTGGTCGGCGCGTTCGGCGACGAGGGCGGCGAGGGCTCGGCCTACATCTTCCATGATGCGGGCGGCGGCAACTGGACCGAGGACGCCAAGATCGTCTCGGTCGGGTCGGCGTTCCTGGGCAGCGCGACGGACGTCGACGGCAGCCGCACGCTGCTGGGCGGACCGCTCAGCGACGCGGGCCCGGTCTTCCTCGCCGGCAGTGCACTCGTCTACACGATCTTCGCAGATTGCAACAACAACGGCGTCGACGACGCGGACGACATCTCCGGTGGAACCAGCCAGGACTGCAACAGTAACGGCGTGCCCGACGAGTGCGACATCGCCGCCGGCACGAGCAACGACTGCGACACCAACGGCATCCCGGATGAGTGCGAGACCGACTGCAACAGCAACGGCGTGACCGACGCGTGCGACATCACCGCCGGCACGAGCCAGGACTGCAACAGCAACGGCGTGCCCGACGAGTGCGACATCGCCGCCGGAACCAGCCAGGACTGCAACACCGACGGCGTCCCGGACGAGTGTCAGCTCGACTGCAACAGCAACGGCGTGCCCGATGACTGCGACCTGGCCGCCGGCACGAGCGAGGACTGCAACGGCAACAGCGTGCCCGACGAGTGCGACCTGTCCTCGGGCACCAGCACGGACCTGAACGGCAACGGCATCCCGGACGAGTGCGACCCCGATTGCAACAGCAACGGCGTGCCCGATGACCTCGACCTGCTGGGCGGCACGAGTCAGGACTGCAACAGCAACTCCATCCCCGACGAGTGCGACATCGCCGCCGGAACCAGCCAGGACTGCAACACCGACGGCATCCCGGACGAGTGCCAGCTGGACTGCAACAGCAACGGCGTGCCGGACGACTGCGACATCGCCGCGGGCACGAGCC